>JBGQJV010000111.1:0-13717 GCA_041499215.1 Gemmatimonadota bacterium | reverse complement strand
GTGTTGGATGCCGGTGCCAAGCCGGGAGAGCTGGGGAAGGCCCAGGTAGACCTGTCGGGCTGGTCCTTCCCGATCGTGCCGCGCGAGGAGTGGCGCCAGATGTTCGCCGAGGCCTGGCGCCTGGAGCGGGACTACTTCTACGACCCCGGCATGCATGGGGCCGTCTGGCCCTCGATCCTTCCCAAGTACCAGCCCCTGGTGGATCGGGTCACCGATCGGGAGGAGCTCAGCGACCTGCTTGCCCAGATGGTGAGCGAGCTGTCGGCGCTGCACATTTTCGTCTACGGTGGCGACCGGCGGGGTGGAGTGGACACCGTCGCCCCTGCCTCGCTCGGTGCGGAGCTGGTCCGGGACGAGGCCGGCGGCGGCTACCGCATCGCCCACATCTATCGCACTGATCCGGACGAGCCAGCCGGGCTCGCGCCGCTGGCCCGGCTGACGACCGTGGCGGATGGCGACCTGATCGAGGCAATCAACGGCGTTGCCCTCCTCTCCTCGCCCGACCCCGGCACGCTGCTGCGCAACCGGGCGGGGCGTCAGGCACTGCTCCGCATCAAACCGAAGGCGGGCGGGCCATCGCACGACGAGATCGCGGTACCGATTTCCCCCAATGAGGCCCAGGACCTGCGCTACCGGGAGTGGGAGTTCAGCCGGAGGGAAACGGTAGAACGAGAGGGCGCCGGACGGATCGGATACGTGCATCTCCGGGCGATGGGGAGCAACGATATCGCCCAGTGGGCCCGGGACTTCTATCCGGTGTTTGACCGCGAGGGCCTCATCATCGACGTGCGGCACAACGGCGGCGGCAACATCGACAGCTGGATCCTGGAGAAACTGCTCCGGAAGGCGTGGTTCTACTGGCAGGGCCGGGTGGGCAAACCGTCCTGGAACATGCAGTACGCGTTCCGCGGCCATCTCGTGGTGCTGTGCGACGCATCCACCGGTTCCGACGGGGAGGCCTTCACCGAGGGCATCCGCCGGCTGGGGCTCGGCAAGATCATCGGCACCCGGACCTGGGGCGGAGAGATCTGGCTCACCTCCAGCAACGTGCTGGTGGATCGCGGGATCGCAACCGCGGCCGAGTTCGGGGTCTACGGTCCCGAGGGGACCTGGCTCATCGAGGGGCACGGGGTCGACCCGGACATCGTGGTCGACAACCTGCCGCATGCGACCTTCCAGGGTGGGGATGCCCAGCTCGACGCGGCGCTGGGCTATCTGCGCGAGCAGATTCGGACCCACCCGGTGCCGGTGCCGCCGCCACCGGCGTATCCGAGGAAGGCCGGGCCCTAGGAGAGAACCTACGCGACACCGAAATCCGCGATCACCTGCGGCGTCGCCGTGTCGAACCCGACCACGTCCAGCATCCCGCCATCGGCCGGGTCCGCAATGCTGAATCCGTTCGACGCCATCCCGACCACCACCAGCCGGGCCGGAATGCCCATCCGCTCCCGGTACAGGCGGAGCGCCTGGGACGGATGCACCTGGCCGGCCCAGGTCTCACTGTCCGTGTAGATCACGAACAGGTCGACCGGCCACCGATGCTTCAGTGCCTCCAGCATCGGCAGGGCGCAATCGGTTCCGCCGAACTCGAGCCCGCTGATGCGCTTGACCACGTCGTCCAGCCGCTCGCGCGGCGAGATCGCCAGGGTCGAGAGCCCGCTCCCCAGTCGTGGCGACCAGCGGGATGGATAGTTTCCCGCGGTAAACGCCGTGAACAGGTGATTCGGCTCGCGCGCCGCCGTCACCAGCGCCATCGCTGCCGACGCCTCGCGGCAATCCAGGTACTCCATCCCGTTCACCCGGGCCGACATCGACCCGGAGACATCGAGTGCGAGCATGATCCGCCGGCCGGTGGAGGGCGCGTTCTCGAACGCCAGGTAGAACGCCCGGTCCAGCGCATCCACCACCTGGGACACCGGCTGCCAGCTGTTCCGCCCCTTCATCCCGTGACCCTGGGCGTAGGTCTTGAGCGCCGCCAGCAGCGCGATCGGATGCACCCGCGCCCCGTGCAGCGCCTTCCGGTCACCCAGGCGTCCAGTGACCATCCGCATCGCATCGCTCATCGGCGCGAGGAGACCCACCTTGCTCATGACGCCGAGGTTCCGGATCATGGCGGTGAGCGGCATCCGCTGGAGCAACGCCTCCCACACCACGGCATGCGTGAGCAGAGCCGTAGGCACCATCTCCCGGGTCAGGCCGTGCCGCGTGATTGTCCGGGCGGCGAGTCCCGGCGCCTGGTGCGACAGGGCCTCCACCGCCTCGATGAGCTGTACCACGTCCATGTCGCCCACACCGGCGAGGGTCAGCACCCCCTCCCAGCCCCTGGTGGCGTAGCGGAACACCAGGTCGTGCGCCACCGTCGGCGCCCTGGGATGAGCCAGCCGAAGCGCATCCCGATGGGACCACCCGTCCCGGCTCGGGTACTTGAGGACCTGATACGCCAGGTCCCTGGCCGGCTTCGCGGTGTACCAGCCCGCCACCGCCCGCCGCACGCCCCGGCCCCAGCCGCGGAAGGCCTTCAGGTACTGCAGCCAGTGGAACAGGTGCGTACCTGTCCGCGCCACCTCCGGCAGCGCGGCCCAGACCAGAGCCTTGGTGTCGGCACCTCCCAGACCGGAGGCAATCGCCAGGGCGAACAGCGCCGGGTCATTCCTCGGCGCTCGCCCGCTCACGCTCAGCTCAACGATCCGCCGCACCAGGCGCGGACCATCCTCGGTCAGGCACTCCACCACAGCCACGGCGTTCTCCCCGGTCAGCTGGCGCTCGCCGACGTAATAGGTCCCACCCTCGCTGCCGAGCACGAGGAACCGGTCGAGCCGGGTCCACTTGTCGACCAGCCAGGCGTAGCCGCCGGCCGAGTTGGGCACCTGGGTCGTGTTCGGGATGGGCTCGTGCTGCGGCGTCAGGAGACGCTTCAGGCGAGCGGCGAAATGCTTCGTGAAGTCCATCTCCGTCTCTCCTTTCGTTGCTGAGTGAGAAGTGAGAAGTGAGAAGTGAGAAGTGAGAAGTAAGAAGTGAGCAGGAAGGAGAATCAGGCGGAACGGGACGGATGTCGTGGTCCTCCCACTCCTCACTTCTCACTTCTCACTCCGCACTTCTTATTGTTGTTCAGGCACCCGGATAAACCCTGATGAAACTGGTGTCTTGCGTTTCAGGCGATAACCCAGTCTCTGCGACCCGTGTGCCCTTTCTTTTTCAAGGCCTGAAGGCCGTGCTCGGCATCCGCGTCCTGAAGGACGCCGTGTTTATCCAACTGGTCCTTCAGGAGCTGGACGCCGAGCAAGGGCTTCAGCCCTTGACTACCTGGATCAGCACGAGGTGCGGGCATCGAACCCGCCTTTGGTCGATAACCCTCAACCGTCGGCCCGTTACCGGACGAAGATTGGCAAGGGTCTCCTCGGCTGACCCACCTTCCATCTACAGGGAGACCAGCTGGACTCGATCCGTCCGGCCCGAAGGGCCGGCGCCGGGCGGAGCCCGGCGAGGAGAGCGAGGCCCGCTTGTCCCGAGCGAGCGAGGGCAAGTGGCCGTAGCTCAACCTGCGACCGACGGTCCGATGCTCTACCAACTGAGCTACGGTCTCCACTGCTCCCCACCGGCAGTCCAACTCGACTGCCGGTGGGGTTACTGCATCCGTGCGGCCAGGCGACGCGTCACCAGATCACCCCGCGACGGGACCCATGGAGTCACCCGCAACGTCCGGCCGAGGTCCTCCGCCAGCCGATCGTCCTTGTGGTGGTTGCACGAGCTGCACGCGGTCACCACGTTCAGCCACTCGTCGGCCCCGCCCTTCGACCGCGGGACCAGGTGGTCCCGCGTGAGCCGCTCCCGGGGTCCCAGTTCGCGCCGGTGCCGCCCGCAGTAGACGCAGCGGTGGCCGTCACGCAGGAAGAGGTGCTCGTTGGTGAGCGCCGCCACCCGCGAGCGCACCCGCCGGTGCTTCCGGAGCACCACGCTCGCCGGGAGCGGGAAGCTGAGCCGCTGGCTCCGCGCCACCTTCCCCGGCAGCGTCTCCAGGATCACCGCCCTGCCCCGCAGGTGGAGGACGAGACCCATGAGCGACGGCACCAGCTCCAGCGGTTCTCCCGTCGTGTTGTAGATCAGGCACAGCATGGGGCCTCTCCGCGGTTCTGATGTTGCGTTGGCCGTCTGACAGCCGATAGATGGGGGGTGTGCAGGAAAGAGTCCTCGGTCGGGATCGAACCGACGATTACGGCGTTGCGGGCCGTCGCCTTGCCAGCTTGACCACGAGGACGGAAAGCCCCGGAGGGAGTCGAACCCTCATCCTCCCGGTTCGTAGCCGGGCGTCGTGTGTCCGTTGGACCACGGGGCTGATCTGAGCAGTGAGAAGTGAGAAGTGAGAAGGGTGGATGGGTTGCGAGCGGGGCGCTCCCATGTCATCCCGAGGGGCGAAGCCCCGAGGGATCTCAGACCTGACCTGCCAATGAGGGTCGGAGATCCCTCGCCGCGCTCGGGGTGACAGGTGTCACAGAACCCCGCCCGGGATTCGAACCCGGAGCCTCGACCTTCGGAGGGTCGTGTGCTTCCTGTTGCACCTTCGGGGTAGCAGTGAGGGGTGAGCCGTGAGGAGTAAGAAGTGAGAAGTAAGAAGTGAGAAGTGAGAAGTGAGAAGTGAGAAGTGAGAAGTAAGAAGTAAGAAGTGAGAAGTGAGTAGTGAAAGGAAAGTGGGCCAGCCCCCTCTCCAGTCTTACTTCTCACTTCTTACTTCTCACTCCTTTCTGCAGTTCAGTCCTTGTACGGATCAAACTCATCCGCCCCGGCCATGACCACGATGAGCGGCCGGAGCGTATGCAGGACCTCGATCGTGGCGCCCTGGGCCGCCAGCACCTCAGGCAGCCGGCGGTACACATGCGGGCTCTCATCCAGCCCACCGCCCCGCAGCACCACACCCTTCTCGGCGACCCACGACTGCATCATCTCGGGCGAGACCTTGCCCTCGCTCAGCACCCGGCCCGTCTTCCGGTGCCGCTTGCCGGCCGCGGCGGTCCGGCTCATCACCCGACCGGCGCCATGGACCGTCGAGAACAGCGCCTCCCGCTGGATGTCGGTCACGGCCACATCGTTGGAGACCGTTCCCCGCACGATCACCGCGTCGTCGCCCATCGAGCCGCCGATGAAGCCGAGCTGGCCCGGGAACGCCGGGGTCGCCCCCTTCCGGACCACCACCAGGTCCTCGCCCTCGTGCCGCTCCTTCCAGGCGAAGTTGTGGTGGTTGTGCACCAGCTCCACCTCCCGGCCGCCCAGGATCGACGTCACCTTCCGGGCCACCCACTCCCGGCCGGCATACGCGTACCGGCCCGCCAGCTCCATCAGCTGCCAGTAGTCATGCCCCAGCGGCTGGTCCAGCGACAGCAGCAGCTCGGTCTCGGGCACCCGCTCGCCCCACTTCGCCCCCTGGCCCAAGGCCAGGAAGTTGGAGGCCACCGTGTGGCCGAAGCCACGGCTGCCGAAGTGCACTCCTACCCACAGGACACCCGCCTCATCGGCGAACACGTCCACATAGTGGTTGCCGCTTCCCACCGTGCCGAGCTGCTGCCGCGCCTTCACCTGGAGCGCCTGCCGGTGCTTGGGCGGCACCGCTTCCCACGCCGCATCCTCGAACAGCGGGTCATCGGTCGGGGCATCGTCGGCCCGGTTCTTCCGCCCCATCCCGAAGCTCAGCGTCTCGGCGATCTCGTCGGCGAGGTTGGCCAACCGACGGGCCACCTGGTTACCGGTGTTACCGAGGTCACTGACCGTCTTGTCGGTCCGGATCGCCGCGTTGCCACACGCGATGTCAAACCCGACCCCCACGACCGAGACGGCGTTGTCGTAGGCCGCCACACCGCCAATCGGCATCACGTAGCCCACGTGGCCGTCAGCCATCAGGGCGACCCGCCGTGCCCGAACCGCCACCTTAGCGAGCTGCGCCCGCGTGGCGTCGTCGTGCGTTCCGAAGATGTACATGGCGCCCTCCGAGGTGGGGGTGAGGAAAAGTAAGAAGTGAGGAGTAAGAAGTGAGGAGTAAGGAGTAAGAAGTGAGGAGTAAGGAGTAAGAAGTGAGAAGGGAGAAGCGCCAAGTGACCACTGAGCCTGAGCACCTGGCGCGTGGGAGAGGAAGCCTGTCCCCTCCCTTCTTCCCTGTCCCTTCTCACTTCTCACTGCAGTTGAGTGGACCGGCCGGGGCTCGAACCCGGAATCTCCCCCGTGCGAAAGGGGCGCTCTTCCATTGAGCTACCAGCCCTGGTACGCGGAGCTGGGGTTGAACCAGCGTCCTCCGGTATGTGAGACCGGCGCTCTCCCGGCTGAGCTATCCGCGCGTGTCCCGCCGTCCCGAGCAAAGCCCGAGCTTCCTTCTCACTTCTCACTGCTCCCTTCTCACTCCTCACTCTGTCTCACAAGCCCCAGAGGGGAATCGAACCCCTGTGACCAGTTTGGAAGACTGGTGCCTCGGGCCACTCGGCCACTGGAGCGATAGAGCACCCGGCGGGATTCGAACCCGCGACCTTCGCGCTGGCGGCGCGACACCCTGGCCGGCTGAGTTACGGGTGCAGGGGAGCCGTCAGCCATGAGCCGTCAGCCGTTAGCCGTTCGCCGTTCGCCGTCAGCCGTCAGCCGAAAGCCGAAAGCCGTCAGCCGTCAGCCGTCAGCCGTCAGCCGATGGTCGCTAGCCGTTAGCCGTTAGCCGTTAGCCGTTAGCAGTTGGCGGATACACGCTGCCGCCGTCGGGCGAGCGCCCGCAAGCGGCTGTGATACTTGATGCGGCACGCTTCACAGCCTCGACCGCCGTTGCAGCGCGGGGGCCGAAGGGCATCGTAGCGATCGGCATCTGTGCACTTCTGCATTGTTTCCTCCTTTCGACAGCAAGTCCCCCGTCGGAGAGTCGACGCGTCCGGCCCGTGAGGGCCGATGCCGGACGGAACGTCCGGCAAGCGGGGCAAGGCCGCGGCTGTGCCGCGGCCGTAGCTCAACTCCGCTCTCTGGGGTTAAGAGCCCAGTGCATCACGCGGCAATGCTTACGGGGAGTGATGATCAGGTCCGCCTGGGAGGAGTTGAACCTCCGTGCTCCCGTGTATCAGACGGGGGCTTGAACCGGCTCAGCTACAGGCGGAGCGGGTGAGACTTGAACTCACAAGGCCAAAGGCCCGGCGGTTTTCGGGACCGATTCCTCATCCAGCCGATTCTCCCTGAGGGACTCCCTCGCTCCGAGTCGCGCTGCGCGCTCCTGAAGGGGCTCGGTCGCGCTCCAGGATCAGGTGGGGCGGACTCGAACCGCCTCCTCGGGGGCCACATCCCCGCGCTCTGCCAGGTGAGCTACGCACCTGAGGCAGCCGTCAGCCGTCAGCTGTGAACTCGGCTCTGATGGCTGACGGCTGATGGCTGACGGCTCAACCGGAGTGAGGAGGAATCGAACCTCCGCGGGCATCAACGATGCCTTGCCCGGTTAGCACCCGGGTGCCTTGCCGCTCGGCCATCACTCCGGAGTGGGGCTCCCGGTCGGCTTCGATCCGACGCCCTCCCGTTTACGAGGCGGGTGCTCTGCCAGTCTGAGCTACAGGAGCCGGTTTCCTTGATTGCGAGGCCGCGGAGCGGCCGAAGCAATCCCGTGGGATAGCGGCGGGATTGCTTCGTCGGGCGCTTTGCGCCTTCCTCGCAATGAGAGAAGAGGATACCGGCGGAGGGACTCGACGCGCCCGGCCCGTCAGAGCCGGTGCCGGACGGCACGTCCGGCAAGCGGAGCAAGGGCGCGCGTCCCGAGCAGGGCGAGGGACCGCGCGGCCGCAGCTCAACCCTCACGGGCACGTGGCCCACGACGTTCTGAGCGTCGCGCGTATGGATTCCGCCACGGCGGCGTGGATGGCTCCCGCGGGAGTCGAACCCGCTCGGCGCTGGATTTCACCCAGCCGCTCTACCGGTGAGCTATAAGAGCCAAGGCGAAGCCGACGGGATTCGAACCCGCACCTTCCCGAGAGACAGTCGGGCGCGCTTCCGTTGCGCTACGGCTCCACGGGACGATCGAGCCGGTCACAGGACGACCCGTCCGTCTCCTCCGTCCCGACCGTCCTCGAACCCATGGCACGACGAACGAATGACGCCCCCACCCGGGAGTCGCGTGATCTCGTGTGAGCACGCCACCCGTCCGCCGGCCACTTCCTGCCTGCACACATGCATCGATCGGTTGTCAAAGAGCCGGAGCACCATCACAAACGCCGATCGCCCCACCCGGCGCCGTGCGCGCAGGTGGGGCGATCACTCATCCCCTTCGGGAGCTGGACTGAACTCAGGACCTCATGGTCCCTGCTCTGTCCCTCCCGCCTGCGCGCTGTCATCCCATCCATACCACAAAGCTGCCGATCCCATACTGAGTCGACCCGAACCGATGGGTCGACCGCCGAACCTGGTGCTCCCGCCGACGACTTCGGGGCGCCGATGGGAAAACACCATATCTGCCCGCCCCGGCCTCTTGGCCTGGCGGCCCACCAGCTCCCGGAGGACATGCCCGGTGGCCCCTAGGCCAGCCACCCGATCAAGGGGGCTAAGACAAGTGGTGGAAAGCACTTTGGCAGTCATCGTCGATCTGTTCCCCAGCCGTTGTGTGATTCAGTCACCCCAAAAGAAAAGTCGCGTCTCCTGGGTCTCTTGCAGCGAGCCTGGGCTCTGCTGCTCCGGCTTCGGCTCGATGCGTACAGCACCAGCCTCTAACCGTAGACCATCAGGGGACGCGACTCCCGTCAAGCGGCACACAGTCTAGCAAATGCCCCTTAAGCGCGCAAGAGCCGTCTTCGCAATCCCATTGTCCGGCCTGGACAATCCGGAGTGAGGGCCGGTTGTGAGGGGAGTAACCCGAGAAGAGTGAAGCGATGAGAAAGTTGTGACCTCGGCCACAGTCTCCAGCCGCGTTGTCCCGTGGTGATGCAGGTGACCCGCTTTGCGTACCATCCGATCTGTCGCGCATCCTGCCCGCGTCCGCCCGATGGCGCAAACTGGCCGCAGCCGACGAAGCCCTTCACGAGCAACCGTTTAGCGATCCGGGTCCAGGAGTTGCAAAACCTCCTCGTGTCCGAACCACAGGGGTGGCCTCAGTGTCCGAGATCAAGGTCCGCAACGCGGCCCACAGCGAGTTCAGCTTCAGCACGGCCGAAGAGTTCGCCGAGGTGATCCAGACCGGCGGAATCACCCCCGACTGGGAGGTCTATCACACGACCGCTCGGCGCTGGCTTCCGATCACGCGTCACCCGGTCTTCGCCGCCCGGGGCCGCGAGGGAGCCAAGAGCAGCCAGAAGTAAGAAGTGACAAGTGAGAAGTGAGCAGTGAGCAGTGAGCGATCCCGTCCACCGGGAGCACCACGCGATTCTCACTTCTCACTTCTCACTGTTCACGGCTCGCTGCCGGCTGCCCAGCCGTCACTCCCGCCTGAGCGCCACCATCGGCGCGACGCTCGCTGCACGGCGCGCGGGGATGAAGCCGGCGACCACGGCAATCCCGATCAGTAGGCCGCTTGTCACCAGAATCGTCAGCGGATCGGCGGCACCCACTCCGAACAGGTGCCCACGGATCAGCTGTGCCGCGGCGAGAGCCGCTGGTACCCCGACGGCGAGCCCCGCGCCGATCAGCTGTAGAGTCTCCCAGCACCATCCGGAGGAGGGTGGATGGGCAACCTGCGTGCCTTCGGCTGGATTGCCTTAAATGACTGTGCTCGTTGCGGTTAGCAGACTCGACCAAGTCCGGACCATCCACTCAACGTCCGGTTTTGGGACCCAGGCGTTCGGCGGCGGACGTGGCGTGCCACGGCTTCGGTAGCTGGCCTCCTCGCCGACACCAGAGACTCGCGCATCTGCGTTGAACCGCGGACTAGATGACACGCAGGACAATCTCGACGCCCGCTAGCGACGATCTCCGGCCAAGACCCTGCCTCCGGTCTTTCCGCGGCCCTCAGCCCGCGCGTCGCGTGGCGGAACCGGCGCGGGCACACCGGCAATGAACGCCGTCGCCCGCGCTACAACGTCCGGGTCCTGCAGGATCCGATGATGCCCCAAACCCTCCGTCACCAGCCGCTCGGCCCCGGGCCATGCGGCCACGATGCGGGCCGACTCCTCCACCGGAACCGCCTGGTCGCCCGCGTCGTGCACCACCAGGAGCGGCACGCGCGTTTCGGGAACCGCACGGATGATGGCCAGCTCGCGCCAGGCGACACCGAAGCGGCGCTCGATGTTCTGCTGCATCCGGGCGCTCACCTCGGCACTCAGGCCGAGGCGGGCGACGAACTCGTGCGACGGGGTCTCGAGACTGGAGGGCGAGCCGAGGAACACCGCCCGGTGGAAGCGAACCCCCTGGCGGCCGGCGAGGGCGATCACGACACCGCCGATCGAGTGGCCGATGGCGCCGGCATGGCCGCGCGCCGCGTCGGCCGCTGCGGTCCATTCGGTCACGGCCCGGAGCGCCGCCGTCAGCTCAATCACGGATGAGGTCCGGCCGTCCGACCCGCCGTGGCCCGGTCCATCGAACGCCACCACCGAGAAGCCCGCCCGGACCAGCGGATCGACAAACGAGGTCATCCGCCCGGCCGAGCTGCCCCAGCCATGGAGCAGGAACACCGTTGGGCCATCACCCCACGACCACGCCGCGAGCCGCCCCTGGCCGAACGGCACCCGGAAGTGGTACCCGGCCGCGAGTATCCGCCCCTCGGCGGGACGCGGCTGCCGCCGGCCGGGAGTGAGGAATACCCGCTCGGCAAGCCGGGCGCTGAGACCCGGCGCTAGAGCGGAGGCCAGGCCGGCGATGGCCGGAATCAGCCGACCGTTCGTGCTATTTTGCTGAGGCGACTCGGCGGCTCTCGGGGGCATGGGACGACTCCAGCTTGAACGTGTGAGAGGGGATACGGCTCAGGCCGCGGCGCGCATCAGCGCGTCGAACGCCCGCCGGGCCCGCCGTTCGGCCTCGGGGTCCTGCAGCAGCCGGGCGGCGTGATGGTAACTCAGCATGATGCCGTACAGATCATGTGCCATTTGCTCCGGGTCGGTACGGGGCCGGAACTCGCGCGTCGCGATCGCTGTGCGCACCACCCGGGCGACGCAGTCGAGCCAGCTCTTCTGCAGGGTTACCAGGTGGTCCCGCACCGGACCCGGGCGATCATCCAGCTCTACCGCCGCCGCCACGAAGATGCAGCCGCCGGGCGTGGTCTCGGCCCGGGCCCATTCCAGCCAGCGTTCGAACAGGGCGCGGAGCCGCGCCCGGCCCCGCGGTTGAGCCAGCGCCGGCCGCACCACCACCGTGGTGAAGTGCTCCGCCGCCGCCTCCAGCACCCCCTGCTGCAGCGCCTCCTTGGAGCGGAAGTGCGCGAACAGCCCGCTCTTGGACAGATGCAGGTCGTCCGCCAGCCGGCCGATGGTGATGCCCTCCAGACCCGCGGCGCTGGCCACGCCGGCGGCGTGGTCGAGAATGGTCTGACGGGTAACGGCGCCTTTGCCCATGGCCATAGAATAGCACGATCGTTCTATTCGGTCAAGCCCTGCGGGGCGCTTTTCCCAGGGGCGGGTCGCTGCCGATCAGGGGACGACGCGCTGGGACCTCCACGGTTGCCCCGGCGGCAACCTGCGGCAGATCGAGGATCGCCTTGATGGTCTCCACCGGGAGATTGGGGGGACGATAGCCCGGGATCTCTCTGATCCGCCGGAGTACGGATTCGTGCAGCACCGCACCCTGGGTGACACGGGAATGAAACAGGCCGAGGGTGGGCATTCGGGTGCGAGGCGAGATCTTCGGGAAGAACTCCGCCGGCCACCACCTCCAGGTCAGCGATTCGTTGATCGGCTCCCCCCACGGCTCGGCGGGGGGCCTGGGCACCGAGCGGATCCGCTCTAGCGCGGCCGAGTCGGTCTCGATCCCGGCGGCACCGGCTTCCTCCACCATCCAGTCGAACGCGGTCCGCCACAACGCCCCGCGCCCCGGCGGATTGCCGCCGCCGATATCCGAGTGACATCCGGGGAACCACCGCTCCACCACGTCCTGCCGTGAGGGCAGCAGATTCCCCGAGGTGTCCAGCCGCGGTCTCTCCCGCCGAAACAGGTTCTGCCGGAAGAAGGCCCTGCGCTCATCGAGCGAGATCGCGTGGCGGACGATCCGGATTCCGGGATTGTACGCGGTATACGCGAATGTTTTCGGGTTCCACACCCAGCCCACGGACGACACCGTGTCCCACACGCCCACGAAATGCACCGGGAACTGCCGGCTGATCTGCCGCGGCAGAGCCTGGCAGAATGTGTTGCGGAATTCGCCGCACAGGCGCCAGTAGCGGGAGCGCGCGTCCGCATCCTCTTCCTCCCGATCCGGGACCGCGCGGAACAGCCGGATGGCATAGGGGAGGAGCTGTTCCTGCCCGCGCACCAACAGCCCGATCTGGTGCAGCAGGGCCGCGAGCACCCTGACGGTGTAGGCGCCCCGACTGAAGCCGAACAGGAACACCGCATCTCCTGGCCGCCAGTTCTGCATCAGGAAGCCATACGCCTCCTCGACATTCCGTACCAGACCCCTTCCGAATGCCAGCCCCATCCACTTGGAGATGGTCTTGGCGGGTTTCGAGAACAGCCCGGGCTCCGGCAGAGTGCCCACGCCCGGATCGTAGTAAACCAGTTGGGTCTGGGGGTCCTGCTTCAGCGATTGGACCAGCCGGATCACGTTGGTATTGCTGTCGCCGAACTCATTGCTGGTGCCGTCGCAGCACACCACAAGATTGCGGCCGCGCCGAACACCGGGCGCGCCGGCGGCGGACCGTAGTTGGAGGGAACCGGGGCCGGTCATGGGCGGAGGCCTTTCGGGGAGTCAGCTGGCCGGGGGCGATTGGCTCCCCACGAGGACGTCAAAAGCCGCGGTCTCCACGCTGCCGGACCGCCTCACTTGCACCCAGATGCGGTATCGCCCCGGTTCGGGAAAGGCATAAGGGAACGACAGGCGACCGCTCGCGGATCCTTGCGGCATGTCGGGCATGCCGGCCATGGCCGCATTGCTCTGTCCGCTCTGCTCGAACACAGCCTGCGCCGCGGCCGGGACGGTCCCCATGGGGTGCAGATGGATGAACACCTTGCCATCGTCTCGCGCCACAACCGCGTGCGCCATCATGCCCAGGTAGGGTTCCAGCACGGCAGGCCGCCCGTCCTTCTCACGCACGCTGAAGTGGAGCGGCGCCGGCGCCCCCGAGACCAACTGGTCCGTCCCCTGCTCCCAGGTGATCGTAGCGCCACCCGGGAGTGAGGCGGAGAGCCCGGCACCCGCACCGACGTAGTACGAATCGTCCCCGGCCGGCCACCCGGGGTCTGGAGTCCGGGCCGGAACGTCGACCGTCGTCGCCAGGGTCTGCGCGAAGCCGCTCGCATGGACCAGATCGGCGAATACCCGGTATCGGCCGGCAGGCAGCGGAGGTAACCTGGCGACGAAGTGCACCGAGTCCGATGTCGCGGGGTGCAGATGAGCAAACCCCAGCATGTCCGTCTCGCGCACCAGGAAGAGGTGCATCAGCTTGCCGTGATCGGTCAGCAGTGGCGTCCAGACTCCCTCGCCATGACTCCGCAGCCACTCCGCATCTCCCCGCCTCATCCAGGCGGAGTCGGCAATCGCGAAGTGCAGCAGCCTGCCACCGGTCTCGGTGATGGAGGCGACCGCCGGGAACGGCCGGTAGAGCGAATGCTGAAAGGCCGAGTCTTCGCGGTCCCACCAGACCTTC
>JBGQJV010000110.1:0-13719 GCA_041499215.1 Gemmatimonadota bacterium | reverse complement strand
GGCTGCTAGCGCATTGCCCATGGCGTTGAGCAGGTGGGTCTTCCCCACCCCGCTTCCGCCGATGATGACCAGCGGGTTGTACTGGTGACCCGGCTGCTCCAGCACCGCCTGCGCCGCCCGGAACGCCACCCGATTGGCGGGCGATTCGACGAATTCCTCCAGCCGCCAGATCGGGGAGGGACCGGGCGGGGGGCTCAGCCCTTCACGGGCCCGCTGCACTTCGGTGCCGGCCTCTTCCACCCGGTCCGGATCGCGGAAGATCGCGCGGCCGGCCACCGCGGGGTCGAGCTCCTGCGCCTCCGCCGCCAGCGCCTTGAGCCGCTCGATGTCTTCTTCGTAATCGTGCAGCGCCGCGTCGGGGTCGACCGGCGCCTCCCCTTCCAGCAGCCGCTGCAGCCGTTCGGTCCGGTACCCTTCTCCCTCCCAGCGCATGACCGCCTCGGCCACCCGTCCGCGCCAGGCCTCCACCTGCCGCGCCACCGCCGAGGTGATCTCGGTGAGGAAGGAGCTGAATTCGTCTCGTCCGCTCGAAGGCTCCGCGACCACCCGGGCTTCCGTCTCGTCCGTCCCGACCGTCTCCGCGACGGACGCGACGGTCGAGACGGTCGCGGTGCCTGCTGCGGCCGCTGGGACCGAGCCGGACTTCACCGTCTGCGGCATCGTCTTGGCCAGCACCGAGCGCGCCAGGGCCGACGTCAGCGGGCCCTCGCTCACGGCCTGGAAGGCAATCAGCCGGTTGAGCGCGCCGATCAGCTCGCGGATGCTCCCGATGGGCAGCGTGGCCACCGCATCCAGCACGCTCGGATCAAACGTCGCCTTACGCTCCTCCGCCTGGCGTCGCAGAATCGCCACCCGGGTCTCGTAGTCCGGAGCCGAGATGTCGATCACCAGGCCGCCGGCGAAGCGCTGGATCAGCCGCTCATCCAGCGCCTCGATCTCGTTGGGCGGGCGGTCGCTGGACAGCACGATCTGGCGACCGGCGGAGAGCATGGTGTTGGTGAGCCGGAGCAGCTCCGCCTGCATCTCGCGGCGGTGGGTGAGGAACTGCACGTCGTCCACCAGCAGCAGGCCCACGTCGGCGTAGCGCCGGCGGTAGGCCTCGCCCTGGCCCGCCGCGATGGCAGCGTGGAACGCCTCGATGAACTCGTCGAGCGTCATGTACTCGACGGCAATCTGGGGATTGACCTCCAGCGCGTGGTGGCCCATCGCCATGAGCAGGTGGGTCTTGCCCAGCCCCGAGCTGGCGTAGACGAACAGCGGGTTGTAGACCGCGCCCGGCGACTCCGCCACCGCCCGGGCCGCGGTCACGGCAAGCCGGTTGGCGGCGCCCACGACGTAGGCGTCGAACCGGTAGCGGGGGTTGAGCCGGGTACTCACGGCACTCCCGCGCCCGAGGCGGCCAGCCGCTTCAGCACCATCTCGGAGATGCCCTTCAGGGTCTCGAACACTCCCGCCCCGCGCACCGCGTCGCCGGCAAAGCTCCGGTAGCCGCGGAAGTTGAGCGCGTCGTCGAGGTCGGCCGAGGTGAGGATCAGATCGGCCGGGAGATCCTGCTTGTTGTACTGCAGCACGATCGGGAAGCTGCGCACGTCGACGCCCTGGCCCAGCAGGTTGGCCTGCAGATTCTGCAGGCTCTCCAGGTTGTCCTCCAGCCGGCGCGCCTGGCTGTCCGCGACGAACACCACGCCATCCGCGCCCTGCAGCACCAGCTTCCGGGTGGCGTTGTAGTAGACCTGACCCGGCACCGTGTACAGCTGGAACCGGGTGGTAAAGCCGCTGATCACCCCGAGGTCGAGCGGGAGAAAATCGAAGAACAGGGTGCGGTCGGTCTGGGTGGCCAGGCTCACCATGCGGCCGCGGCGGGCTTCCGGAACCCGGCCGTAGATGTACTGCAGGTTGGTGGTCTTCCCGGACCTCCCCGGTCCGTAGTAGACGATCTTGCAGGTGATCTCGCGGGTCGTGAAGTTGACGAGGGACATGGTCTATCGTCCGAAGAGGGCCCGCAGGCTCGCGTTGAGTTCCCGTTCGAAGTCGGCGGCCAGCACCTCTTTCTTCTGCCCCGGCTCGGGCGGCGTGGCCGCGACCAGCTCCTCGACCATCCGTTCGAAGAACACCTGCACCAGCCCCAGCTTGGTGTCGGCACTGAACACCACCAGCGCGATCCACCGGCCGCGCGGCGTGTCGAACCAGCCCAGGAAATGCGCCCGCCGCGAGCCATGATGCATCACGATCCGGAACGGCTCCCATCCCATCTGCACCGCCAGCTCGCTGGTGGAAGCGATGATGCCGGAACCCAGCGCCGCCGAGGCCATCAGGTCGAGCGAGCCGGCGAAGCCGTGTTGCGCCACCACCTGGCCCGAGGTGGTCATCAGCAGCGCCAGCCGGGCCTGAGACTCGCTGACGAACGTGCCGAGCGGGCCGAGCACCCACGGTTCGATGGCCCGCATCAGGTCAGCCGCTCCGCCATCCGGAGCATCTCGAGGCGGAGGAGACCCAGCGGCACATCCCGTCCCGCGACCGCCACCAGCAGCAGGTCGGACGCGGCCGGTGCCACCAGCAGCGCCCCATCGCCGCCCTGCAGGTGCAGGAAGCGCGGCAGACCGTGACCCGACGACCCCGTCAGCTCGGCGACCCGGGTCGCGAGCGTTGCCGACAGGGCGGCGATGGGCGAGCCCTTCATCCCGGCCATCAGCGATTCCGCCACCACCAGCCCGTCCTCCATCGAGACGACCAGCACGCCCCGGATGCCGCGCAGCCGGGTCAGCGAATCGAGCATGGCGCCGTAGGGAGTGGTCATCGCACCCGCTCCAGCCACGCGCGCGCGGCCTTGGCCGCCCGTTCGGCAAAGAAGGAGAGCTGTCCGGCGGGCAGCCCGGCATCCATGGTGCAGAGCAGGCTGGTATCGGGAGTGGGCCTGAGCAGGCAGACGCCCACACCGGCCGCCTCGACGGTGAGATGGCCCCACTCCCCCAGCTCCAGCATCCGGGCGGCGCGGGTCGCCTCGCGGGCCGTGCCCGCCAGCACCGCCGCCGCGGCCTCGCTCACGTCCACCCCATCGCTGGACAGGAGGCCACCCCCGAGGCGGAAACCATCCTGATCCACCAGCAGCAGCCGCTCCTCCGCTCCCTCGAGCCCGGCGAAAGGATCGCCGGCGGCCACCGTCACCGCCCGGGCTTCCTCCTCCCGCTCGGGCGGCGCCTCGGGCATCGGCGCTTCCCAGATCTCCTCACCCCCGGCAACCCGCTCCACCGCGGCGCGCAGACCGGCGTCGCCGGGATCCAGTTCCGCCGCAAGCCGGAGGTGATACAACGCGTGATCCGGCTCGCCCGCCCGATAGTAGAGGAAGCCGATGCCCTTGTGGGCGCCGAGATGATCCGGCGAGAGCCGGAGCACGGTGTCCCACTCGTCGAAGGCGTTGGCGTAGTCGTGCTTGTCCGTGAGGATGCGGGCGTACAGATCGTGCGCCTCGGGGAGGTGCGGGTACCGCGACAGACCCTGCAGGGCGATCTTGAGCGCCGCATCGAGCTGCCGCCGACGGCGCAACGCTTCGGCCAGGCGGAGGAACACCAGGCTCGAGGGATCCGCGGCGTACTGCGCGCTGAGCGCGCGGATGTCCTCAGTCACGCGACCCCCTGAGGGCGAGTTCCAGCGCCAGCGCCGCCTGCCGTACCCGGTCCACCATCGCCATCTGCGCGTCTTCCTCCGGTGGCTTGTCCGCCAGCCGCTTCCATTGATCCCAGACCTGGGCTGCCTCGCGGAACCGCCCCATGGCGACCAGGCTCAATCCGAACAGCCGGTGTGCCGGCGCGGACGCCGGATCGAGCTGCACCGCCTGCCACAGCGACTCGGAGGACTCGGCGTAGCGCCCGGCAGCCAGCAGGGCCCGCCCGTGGGCCAGATGCGCCAGCGCTTCTTCAGGGTGCCCGGCAACCGCCTGTTCCGCCGCCTGAGCCGCGGACTCCGGATCACCCGCGCCGAGCAGCTGATCCACTTCGCCGAGCAGGATGGGAAGATCGGCGCTGCCGATGGCTTCCACCGCGCGGCGCGACGGATCATCCAGCAGGATAATGCCGGCCGTAGCCAGGCCGAAGAGCGTTCGTGCCACCTCGAACTCCGGCCGGCCGAGCGCGCTCGCCAGCTCGCGCACCGAGCGCTCGCCATCGATCACGGTGAGGACTTCCCACTCCGCCGGCAGCAGGTCGAGTGGTGCCGCGGTGTCCACCACCGGAGCGAGCCGGGGCACCAGCCCGAGGTGGGTGATCTTCTTCTCGATCCGGGACCACTCGTCGGTGCGCCGGGCCGCCTCCATCAGCAGCACCCCGGTGGGGATGCGGGTTGCCGCCTCGGTGGGCCATTCGCTCTGCTTCCCGTCCTCGAAGGCGAAGTACCCCTCCGACCAGCCCACCAGCTCGAAGACCACCTCCTCGATCTGATGCCGCACGTGACGATTCAGGTCCCGCTGGGTCACCAGCCCCTCGGCCACCAGGATCTCACCCAGACGCCTGGGGTCCCCGGCCGACTGCAGCGCCCGAGTCCGGGTCAGGTCCGCCTCGCTCAGCCGCCCCGCGCGCACCAGCAGCCGGCCCAGCGGATGGGAATTGCTGCGGATCTCGGCGCCCACCACCACGCCGTCTTCGAAGTAGACCGTGCCGGCGTTCTGCCGGAGGTCGGAGGCCACCCGGAGGGTTCCGGTCTTCCGGCTCAGGTCGAGCAGCTGGAAGACGTCATGGATGCTCAGCTCCTTGAGCGGTCCTTCGATCGCCACGGTCAGGCCGCTCCGGCAAAGATGTGCTGCAGATCCCGGGCGGAGCGGGCGTGGGTGCGAGCCGCCTGGGCAAACGGCCCCGAGGCGTTGACCTGCGCCACGCGCTCCCAGCTGCGGACCGCCTCGGCGTAGCGCCGGCCGCGGGCCAGGGCGATGCCGCGATGGAACAGCCCGGCGTCGTTGTCGGGCTCGAACTTGAGCACCCGGTCGAGTGCTTCGAGGGCCTGCTCCGGGCGGGCATCGTCCAGCAGCGCCCGGCCGAGCAGCAGGAGGGCGTCCAGGTCCCAGGGATCGGCGATCAGCACCTCGACCATGAAGTCCACGGCCTGCGCGGGGTTCTCGGTCCGTCTGAGCAGATCCCCGAGCGAGAGCGCCGCCTCCATGTAGGTCGGCAGCAGGTCCAGCGCCTTCTGGTAGGCGACCTTGGCGCCCACCCAGTTCTCCCGGCGCTCCTCGATCCGGCCCAGGTCGCGCCAGGCCTGCGGCACCGAGGGGTCGAGCTGCAGCGCCGCCTGGCAGGCGGCCACCGCGCCCTCGATATCTCCCAGCTGAGCGGACACGCCTGATTCCAGCAGCAGCAGGTCCGGGCGGCCCGGCTCCAGGTCGCGCGCCAGCCGCAAGGTCTCCCGCGCGGCGGTGGCCTGGTTGGCGGCGAGCCGCACCCGGGCCACCACGACCAGCGCTTCGACGTCTTCCGGGGCAACCTTCAGCAGCCGCTCGGCTCCCTCTACCGCCTCCGCCCCTCGCTCCAGCGCCAGCAGCGCCCTGGCCTCGCCGAGCAGAGCGCGGGACTCACCCGGGGCGAGATTCAGCGCCTCGCGGAACCGTTCCAGCGCCTCGCCGTGCAGCCCGCGCCGCGCGAAGATCTCGCCGAGGAGAGTCGTTGCACGGGCCGGGTCGCTGCCCCGGGCGAGCGCCCGCTCGATCTGGGCGGAGGCGTGTTCCAGGAAGCCCTTGGCGATATAGTCGCCCGCGAGGGCCAGCGGGTCGTCCGCCGTGGGGGACGCGGCCGGCCGCTCGGGCGGCTGCAGCTCGTCGAAGATCCGGTCGAGCAGCCGCTCGTCGAAGTTGAACTCGCCGCCGACCTGGTCGGCGGTGACGTCGGCGGAAATCTCCGGCACCACCGCGATCTCCGGGTTCTCGTACTGGAGATCGATGGTGAGGGAGTACTTCTGGGCGACGTAGTAGGGTTCCAGCTCCAGCGCCCGCTTGGTGGCACGCAGCGCCCCGTCGAAGTCGCCCAGGTGGCTGAGGGTAAAGCTCAGGTTGTAGTGGGCCGAGGCGTTGGCGGGATCGGCTTCGACCGCGCGGGAGAAGGCCGACTTGGCATCCTCGAACCGCCGGAGCTCCACCAGCACCAGGCCCACGCCGTTCCAGGCCACGGCGTTCTGCCCCTGCGCCGCCAGCACCTGGCGGTAGGCCTCGAGGGCCAGCTGCAGCCGGCGGCGATGGAACAGTGCCAGGGCGAGATTGAGCCGTGCGGCAGTCAGGTCGGGCCGGAACCGGAGCGCGTGCTGGAACGCCTCCAACGCCAGCTCGTCATCCGGCACCTGGGTGCGCAGCACGCCGAGGTTGTTCCAGGCGAGGGCGTAGCCGGCGTCCGCCGCGATGGCCTGCTCGTAGGACGACGCAGCCTCATCCCGCCGGCCCGACTGGTGCAGGCAGACCCCGCGTTCGTTCCACAGCTTGGGCGAGCCGGCCTCGTCCTCCAGCAGCGCGTCGTACAGCTCGAGCGCCGCGGCCAGGTCGCGCCGCAGCAGGTGCACCTCCGCCATGGCCTGGCGGACCAGGCGGACGTCCTCACCCGCCTCCAGAGCCAGCCGGTACTCCCGGAGCGCCTCGACGTAGTAGCCCTTCTGCCGGAAGGCGAGACCCAGGTTGTAGTGGGCGAGGCTGGAGCCTTCCACCACCTGGGGGCGGGGCGCGCTCTTGCGGGGCGTGGCGGCGCCGGGTACCGCGTCGGCGAGTCCCGCGTAGCGCTGCAGGGAGAGGTTGCTCTGCGCCCGCGCCAGCGTGGGATTGAGCTTGGTGGCCCGGCCGGTGGCGGCCCGGGCCTTTTCGTGCTCGCCCATATCGCCGTAGACAAAGGCCAGCAGGTAGTACGCGTCGGCGTTGTCGGGATTGTTGAGGACCGCCGCCTCGAGGGCCTGGCGTGCCTGCTCGTTGAGGCCGCGGTTGTAGAGTGCCTCGCCGAAGTAGAACAGCGTCACCGAGCTGGTCGGATCGAGCGCCCGAGCCCGCTCGAAGGCCGCGGTGGCCGCCTCGAGGTTCCCCCGCCCCCGTTCCGCCAGCCCCAGCTGGAGCAGCGCGGCCACGTCGTCGGGACGGCGAGCGAGGAGCCCGGTGAATTCCGCGACCGCCTCGCCCCACTGGCCCAGCGCGGCGCAGGTCCGTCCCAGCTCCCACCGCGCCGCATTGTCCATCGGGTCGCGCCGCAGCCGCTCCCGCAGCTCCGCCACCCGCCGGTCGTAGTAGCCGGTGGAGTGGTACGCGATCTCGAGGTTCTCCTTGGCGGTCTGCATGCGCGGGTCCAGCTCCAGCGCGCGCAGAAACTCCTCGATCGCCTCGGGGATCAGCCCTTTCTGGTAATAGAAGACGCCGAGGTTGTTGTGTGCCCCCGCATCGGCGGAATCGATGCGCCGGGCGAAGGAACGGAGGACCGTCAGATCCCGGTCGGACAGCGCGGGCCCGGTCACGGCGCCCTCAGGTCAGCCGGATGGCGTCGAAGATGGCCCGGAGGCTGGCGAGATCGGGAAGCAGGAGGAAATGCCCGCGCAGCTTGAGCCCCGGATCCTCGAACAGGAACTGGGTTTCCACGCAGAAGACGTAATCGCGGTCGTACCCGAAGTTCATGTAGATCGAGGTGAGCACCGCTCCGCACAGGTCGATCGCCAGGCTGGGCACCGAGGGAACCAGCATCATCCCCATGAAGTCGGACAGCGCGTTGAGGTAGGCACTCGAGAGGATGTTGCCGACCTCCTTGAGCCCCGACTGCTCCATCTCCGAGAAGTCCTTGGTGGTGCCCAGCGGCCGGCGGAGCAGGATGTCCACCAGGGTGCGGGCGCTCTCCTCCGGGAACAGCACCAGGGTGCGGCCGGTGAGATCGCCCATCATGTGCATCAGCACGGCGGCCACCACGTCGTCGGCCTTGCCGAGGATTTCCGGCACTTCCTCCAGCCGGACGATGTTGACCTCCGGCACGCTGATCATGATCCGCCGGTTGGTGAGCTGGGAGAGCGCCGTCGCGGCGTGGCCGGCCCCGATATTGGCCACCTCGCGCAGCGCGTCGCGCTGGAGCGCGTGCAGTTCCCTCACGTCGTCCATCCGGGCCTCCTCACACCAGCGCCGCCGGGTCCACGATCAGCGCGGGCGCGCCATCGCCGAGAATCGTGGCCCCGCTGAACAGGGGGAGCGTTCCCTTCGGAGCGTCGAACGGCTCCACTACGATCTCCTGCTGGCCGACCAGGGCGTCCACCACCAGGGCGGCACGCCGGCCTCCCACTTCCACGATCACCGCCGGCACCCGGCCCGCCGGTCTGGCCCCGGTGACCCCGAACCGGTCGCGCAGCCGCACCGTGGGGACCAGCGTATCGCGCAGCACATAGGCCTCACGACCCTCCAGCGCCGCGACCCGGTCGGGCAGGAACTCCACCGTCTCCGCGATCCCCGCGAGTGGGATCGCGTAGCGCTCCGCACCCACCCGGGCCAGCAGCGCCCGCACGATCGCCAGCGTCATCGGCAGCCGGAGGGTGAACGTGCTGCCGCTCCCCGGCGCCGTCTGCACCTCCACCGAGCCGCCCAGCGTGCGAACCTTCGAGATCACCGCATCCATGCCCATGCCGCGGCCCGATACGTCGGTGACCTTCTCGGCGGTCGAATAGCCCGGCCGGCTCAGCACCCGCAGCAGGACATCGTCGGGTACTTCGGTCGCCCCGACCGGAAGCAGCCCGGCCGCGATCGCCTCGGGAAGCACCCGGCTCCGATCGATGCCCTTGCCGTCATCGATGACCCGGATCAGCACGGTGGTCCGGTCGCTCGACGCCGAGATCCGGATCAGCCCTTCCTCCGGCTTTCCCGCTTTCTTCCGGGCCGCAGGCCGCTCGACACCGTGATCGACGGCGTTACGCAGAAGATGGATGAGCGGCTCGCCCAGGTCGTCCAGGATCGCCCGGTCGAGCTGGGTCTCCTCCCCCTCCACCTCGAAGCGCACCCGGCGGCCCAGCTGCCGTGCCAGGTCCCGCACCACCCGCGGGAAGCGGTCGAAGACCTGCCACACCGGCGTCATCCGCGCCTGCACCACTTCGCCGTGCAGATCCCCCGCCACCCGGCCGATCCGCGCAGCCACCGCCTTGAGCTCCGGGGAGTCGCTCGCCTCGGCTAGTTCCGCCAGGCGTCCCTTGGCCACCACCAGCTCCCCCACCTGATTCATCAGGGCATCGAGCCGCCTGAGGTCGATCCGGATCTGCCGGCCCCTGGCCGCCGCCTCGGCGGCCGGCTCGGCCGCCGCCGACCCAAACGCCACCTCGGCCACCTCGCCCGAAGCCCGGAGGGCCGCTGTTATCTCATTCTCGTCGGCAGGCGACTGCAGCATGAAGCTGAAGTGGCCGTCGAAGTCCTCCTGCTCGAACGCAGCCGGCTGCGGCCGGACCGCCGTGACGCTTCCCAGCGACTCTGCCCGTCGGATCGCGAGCATTGCCCGCGCGCCCTTCATCACGGCACCTGACCGGATCGTCACCCGGACCTCGCGCGCGCCCGCACCGGCCGCCGGCGTCGCTGCCGGCTCCGCTGGCCGCGAAGCGATCGCCCAGCTGCCCGTCGGGGTGGTGGAGACCGAGGCCTGGTCCAGCTCCGCCAGCAGCGGAGTGAAGTTCAGCTTCGCGTCGCCCCCTTCCATGGCCCCCGCCACGCCCTGTTCCAGCGCGTCGGTGACTCGGAAGAACAGGTCGATCAGCTCACGCCCCGCCACCGGATCGCTCCGCAGCAGATCCAGCACCGATTCGGTCCGGTGGGCCAGCTCCGTCAGGTTGGAGTAGCCCATCGCCGCGGCCATGCCCTTGAAGGTGTGCATGGCGCGAAACAGACTGACCACCGGCTCGACGGCGCTGGGGGTCCGCTCCCAGTCCAGCAGCGCCTGGCCGCAGGCGCTCAGCTGTTCGCGGCTCTCGGTAAGGAAGAGGGCGGCGTAGCGGGAGAGGTCCATGGCCTCAGCCGAGGACGCGCTGGACCGCTTCGAGCACCCGGGAAGGCTGGAACGGCTTGACCACGAAATCCTTCGCGCCGGCCTGGATCGCTTCCACCACCAGAGCCTGCTGACCCATCGCGCTGCACATCAGGATGCGGGCGTCCGCGTCGTCCTTGCAGATCTCGCGCACCGCCTCGATGCCGCCCATGTCAGGCATGACGATGTCCATGGTGACCAGGTCCGGCTTGAGCTGGCGATATTTTTCCACCGCCTCGCGTCCGGTCTCGGCTTCGCCCACCACTTCGAAGCCTGCCTGCGCCAGGATGTCCGAAATCATGGTGCGCATGAAGATGGCATCGTCGCAGACCAGCACCGTATGGCTCACGCACGCCTCCGTGTAGTGGAGCCTTCAGCCGTCAGCTATCAGCCTTCAGCACTTCGGTGGGAGGCATCCGCACCTGGACCGGCCAGCCTGGCTGACGGCTCACGGCTGACGGCTCACCCCAGCAGCGGCACCACCAGCGCCTCGATATCCAGCACCGCGAACACCCTGTCCCCGTGATGGCCGACCCGCCGGACCAGCCGGGGATCGATCCCGGGGAGCGAATCTCCATCCTCCAACTGGTCGCCAGGGACCTCCACCAGATCCAGCACCTCATCAACGGCCAGCCCGACGGACCGCCCGCCGTGGTCCAGCACCAGCACCGACTCGGGTGGTTCGGCATCGGCCAGGCCTATCAGCCTGGGTCCGCTGACCACGGTGAGCAGCGTCCCGCGGACGTTGAGCAGGCCGGCAACGCTCTTGTCGGCACCCGGGATACGGGTCGGCTCGCCCGCCGAGATAACCTCCCGGACGCTGGTCGCGGGGGTGGCACAGACCAGGGAACCCAGTCTGAAGAGCACGAACCGGAGCGCTGGTTGGTCAGCCATGTGCTTCAAAGAAACGAAGATACGCAAGGGCTCCGGTGGGAGCAACGGCGTCTCGAGATCCCGCCGCGTTGACCAGTAAGGGTGCCAGATCGGCTGGCCATTCAGCCTGGAATTCCACTGCTTCCCCGGTGACCGGGTGGCGGAACGCTAGCCAGGCGGCGTGGAGAGCCTGCCGTGGTGCCAGCCTTTCCAATGCCTCCGCGGCAGTCCGTTGCGGGCCGGACATTCTGCGGCTCCCGCCGGCCCCGTACACCGGGTCTCCCACCACGGGGTGACCGATGTGGGACAGGTGGACCCGGATCTGGTGGGTCCGGCCGGTATGGAGCTCCAGCCGGAGCAGGTCCACCAGATCGAACCGGGCCACCTGATAGGCATCAGTCCGGGAGGGCCGGCCGATGGCAGTCACGGCTACCCGCTTCCGGTCCTGTTGATGCCGGCCGAGGGACGCCTCGATCACCGTAGGGCTGTGATCGAGATGGCCCCAGCACAGGGCGGCGTAGCGCCGGGTGATCCGGCGGGCGGCCAGCATCGCGCCGAGCCGTCGGTGAGCCAGGTCGGTCTTGGCGACAACCATCAGGCCCGAGGTATCCCGGTCCAGGCGATGGACGATGCCAGGCCGGCCTTCGGCACCGCCGGACAGGGTGGTTCCCCGGGCGACGAGAGCATTCACCAGGGTGTCGTCCCAGTGTCCCGGTGCGGGGTGTACCACCAGCCCGGCCGGTTTGTTGATCACCGCGAGGTGCTCGTCCTCGTAGACCACCTCGAGCGGAATGGAGGCCGGCCGGAGGGTGCGGGGGGGCTCAGTCTGGGGGAAGTCGATGGAGACCTGGTTGCCCCGCTCCAGCGTGCGCGAGGCCCGGGCTGCGTGCCCGTTGACCGAGACCCGCTGATCGGCAACCAGGCGGGCGGCCTGGGTGCGGGACAGCGCCAACTGGTCGGCGAGGAAGCGGTCGAGCCGTTCGGTGATCGGGGGGAGGACGGAGAAGGAGAGAGAGGAGTAAGGGATTACAAGTGAGGAGTAAGGGGTGAGGAGTGAGGAGTCGTTCGGCGCGCTGCTGGAGTCGGGGGCGGTCATGGCCACGGAGCGGGACGGCTGGCTGGTGCTGTGTACATCCTCACTCCTCACTCCTTACTCCTCACTTCTCACTCCTACGGGCTCGGGCGGCGTCCGCTCGGGCCGCTGCTCGGCGGCCAGCGCCTCGCGGCGGGCATCCTCCCGCCAGAGCGAGATCGCCAGGGCGATGGCACCACAGCTCACCGCCATGTCGGCGACATTGAACGTAGGCCAGCGCCACTGGCCGACGCCGAGATCGAGGAAGTCCACTACCCCCTGACTGGAGCGCACCCGGTCGATCAGGTTGCCCAGCGCACCACCGCTCACCAGGCCGAGGGCCAGCTGGCGGAACCAGTCGCCGGAGCGGGCGAGGGCGGACATGCGGAACAGCGCAACCACGGCGACGATCGCCACGCCCATGAAGATCCAGCGCGACATCGGGCCGAGGTCGAGCCCGAACGCCGCGCCGGGGTTGTACACCAGCCGGAGCTGGACCCAGTCACCCATGACTTCCCGCCCCGCCGAGCGCAGCAGATGGCGCTCGGCGAGGAACTTGGTCACCAGGTCGCCCGCGAGGACGGCGAGACCGGCGCTCCAGTAGAGCCGCCGCTCAGCGCCGCTTCCCATTCTCTTCCTTCTCCTTGCACTCGATGCAGAGGCGGGCGTGGGGCAGCGCGTCCAGGCGCTCGAAGTTGATTTCCTTCCCGCAGGTGTGGCAGAGCCCGAACTTGTCCGGGGTCTTGTACAGCCGGCGGAGCGCCTCGTTCACGTGCCAGAGATACCGGCCCTCCTGGGAGGCAAAGAGAAACTGCTTCTCCCGCTCCATCGCGTCGGTGCCCTGGTCGGCCATGTGGAAGGAATAGGACGACAGGTCGCCATCCGAGTTCTGGAGCGTGGCATTGAAGGACTCGTCGTAGTACCCGAGCTCCTTCATGACGCGGGCGCGCTCTTCCATGAGCCGCTTTTCGAAGTGCGTGAGGTTCTTCTTGTTCATGCCGTGGTCCCTGCCCCTGTCCGGGCGCGATCCGCCCGAGAGTTCAGTCGGCGGCTGCGTGCCGCCGTACGGTGAATGTGACGTCGTAGCCCTCGACCTCGACCGCCTGCTTGAGATCCGCTTCCGCCACCGGCCGTCCCAGCTCCAGACTGCGCGCCAGGGTCTCGGCGACGATGAACCGCCGGTGCGCTTCCGCCGCCGCGAGTACCGCCGGGGGGCCCTCGATCCCCAACGCGATGCGGTCGCTCACCAGATACCCCGCCTCCCGCCGGAGCCGCTGCACATGGTGCACCAGCTCCCGGGCGAGGCCTTCGGCGGCCAGCGTACTGTCGATAGTCGGATCCAGCGCGGCAACGTACGGCCCAGCGCTCTCCACCAGCCAGGAGGTAGCCACCTCCCGCTCCACCACTACATCCTCTGAAAAATAAACCACTTCCACGCCGTTCACATCCAGCCGGGCTTCCCCCCCTGCCTCCAAGGCCCGGAGCTGGTCCGGGGACAGGCGCTCGGCCGCCTTTGCGACCTCCGGAGTCTGCTTTCCACAGCGCTTGCCCAGGGAGCGGAAGTTGGGTTTGGCCTTGAGCCGGACCAGGTCGGTATCCGAGGCCACCGTCTCGATCCGTTTGACGTTCACCTCCGCCTGCAGAATCCCCAGGAGTCGGTCGAACGCCGGGCCCCGGGCAGCGGCGGGGACGGCCACCTGCATGGTCGCCAGGGGCTGCCGGACCCGGAGCTTGGCTCGCTCCCGGGCAGCCCGGGCCAGGGAGGCCAGCCGGCGGATGGCGTCCATGGCC
>JBGQJV010000109.1:0-13863 GCA_041499215.1 Gemmatimonadota bacterium | reverse complement strand
GAAGCACCGTCGCCGAGGCGTTCTCCAAAGGCAGCTCTTTCCGCTCAGTCGCCCGGACTCCCCTGAACATGTGCACGGCGAGCCTTGGGGCTTGGCGATCGGTTCGATGACCGGTCATCGGCCGCACGCCGCGGCCATTTTGTCGCTTGGCGACTGCTCTGATCTTGCATACCTCGTGAATTGACAGGCACCTCGGCGAGCCATACCCTGTAGACAAGCGGTCGGTCTTCCGCCCACCTGGCACCGAGGCGGCCTATGCAGCAGCATGCCGGCACACCCGACCCGAGTGCCTCGGGCCCATCCAGCCTTCGTCGCCGGCCCAAGGTGGGGCGCCACGACTACATCGGCACGCCGTACCGCGCCTCACTCATCGCCGCACCACCCGCCCGCCCGCGCCGGCGCTCGGCCGTACGCTGAGACGCGACGATGGCGCTGCCCTCCTGTGTCAAGCTGCTGGACCACTATGCGGAGGACAAGCAAGGTACGATCTTCACCCTGGACCCGCTGAACAAACCCACGCCGGACTTCGTGACCGGCCTCACCAGGTTCGATACCCTGCTTCAGGATGCGCTCAATCAGAGCCCGAGGGCCGATCTCGCCGCGCTGCTCCATCGCCCCACCAAGCCCGATCTCGCCTCGATCTCCGCACTCCAGAAGGCGCCAGGTTCGCCATACGCATTTACGGTTGCGCTCGCCGACCTGACGGCGGGGAAGCTGACCAAGCCCCACTACGCCAGCTTTCACGACCACGACGCGATCTACCCGGCGAGTCTCGCCAAGGTCGGACCGATCTACGGGGCACACCAGTTGGAGTTCGACGCGACGCAGAAGGCGGCGCAGGCACCCGCTGCGACCGCCGCCGACGCAGGGAAGCTCCAGAAGTGGGTCTTCGCCGAGTTGCGCAAGGACTGGAAGGCGAAGGGGCTCAAGTCCGGCCAACAGCCGGACTTGGAGGCCATTCTCGTGGTCGACAAAGCGACCAAGAAGGTGGTCTTCACGCCTGGTTGCAGCAAACAGATGGATGCGATCACCCATTTCAAGGGGTTTGGCACGGCGGCCATCAATGCGATGAACAACGCCATGGCGTTTCTCATGAAAGGCCTGCACGCGCCTTACCTGGGATCGGCATTGCTGCAGTCCGGCCTGTGCGACCCCAACACCGGTGGATTCTGGCTGTGGGATTCCTGGGGTGAGAGATGGAATTGCGGCGGCGGCGTACCGCAGCTGTATCCCAAGCAGCCATCGACCGAAGTCATGGCCTGGTCGGCCGCCACCTATCTCACGCTGCTGGCGCAGCGGCGACTCGTGAGCCCGTCCACGTCCGACGAGATCGCGGCGATTCTGATCGACGGAGATATGTTCTGGCTCGCGAATGCGTTCAAGGCCAAGTTCGCAGCCTCCGAAGTGGCCGACCTCAAGACCACGGGAAAGGAAGGGGCCTGGGGCGGGTTCGCCAGTGAGGCGCTCATCATCGAGCGGACGACAGCCGCGGGTAAGGCCCTGCGTTACGTGGTCGCCTGCTTCCTGTCCTCCGATCGGCCGGCGAAAGAGTACCCGGTGACCATGGCCGAGCCCGACCCGGACTTTCGCACGGTGTGGAATATTCTGCTGCGGGCGATCGTCGAGGCGATCATTCCCGCCCTGGATGCCGTCATCGTGGCCAACAACCCGTAGCCGGTCAGAGCCGCCGTGGCCACAGCCCTCGAAGACGCGGACATCTTCGTCGACCTGATCGTCGACCTGTTCTTCCCGGTGATCGCCGCCGTGAATGACCCCGACAGCGCGTCCAAGCTGCTGGCGGACCTCGGCTTTCTCCCCCCTTCGGCGGTCACGGCCTTCAATACCCTCTCCCCGGCGCTCACCAAGCTGCAGGACCTTATCGTCACCCTGGAGCAGGCGTCCGCCAGCGGGGATGACGACAAGGTAGGCGAGGCTCTGCTCGAGATCCTTGGTCTGGTGCTGGAAGCCTTCCGGGCCATCGAGGCGATTTCCGCCGCGCTGCAGAACGACTTCGCCGGCTCGGGGCTGCTCACCGACACCGACATTCTCGCCACCATCGCCCGCAAGCTGGCCGATTACCTCGTCGTCCGCTTCTTCGAGGACCGCCATCCGGTGGTCCATGCGGCCCTGCTGCTGGTCGGCATCATCGAGCTCGAGGAGATCACCGACACCCCCACCGATTTTCACGCGGCGCATCTGAGGCGGACCGTTCGGTGGGATCGCATCCCGGCCTACTTCTCCGATCCCCTGAATACCCTGACCGGGAACCTGGTCGATGCCCAGGGGCTCCGCTACCGGCAGCTGGTCTACTTCCTCTACCGCCTCGGCGCCGGACTGGGCTACTTCGCCACCATCGTTCGCCCGGACCTCGCGGCGCTGGGCACGTTCAACGACGGGCACGACCTGAGCCCCCAGCTACCCCCGCCCGATACCAGGCCCGCCTACGACGGTGAGTCAATCACCCCGTATACCGAGATCCACCCGCTGTCGTCGCTCAGCTTCCCGCTCACCTCCGATCCCGCCGCGGCCCTGAGCATCCTGCTCTATCCGGTGATCGATCCGGCCACGACCCATTGCACCGGGGTGGGAGCGGGGCTGCGTTTCGGATCCGAGCTGAAGATCCCCCTCGGAGACTCCTACCAGATCACCATCAAGCTCAGTTCGACGCTGACCGACAGCCTCGGCGTGCGGCTGGGCACCGATGGCAGCTTCACCTTCATCAATCAGCTCTTTACCACCAATCCCGCCAAGCTGGCCGAAGGGATCCAGTTCGGCGCCCGGGTGGGCATCGAGCCCACCGTTTCCCCGGCCGAGACACCGCTGGTCTCCTTCGGCGTGCCGCAGGGGAGCCGGTTTGAGATCGGCTCCGGGTCGATCGCGCTGGGCGTCGAGAAGCTGGCCGATCTCAGTCTGTTCGTCGAAGGCGAGCTCCGGGACGGCCTCATCGTCCTCAAGTCGGATGATGCCGACGGCTTCCTGGCCAAGATCCTGCCGGCCGACGGGATCACGGCGGGGTTCTCGCTGGGGGTGGGGTTCTCCAGCCGCTCCGGCCTCTACTTCAAGGGATCCTCGGGGCTGGTGATCCGGCTGCCGCTGCATGTTGCGCTCGGCCCGATCAATCTCGACAACCTGACAATCGGATTGACCCTCAAGGACGGCAAGTTCCCCCTCACCCTGGCCACCGGGATTTCGGCCAAGCTGGGCCCGCTGGCGCTGGTGGTGGAGGAGGTCGGGGTTCGCGCCACCTTCGAGTTCAAGGCGGATCGTTCGGGCAACGCCGGCCCGCTCGACGTCAGCTTCGGCTTCAAGCCACCCAACGGGGTCGGCCTCGCCGTCAACGCCGGCCCGGTGAAGGGCGGGGGCTACCTCTACTTCGACTTCGACAATGAGGAGTACGCCGGCGCGCTGGAGCTCAAGTTCAGCGACATGGTGGACCTCAAGGCCGTCGGGCTCATCACCACCCGGATGCCCGACGGGACCAAGGGCTTCTCCCTCCTCGTCATCATCACCGCCGAGTTCGGCGCCGGCATCCAGCTGGGGTATGGATTCAAGCTGATCGGGGTCGGTGGGCTCCTGGGGCTCAACCGCACCGTGAAGCTCGAAACCCTCGCCGCCGGGGTCCGCACCGGTGCAGTGAGCGAGATCCTCTTCCCCCACGACGTGATCGCCAACGCCCCCAAGATCATCAGCGACCTCCGTGCCATCTTCCCGCCCCAGCTCAACACCTTCCTGATCGGCCCCATGGCCAAGCTGGGCTGGGGCACCCCGACCCTCATCACCCTCTCGCTCGGGATCGTGATCGAGATCCCCGGCAACATCGCGATCCTGGGCGTGCTGGGACTCCTGCTCCCCGATCCCGACGATCCGGTGCTGGTGCTGCAGGTGGACTTCATCGGGGCGATCGAGTTCGACAAGAAGCGGCTGTTCTTCTTCGCCGCGATGTACGACTCGCGAATCCTCTTCATTACCATGGAAGGGGAGATGGGCGTGCTCGCCGCGTTCGGCGACGAGCCCAACATCCTCATGAGCGTCGGCGGCTTCCACCCGCAATACGATCCGCCGCCGCTCCCCTTCCCGATCCCCAAGCGCATCTCGCTCAACATCCTGAACGAGTCCTGGGGCCGGATCCGGGCGGACACCTACTTCGCCCTCACCAGCAACACCGCCCAGATGGGTGCGCACGCCGAGCTCTACTTCGGCTTCTCGGCGTTCGCAGTGGAAGGGACCATCGGCTTCGATGCCCTGATCCGCTTCAAGCCCTTCTACTTCATCATCCACGTCAGCGCGACGGTGTCGCTCAAGGTCTTCGGCGCGGGGGTGTTCAGCATCGAGCTGGACTTCACCCTGGAAGGGATCACTCCGTGGCGCGCCCGCGGCCGCGGCACCGTGCACATCCTCTGCTGGGATGTCACCAAGGAGTTCGACCGCACCTGGGGCGATACCCTGGAAGCCGTCCTCGCGCTCATCGGCGTCCTCCCGCTCCTCGTCGCCGAAGTGGAGAAGACCGAGAACTGGGTCACCACCTTCGACGCGGGGTCGGCGGCGCGGGTGACGCTGCGTCCCCTTCCGCCGGATCCGGCCACGCTGGTGTTCCACCCCCTGGGGACGCTCCGGATCAGCCAGCGGGCGATCCCACTCGACCTCACCATCCAGAAGGTCGGCACCCAGACCCCGCAGGACGCCGTCCGATTCACGCTGCGGGAGACGACCGGAAACTTCCAGAAGGCCGGCGATGCCCTCGAGAAGTTCGCCCCGGCCCAGTTCCAGGAGTTGAGCGACGCCGAGAAGCTTTCCCGGCCCGGGTTCGAGTCCCAGCATGGCGGGCTCCAGCTCTCGGCCCAGGGAGCCCTCCTCGCCTCCAGCCAGGTGGTGCGGCGGAATGTCCGCTACGAGCAGATCCTCCTCGACAGCAACTACCGGCGGCTGGCCCAGCGCTTCACCCACTACGTCGGGAAGCTCTTCGATCACTTCCTGAACGGCAACGCCGCATCGCAGAGCCTCCTCTCCAAGCGCACGCGGACCCAGGGCAATCCCTCGGAGTCGGTGGTCACCGTGCGGGGCGAGCGCTACGCCGTCGTCTCGGCGGAGACCAACATGCCGGTGGCCGCCGAGTCGGCGGGCTTCGGGAGCGAGGGGGAGGCGCGGGAGTACCTCAGGTCCCTGGAGGAGCGCGATCCGGCCGGTGCCGCCGCCCTGCACATCATCCCCGCCCGCGATACGGAGCGCGCCGCCTGATGACCACGCCGCTCGGGAGCTACTCCTTCCTCCCCTGGCTCCGCCAGGGCATCGCCAACAAGGTCACCACCGAGGAGGGCGACAGTCAGGTGAAGCTCCGGGCCAGCATCCCGGTCAACATCGAGATAAGCGGCGATGGGCTGGCGGGCGGGCCGATCACCCAGAGCGTCCCCAAGACCGTCCAGCTGTTCGGGCCCGGCGATGTGATCGGGATCGACAGCCGGGCGATCGTGCGGGTCGATCCCCGGAACTGGATCACCAACTTCGAGCCCAACTACCTCGCCGGCATCGAGTTTTACGACGAGGACTTTCCCTGGCGCTACACCCCCGCCGTGCCGAAGCAGAGCCGGCTCCGGCCCTGGATCACGCTGGTTGTCCTGGAGGAAGGAGAGTTCCAGGAGGGGACCGACCAGACCGGTCGCCCACTCCCGTATTTCACTCTGAGCGATAAGAGCCTCCTGCCTCCGGCGGACCAGCTCTGGGCCTGGGTCCACGTGCACGTCAACCGCGGACTCACGGCGGCCGAGACCGAGATCACGTCGACCGACATGACCGCCGTGATCCCCCGGCTCTCGGCGACCCTGGGCGAGAACCCGGACCTCGGCTACTCCAGGATACTCTGCCCCAGGAAGCTCAAGGAGAACACGCCGTATCACGCCTTTCTGGTGCCGGTCTTCGAGAGCGGCCGGCTCGCCGGCCTCGGCCTCGACCCCGCCACGGCGCCACACGCGACCCATGGTGCCTGGCAGGACTACCCCCAGAACCCCGCCGATCGGCTCCAGCCGGACAACTACCCGATCTACTTCCGCTGGTATTTCCGGACCGGCGCGATCGGCGACTTCGAGTCCCTGGTCCGGCTGCTCGAGCCGCGGCCGGCCGACGCGCGGGTGGGCTGGCGGGACATCGACGTGCAGGATCCCGGGTCGAATCTCCCCGGGATCACCGACCCTGCGCTGGGTGGAGTGCTGAAGCTGTCGGGAGCGCTCCGGGTGCCCCTCGCGGGTCTGAACCAGGAGGACCGCGCGAAGGTCGAACAGTACGACCGGTGGGCTACCCCCTATCCGCATCCGTTCCAGACCGCGCTGGCCGGCTTCATCAACCTGGCCGACGACTACGGGTCGGCTCCCGCCGCCCAGGCGAACGCCGCCGCGCGCGCGGCTGCGCCACCGCCGGCCGGCGGCAACGTGGCCCCGGTCGATCCCGATCCGCTCATCACCCCGCCCCTCTACGGGCGCTGGCACGCGCTCACCGACCGGCTGCTGTCCGCTCTGGATGGTGCGCCGCTCCCCAATCGGACCAACTGGGTGCACGCCCTGAACCTGGACCCACGCTATCGGGCGGTGGCGGGGTTCGGCACCGACGTGATCCAGCAGGGACAGGAGGAGTACATGAACCTCGCCTGGGCACAGATCGGGGACGTGCTCGAGGCGATCCGACGGATTCGCGCGGCCCAGCTCGCCCGGGAGGTGAGTGTCATCTGGTATGAGCGCCACCTGAAGACGCTCTATCGGGTTGCCGCGGAACGCGGGCTGATGCTGACGGCGCCACTCCAGAAGCGGGTGATGCTGGCGGGGAAGACGGCGCACTATCAGCTCGCCGCGAGCCGCCTCTCCACCGCGGCGACGTCGGGCGCGATGCGCCGAGCCGTCCGGCCGGGGGGACGCCTGATCCGCCGGCTGCCGTTCACGGCGAGCGTCCGACCGGACGCGCTGCTCAGCCGGATGAACCACGGCCTGGTCGCCGCCGCGCCCCCCAAGGCGACACCGGCCGGCGTCACCACGGTCGAGGCGAGCGGCCACACTCTGCTTCCGCCGGGTGTACCCGCGTTCCTGGTCGACTGGCTCCGACGCTGGCCCTGGCTGCCGACGGCCGTGCTGGTGGTGGGACTGATCGTCGCCCTGCTGCTCGGAGTCCTCGTGCCGATCCCTCTGGGCCTGGTGCTGGCCGCGGTGGTCGCCGCCATCGCCGCCGGTGCTGCGCGACTCCTCGCCAGATGGAAGGCCGACGTGGCGCGGGCCGATCGGCTGGATGGCGCAGCCCAGACGCCCCAGTCGGTCGACCGGCTGCCGGTGAGCGCCGGCTTCGTGCTGCGCGCCCCGGTGCCCGGCGCGCCTCCGCCGCCGCCGCCGCCGACCGGGGGATCCACCGACAGCCCGGAGGCGGTCCGGTTCAAGGCCGCGCTCAAGAATTCCTACACCCTCCTCGAGCAGAGCACCCAGGCGTCGGTGGAGACGCCCCCGGTGACCCTCGACCTCCAGGCGATGGGCCAGACCACGCTGGCCGCGATCGACCCGGACCGGACCATCGTCCGCCGGGTCTATGACGGGATCGTGATCCCCGGGCACATCGCCGACCTGCAGGTGGAGGAGTTCAAGGAGCCGCTCTACTATCCCGAAATCAACCTCCCGATGTACCAGCCGCTGTATCAGCTCTCGCCCGAGCTCTTCGTACCGAATATCAACCTGGTTCCCGAGAACAGCGTGACGCTGCTCGAGACCAACCGAAAGGTGATCGAGTCCTACATGGTGGGCCTCAACCACGAGTTCGGGCGGGAGCTGCTGTGGCGGGAATACCCCTCGGATAATCGGGGGAGCTACTTCCGCCAGTTCTGGGACGTGAGCGCGTTCCTGGCGCCCTCCGCCGCCAGCGACGCGGCCGCGCGGGAGAAGCTCAAGGACATTCCGCCCCTGCACCTCTGGTCGAAGTTCTCCCAGCTCGGCACCCACGACAACCGGGGCGGGCGCGCCCCGGGGCAGGAGGATACGGTGCTGGTGATCCGGGGCGAGCTGCTCAAGCGCTATCCCAACGCCGTCATCTACGCCCAGCGCGCGGCCTGGCCGATGAAGGGCAACACGATCGATACCAGCCAGCCGCGTTCCCTGGTCCAGTTGACCGGCGCCGAAGTCGACGCCCCCCCGCGCGAAAAGCTCCGGACGCCGCTCTATGCGGCCAAGCTCGAACCCGACATCTACTTCCTCGGGTTCGACCTCACGATCGAGCAGGCGCGGGGCGGTACCGGCGAGCACGCCGGCGATGATCCGGGGTGGTTCTTCATTATCAAGGAGCGTCCGGGGGAGCCGCGTTTCGGGCTGGATCTTTCGCGGGATGGATCCCTGAATGTGTGGAATGACCTCTCCTGGACCGACGTTGCCCCGACGGGCAACTATCTCCGCATCGACCCTGCCGCGTCTCCCGCCCTGACGGAGCCACCGTCAACCGCCGGCACCGCGGTGCACGACCAGTGGACGGAGGACCACGCCGTCACCTGGGACGCCGGCGTCACCTCCTCAGATCTGGCGTACATCTTCTTCCAGGCGCCGGTGCTCGTGGCGATACACGCGGCGGAACTCTTGCGCCCGCAATGACACGGGGAGAGCGATTGTGACCGACCTGGCGAGCGCGCGGATGACGCTGACGCAGGCCCGACTGGCCTGGGAAGAGGCTCGCTCGGCACTCTTCGCCGCCTCGGAGGCGCGCCGAGCGCTCGACACCGAGATTGCCGACGTCCGCCGGAGTCCCGGGCGCTCGGCGGGCCGGCTGAAGGAACTCGAGCGGCAGCGCGCCGAGGCGGAGCGGACGCTCACCGGCCTCGCGAAGGAGCTGGAGCGGGCCGGCACCCGGAAGGGAGAGGCGGAGCAGGGCTTCGCCGCGGTCGCCGACCCGCGCGCCGCGGTTGCATCGCTGAACGATCAGACGCCGTTTCTCCTGTTTCCCGTCCGGCTCGAGACCCGCTTCAAGGTCGCCGAGGGCGGCGCCGGGGCGCAGAACCAGCTCTGGGTGCGGGTCTACCCGGACGACTGCCTGATCGACGGATTCGAGCCGCTCCTCTCGGTGACCGAGCTCGCTAGTGCCCGACAGTACTGGATCGACTGGTGGCGTGCGGGGGGGACGGATGCCGGGCGTCGCTCGGCGTGGCGTGCGCTCGTGGCGAGCCATGGCTCGGGCCGCGCGGCGTGGATCATCGCCCAGTTCACGCCGGCGAACCCCGGCGATGAGCCGGTCAAGGCGGCCGAGCGCGACGTGGTCCTCGTCGTCGCGGCCGAGCCACCGCTCGGCGGCACCGAGGTCGGGCCGGTCGGGACGTACTGGAAGGCGGTCTGGCGCGCTGAGGGAGATGCCGCCCTGCTCGCCGCGGCGGCCGATGTGCTGGTGCAGGCGCTCGGAGCGGCCCGGGCGGCCGAGATCCAGGCCCAGTATCAGCCAGCAAATCTGTCCGAGAACCCCGTCCCGCCGCTCACCCGCTCCCAGGTTGACGTCCAGGTTGGCTTCCTGAAGTGGCCCGCCGCGCCACCCACGCAGCAGGACTCGTGGAGTCACGCGCCTCAGGCTCGCATTCTGCCGGACCGACTCCTGTTCCTTGGGCTTCAGGCGGGACAGGTCATCGAGCAGCTCGGGGCACCCATCCCCTCTCCGCTCGCCTGCGGCCCCGATCCCTCGGCACCGGCCGACCAGCAGCTCCGCGCGGAGGATGGGGAGCTGCATGTCCCCGACGAGATGCAGTGGATGGTGGACTTCGAGCGCGCCGTCGCGACCGGGATGGGGTTCAAGGTCGATCTCAACCCGGTGCAGGCCCGCCTCGGCTTCGACCGCATCATCGTGCTGGGGGTGCGCCTCGCGAGCGATGCGAATCAGTCGCGGCTGCTGCTCGAGGAGCATCTCGCGCACCTGCAGGCGAGCGGGCTGGGGATGAGCCTGCTGGCCCAGGGGACTCCCACCAACAACACCGACGGGACCGTCTCGGGGTACAGCCCCGCCGACGACGCCGACCTCTCTTACGACGACGTCCTGCGGCATGGGGAACTGATTGTCCCGAATCCGGACCCCGGTCTCCGCTCCGACGGCGAGTGGCTGGCCGGCGCGCTCGGCATCGACCCCGCCGTACTGAATCACACCCATGGCGCCGATGGCACCGATCAACGGGAGGCGCGGGCGCTGAACGCCGCCCTCTGGCCCGGCACGCTGGGGTACTTCATGGAAACCATGATGCACCCTCTGTTCGAGCCCGAGGACATAGAAAGCACCCGCGGATTCTTCACCCGGTTCGTGAGCGGCCGGGGCGCGGTGCCGGCCCTGCGCATTGGGCGGCAGCCGTACGGCATCCTCCCCACGACCGTCTTCTCCCGCCTGACCTGGGAGGGGGTTCGCCGCCCCGGCGCAGCCGCCGGCGGGGCGCCGACGCTTGCCAGCGATTTCCTGACCCGGCTCACCGGGCTGCTCCAGCGGATCGGCACGGACTGGGCCGGGCTGGTGGATCAGGTATCCCGCGTCGGGACGTCCAGCGCCCAGCAGGATCCCCAGCAGGTGCTGCTGGACGTCGTCGGGCTGCATCCCTCGTCGGTGGAGTACCATCAGCGCTACGCCGAGAGCAAGGATCACCTCTACAACGTCCTGGATCTCGATGGCACGGGCGGCGCCTGGCTCAAGAGCGTGGATCAGGCGGGCGGAGTGCGCAGCGTCGTCGCGCTGCTGATGCGGCTGGGATTCACCGGGACGGAGCTGCCCGACCTGCTCCAGATGCTCTTCCTCTCCCAGCAGAACCTGCTGCAGGGACCGGTCATCGATGACAGGCCCCTCTCGGAGCGCGATCCGGTCCGGGTCTACACCGCCGACGGCCACAACTACCTGCAATGGCTCCGCACCGCCGCGGCGACCTCGCTCGAGACCCTGCGGCTCGAGGCGGGGTTCGTTGATGACAAGCCTCCCACGGCGTTGCTCTACCTCTGCCTCCGCCACGCGCTCATGCTCTCGTTCTGGCGCACGAGCGTTTCGCTGGCGGTAGCGGGGGGCCTGCTCGACCCGGGATCGGCCAAGGCACGCAACCGGGAGGCGCCCTTCATTCATGTGAAGGGCGATGCCGGGGCCAGCGAGAGTCGCTGGCTGCCGCTTTACTCCGCGGACGCACGGATCACCGGGGATCCGGCCAAGCTGGTCTCGGAGTATATCGTCGAAGTGATCGGGACCAGCCCGTCGGCGGCCACGCTGGACGAGCAGATCAAAGCGATCGACCGGCTGACCGGCGTACCGACCGCCCGCCTGGAGCGGGCCTTCGCCGAGCACCTCGATTGCTGCACCTACCGCCTCGATGCGTGGCTGCTGGGGCTGGCCAACTACCGGCTGGCCAACCTCCGCGGCCTGTCGGTCGGTACCACTGCCCCTGCTCGCGGGACCTATCTGGGGGTCTACGGCTACCTGCACGACGTCCGCTCGGAGCACAAGCAGCTCACACCGATCACGCTACCGCCGGATCTCGTGCCGGTCTTCGGTGACGACAAGCTGCCGCCCCTGGTCCGGGACAGCACCAACGGCGGGTATGTCATCGCGCCGTCGCTCAACCATGCGGTGACCGCGGCCGTCCTCAGGAACGGCTATCTCGCCAACGCCAGTGCGGCGAACAGCGAGGTCTTCGCCGTCGATCTCTCGTCGTCCCGTGTGCGGGTGGCCATGGCCTTCCTGGAAGGCATGCGCGGCGGTCAGAGCCTGGGAGCGTTGCTCGGCTACCGGCTCGAGCGGGCGCTGCACGATTCCTACCAGGTCGCCGAGGTCGATTCGTTCATCTTCGCGCTCCGGCGGGAATTTCCCCTCGCCGCCAACAAGCTGATCCCCACTCTGGAGAGCGACCCGAACGTCCCGATCGAGGCCCTGGAGGCGCGGAACGTCGTCGATGGCCTGAGTCTGGTGGAGTACCTGCGGCAGTCGGGCAACAGCCACTATCCCTTCGGCAAGAGCCTCCCGGACGCCACGGTGGCGCAGGCCTCCGCCATCGACTCCGCGGTCGCGGACCTGGTCGACATTCACGACGCTATCGCCGACCTCGGCCTGGCGGAGAGCGTTCACCAGGCGGTGCAGGGGAATTTCGAGCGGGCCGCGGGGAGCCTCGACAGCTTCAGCCGCGGCAACTACCCCCCGGACCCCGATGTCGTCCGCACGCCGCACAGCGGCCACCAGCTCACCCACCGGGTCGCGCTGCATCTGGAGACCGGCGTCTCGACCACGGCCTCGCCGGTCGCCGGCCTGGCGCTGACGCCGCGCGCCCGCTCGGCGGCGGCGGTCAATCGCTGGTTGGCCGGCATGCTTCCCCCGCCGGCCGATGTCGCCTGCCGGGTCAGCTATTTCGACCACGCCAACAACGCCGTACGGGAGACAACGGTCACCCAGGCGGACCTGGGGCTGCAGCCCATCGATCTGCTCTACCTGCTGCAGGTCGAAGCGGCCCAGGCGATGAGCGAACTCGACGATCGGGTGGTGTGGCGTATCGTGAGCCAGTACAACCCGCGGCCCGATGCCGACATCAAGATCCATTGCACCGACCCGATTCCCGGGAAGGTGACGTTCTTCGAGGCCGCGCCCCTGGTCCGTCACCTCCGTGGCCTCCTGCCCAAGTCGCGACCGCTCCAGGCGACGGATCTGGCGCTCGGCGGCGAGGCGAACCGCGATGACGATGCAACGGCGACTCTCGACAAAGCTCTCCTGACGAGCGCCGTGGCAGAGCTGGGGTCGCTCCGGGACGATGCGATCCAGCTGCGCGATACGATCAAGGCGCTGCCGCCCGGCGTCGCCGGGTTCAGCCCCGAACTCAAGCAGCAGCTCGACGGCCTCGCGGCGCAGCTCGTCGGCCTCCTGGAGCGGGCCAGCCGTTACGGGCTGCCGGGGTCGGGGTGGGGATTCGTGCTGCAGTGGAAGCAGGGCCAGTTCGCGTCCCTCTTTGCTCTGGTCGGAGACCGTGTCACGCGCTGGGCCGCCCGGCTGGATCGGTTCGATCAGTTCATCAGTGTCGAATATCCCGCCCTGCCAACGACCAGCACCCCCGCCGAGAAGCTCGGGCTGCTCCGCCGTGCGGAGGCGGAGATCAGCACGGTGGTCGCCAATCTCAATCCCCTGACGCCGGAGCTGCTGCTGGCGGATCTGGTGACCCGGCGCGGCAGCTTCGCCCAGAAGCTCAGCGGCCTCCGAGCGGTGCTGTCCACCAATGTCACCACGATCGGTTCCCTGTACGACGCCATCGACGGGCTGTTGCCTCTCGATGCCTTCGACTGGCAGCCGCTGGACCTGAGCAACGCGCGGAAGGCGATGGTCGGCCTGGCCGCCGACCTGCTGCGACGCACCGAGGCCCTCGCAGCCGATCTGGTCTCGAGAATCACGAAGGTCACCGACCTGCTCGCGGGCCATGATGCCACGGCGGATCCGGTCCCCCGCGTGTTCCTGCTGACCTCCGCCTTGAAGGCGGTCTTCGGGGACGACTTCCTGGTGGTGCCCGAGTTCACTCTCTCCGCGGCGCGGGCGTCCGAGGTGGCGGCGGCGGTCGCCGACAGCCGAGAGGATGCTCTTCTCCGTCATGCCGTCACGCTGCACGACTTCCCGGTCGATGACTGGCTCTACGGGGTGGCGCGGGTCCGGCCGAAGGTGCGTGACTGGGAGCAGACCATGCAGCTGGCTGGCGCGCTGACCGGCAACGAGCCCGCACTGGTCCCGATTCAGTTGCCCTATCGGCCCGATGACTACTGGCTCGGCCTCGAGTTCCCGACGGGGCCGCAGGGGTACACCCTTGATGGGGACCGCCTGCTGTACACGGCGCATCTGCCCGCGCCGCTCGACCCCGGCGGTCGCTGTGCCGGCCTTCTGCTGGATGAG
>JBGQJV010000108.1:0-13880 GCA_041499215.1 Gemmatimonadota bacterium | reverse complement strand
TTCACCGAGGGCGCCACCAGATACTGCTGCTGAGTCACCCGGTAGAACTCGTCGCTCCCTGGTGCCTTGATGTCGTTGCCGAAGCCGTGGAAGCGGATCACATCGATCCCCGAGGCGCGCAGCAGCAGCTCGAGCTGGGTTGCCGAGTTCTCCCGCTGGAACTGGCCCCGGTACTCCGCCCGGAAGGCCTGGGGTCCGGTGGCAAAGCCGGCCCGGACGTGATGCCGGGCCGCGAAGGGAATCTTGCGGAAGCCGTAGCTGGTGAAGGTCTGCCCGCCGCCCAGAAAGAGGCCCACATCCGGTCCGAAGCTGGCCCAGATATTGGCCTGCCAGCGGTTGCCCCAATCCCGCGGCGGCGGTGTGTGCGGATTGGGTTCCTTCGGAAGGGTGTATGGCTGTCGATCTACCCCATGTGCGATCCCCGCCGTCCGAGCGGGACCGGTGCTGTCGTCATAGAACCGGTTGCTGCCGGCGGTGGCGGAATCGACCAGCCGGTCGTCGCCGTCCTCGCCCAGGACCCGGAGGGTGATCCGGTCTCCGTCGCCGCGCACAACCGCGGTATCGGACCCGTCGCCCAGAAAGAGCCGCACGTCCTTGGTATCCCGGGGGTTGAACTTGCGGGCGAGATATGGCGCGGAGTCACCTGACCCGCGCAGCGTCAGTTGAACCGCGCCATCCCGGTCCCGGGTGAGCTCGGCGAGGTCGTTGCCCGCGGTGGCGTGCACGTCGACCTGCTTGGCCAGCAGCCGATAGAAATCCCGGGTCGCGTCCGGCAACTGGTCCCGCCGGAGCCGGAGCCAGTCGTTGAGGGTGACCCCGATGATCGTGTAGTGCTGTGGGGGAAGGGCCCGCACGGCCTCCCGGATGACGCCGTCATTGAGCGCGGCGCGGAGCGAGCGGGCCACCGAGTCCCATTCCTGTTGCTCGAGCCCGACCAGGAACCGGCGGTCCAGGTCCCGGCCGTTCCAGGTGGCGCCCACCATTCCCGGGTACGACGGCCCGTAGTTGGTGAGCTGCGGGGCCACCTGCCGGGCGATGCCGAGCAGGAAACCGTCGTACTTGGCAAAGGCCTGGTCCCGGTCGAGCGGCACCGGCTGCCACATCCGGGGCGTGCTGTCCGAGAAGCGGACCCAGCGCCACTGGTCACGGTGCCGGTCCCAGTCGCCGATGAGAATGTCGAACAGCCGCGCCTTCAGGAACGCCCTCGCGTCGACCCGGTCGGCGGTGCTCCGGGAGGTCAGGGCGATGAGGCTGTCGGTGGTGATGATCTCCCTGGCGCCGCCCCAGTGGGCGGCCGGGCCGGTGCCGCCCACCCGTTCCTCCAGGGTCCCCATGACCCCCGCAAACACCGAGCGGAACTCCAGGAGCAGCGAATCGTCCGGCAGCACCACGATCCTGGGCTCGTCGTGCGGGATGCCGGCCGCGGTGAGGAGGCGGGACACCACCAGTGGCGCGGTAGGAAGGGCGGACTTGGTCTGGTCCTGCACCACGTTGGCCGCCACCGTGCCCCGCAGATCGGGCGGCAGGACGCTCGAGGGGTCCTTGTCCAGCGAACGGAAGAAGAACTCCCGCCCGTCAGGGGCACTGAACCGGAGGCCGCGGGTCTGCTGGCCGCCGGTGCGCTTCACCGGGGTGAGCCCGCCCGCGTAGGTCGCCAGGTCGAGCACCGGCACCTGGATGGGCCTGGTCCACAACTCTCGATAGCCGGCGCCGAACAGAAAGCGGTAGAACCCACCGGCCTCGTACTCGGGGCCGGCGGCCTGCAGCACCATGGTGTCGGCAGTCTGGGCCTGAAGCTGTCGGGCACCGGCGCCGTCCAGGCACAGCATCAGGCCCACCGCCACCATCGGCCACAGGGTTCGTCCGGTCATGCCGCCGCTCCGAGAGAGGTTTTCCGGGCGTACGCCCGCCCCACGGCATAGGCGAGACCGATCCACACCAGCGAGAGCGCGAGATTCACCCGCGCGAACTGCGACGGGCCGAACGCCAGCTGGGTGGTGCCGACATAGATGAGGATGGCGGACAGCACGTCGCCCGCCCGCACAAAGAAGGAATCGATCGCCTGTTTGGCCTTGTACTTCTGGTCGCGGCTGGTGGGCAGGAACAGCACGTTGCGCACCGTGTTCTGCAGCGAGTAGTCGGTGGCATTCTCCGCGGTCTTCACCCAGCGGACCACGGCCAGGATCGGGGCGAACGCCAGGAGCGAGTACCCGGTGGCGGCGATGACGGGGAGCGCCAGGACCGCGATCGGGACTCCGGCATACTTGATCAGCCGCGACACCACGAAGAGCTGGAGCACCAGGCCGACCAGGTTCACCACCAGGAAGAAGCCCGAATAGAACTGGCCGATGTACTCGGCCACGCCCAGGCCGCCGGCGGTCCCCTTGGCCACAGCGTCGGCGGCGGCCGCGGCGACGGTATGGCTCAGAAGGTATTCGCCCGTGGTGTTCACCCAGTTGAGCACCAGCATGAGCAGGGCGATCAGCAGCAGGTACCGGTCGCTGAACACCAGCTGGAAGGTGCCCTTCCTCCCGCCTCCGCCGGTCCCGGTCATCGAGACCGTGACCTTGGGGCCGTCCGCGGTGGTCAGGATCTCGTACTCACCGGTCGCCGCCGGGATTTCCGCGGTAGTGAACCTGGCGGGGATGGTCGCTTCGTTCCGCGCCCGTTCCCGGGCGTCGGCCACCTGGCTCAGCACCGCCGCGCCGATCAGCAGCCCGGCCGCCACCAGCAGCAGTTCCGGGACGCCCATCAGCGGGATCAGTTTCGAGGTCAGCGCGCTGCCACCGACCGCGCCCAGCGACGCGCCGAAGGCGACGATGGGGAACAGACGCTCACCCTGGTCCTTGCTGTAGAGATCGTTGGCGAAGGACCAGAACTGCGCCACGATCATGAGATTGAAGATCCCCACCCAGAGGAAGAACGGCACGCCGACCGGCGCCCCGGCACGGGCGAGCGCCCAGAACCCCACCAGGCAGGCGACGAAGAAGGCGGTGACCGCATTCAGCAGGCGGCGCCGCGGCAGGCGGTCGGCGAGCAGGCCGTAGAGCGGCACCAGCGCCAGCAGGAGGATCGCCTGGCCGGCGGCGGCGTACGACTTTACCTCGGCGCCGCCGCCCGTGAGGATCAGCGCCTCGCGAACCGGCTTGATGACATAGTACGCGCACAGCAGCAGGAACACGTTGGCGGTGAGGATCAGCGCGGTGCCGCCTTCTCCGGCGCGCACGTCGCTGAACAGCCGGAGGAACCGGTCCAGTTCGCTGCCGGGGCGCTCCGCCGCCGCCGATGCCGTCACTCGAGCGTCACCGTGACGAACCGGAGCTGCCCCTCGCGGCCGACCTGCAGCACCACACTCCCCCCGGCGGGAAGACTGTCGAGCCCCGCACGCAGCTCCGCCAGCGTGCCCACCGGCCCCCGATCGACGGCGTAGATCACGTCGCCCGGCTCCAGGCCGCCGGCTGCGTCACCCGCCACCGCTGCAACCACCACGCCCCGTGGTGCCCGAAGCCCGGGAATCACCTGCGCCAGCTGGGGGGTCAGCTCCAGCCCCAGCACGCCGAGCCGGGGAACCAGGTTCCGTTCCGGGGAGACCAGGTCGCTGAACTGCTGCGGATCACCCCGGCGCTCGGCCACGGTCACCTTGAGGATCAGGCGCTGTGGCCCCCGCCCGACCTCGAGCGTCACCGGCTGCCCGATGGTCTTACGGTAGAGATCGACTTCGAATTGCCGGCCGTTCTCCATCGGCTTCCCGTCCAGCGAGAGGATCATGTCTCCCAGCTTGAGCCCGGCCCTGTCGGCGGGACCGCCGGGATACACGTCTCCCAGGATCACTCCCCAATCCCGGATGAGCCGCAGCCGGGCCGCGAGGGCGGGTGTTACCGTCTGGGCGAACGCTCCGATCTCCCCCCGCCGCACCCGGCGATAGGTTCGGAGCTGCTGGTAGACGTGGCGCACAATGTTGCTCGGCGCGGCAAAGCCGATCCCTTCGCTGCCACCGGACTGGCTCAGGATGAGGGTGTTGATGCCCATGACCTGCCCGCTCGCGTCCACCAGCGGCCCGCCGCTGTTGCCCGGATTGATCGGGGTGTCGGTTTGGATGTACAGCATCCGGTCCTCGTCCCGGAGCTGCCGACCCACCGCACTCACGACTCCCATGGTGACCGAGCTGGCGAGGCCGAGCGGGCTGCCGAAGGCAAGGACCAGGTGGCCCGGCATGAGCGAGTCGGAGTCGCCCAGGGTGGCAAAGGGGAGATCGGCGAGATCCACCTTGAGGACGGCGAGGTCGGTCTCGTGGTCGCTGCCGATGAGCAGCCCCGGTACTTCCTGCGACACCGGCCTGAGCGCCGAGCGGCCGGGAATCCCCGACACCGCCGGCCGGGGGATGGCCACCACGAGGCGCCGGCCGCCTTCCACCACGTGGGCGTTGGTGATGATGTATCCGTCCGCGCTGAGGATCACCCCCGAGCCGGTGCTCCGCTGGGTGCCGAGCAGCGAGGCGGCTCCACCCCCCGCCACCGGCCCGTAGGCGGTTACCCGGATTTGCACCACGGTGGGGCCGACCCGGGCCGCCACATCCTCCAGCGATCCGCTCAGGTCGCGAAGCGACAACTGCCCCCGTTGCTGAGTGGCGGCCGGCGTCATGCCCGCCAGGGAAAGGCCCGCGAACAGCAGAGTGGAGCGGATCACCGGACGGCGTCTGCCAATCCCGCTTCCGCGGGCGAGTCGGCGGGCGCCGCCCAGCCTTGGGCTTCGAGCTTGGTGAGGGTCAGGCCGTCGCAGCAGGTAGGGGTGGGCCGGGCCGATTCGGGACGGTGCCGCTGCCACCAGTGCTCGGCCCGCTCCTCGGTCCAACGCTCGCCCTCCGGCATCGCGTCGAGCAGCAGCCGGCCGACCTCTCCCGCGCTCTGCGGCCGCTCGTCCGGGTGCTTGGCCAGGCAGGCGAGCACTACCTGGTCGAGCGATGTGGGGATCGCCAGCTCGCTCCGCTGGGACGGCGGCACCGGCAGGTCGTGCGCGTGGCGCAGCAGCTGCTGCATCGAGTTGCCGCCCTCGAAAACCAGGTGCCCCGTGAGCAGCCAGTAGGCGACGCAGCCCAGGGCGTAGATGTCCACCCGGTGGTCCACCGTGCCGGTGCCCAGGACCACCTCCGGGGCCATGTAGGCGGGCGTCCCGGTGGTGTGATTCGGAGCAGTGAGTCGGATGTCATTCCCCTGGTCCCGTTCGGACTTGACCAGACCGAAGTCCAGCACCTTCACGAAGTCCACCGCCAGGCCCATGCGACAGGTGAAGATGTTGGAAGGCTTGATGTCCCGGTGGATCAGTCCGCGGACATGCGCTTCCTCGAGCGACTCGCACGCCTGCCGCAGCAGATGGACCACGCGTCCGGGGTCCAGCGGGCCGAACTTCTGCACCAGGCTCTCGAGATCCAGCCCGTCGAGCAGCTCCATGACGAAGAAGAAGGTTCCGTCGTGGGCCACGCCGAAGTCATACAGGCTGATGGTATGGGGTGAGCGGAGCGAGGCCGCGGCCTCCGCCTCCCGCCGGAAGCGCTCGACCATGACCCGGGCATGGGCCGGATCGTTGCTGCCAAGCGACTCGGTCCGGATCAGTTTGACGGCCGCGTGGCGGGCAAGCAGCTGGTGGGACGCCTTGTACACCTCACCCATGCCGCCCTTCCCCAGCAATTCCTCCAACCGGTAGCTCCCCAGCTCGCGCGCCTTCCGAACCTGCTGACCGAGCTGCCGTATGATCCGTGCAGGGATCACCGCCAGGAGGGCGCAGACGTAGTTGGGCAGAAACGCCACCAGGTACTGGAACCAGGTGGCGTCGAAGTAGACCCCCCGCAGCCGGGTGATGATCAGGGCGAGCGGCGCCATCGTGGCCGAGAGCAGGCCGACGCCCAGAGTGGTCGACGGCGAGTTGGGGACGATCGAAGAGTACGCCAGGATCGAGACGCCGATCCAGACCGTGTGCGGGCCGGTGAAGTCGGGCATCCAGAACTCGAGCAGCCCGAACAGCAGCGCGGTGCTGACCAGGAACGCCGACCCCACGAAGAGCAGCAGGTCGGGCTGGGGACTGAGGCGCACCGACAGGCCGGCGAGCAGCAGCGAGACGACCACGCCCGTCCCCGCAATCGCCGCGCCGGGCATGGGCCACAGCGGCACCATCATCGGCATGCCGCCGACCCGTGGCGCGACCAGCAGGAACAGGATCAGGGGAACCGACCACAACAGAGCGAACGCCATCCCTACCGAGAACATCCTGCGGCAGGTCTGCGCCAGGACGTCGCTGGGCAGACTCATTCCGGCACCGGTGCTCACCAGTCCGCCCCTGACGGGGTTCGAGGTGGTGCGGCGTCGGAGCAGGTTGGAAGCAGCCATGGAGCCTTAGCCGGAAGGGTTCTTCATAAGCCTAGAGGCGCTGCAGCGGGCGGGCTAGGGGGCCCAGAACTGAGTTCCGAGTTCCGAGTTCCAAGTGGTAGGGTGCCAACCCGGAACTTGGAACTCTGAGCCCGGAACTCACTACTGCCACCCGCCGCCCAACGCCTTGTACAACTGCACCGTCGCACTCAAGTACTGCCGTTCGACCTGAACCAGCCCCAGCTCCGCACCGAACAGGCCGCGCTGGGCATCCAGCACCTCCAGGTAGCTCGAGACCCCGCTCTGGTACCGCCGCTCGGCGAGGGCGTAGGCCCGACGGAGCGCCTGTGCCTGAGTTTCCTGCGCGGCGAGCTGGTCCCGGCTGAGCCGGAGCCCCACCAGGGCATCACTGGCCTCCTGCAACGCCGACAGCACCGCCTGCTCATATCGGGCCCTGGCCTGGTCCGCCCGTGCCCGGGCGGCACGCTCCTGGTTGATCAGCCTGCCACCGGTGAACAGCGGAATCGACACACCGCCGGCGAGTGAGTACACCTCGGCGCTCGAGCCGAACAGCTTGTCGAAGTCGGGCCGCTGGGTTCCATACTGACCGGTGACGCTGAAGCGGGGCAGCCGGTTCCCGACGGCCACTCCGATCCGGGCGGTAGCCGCCTGCCAGTCGCGCTGCGCCTGCAGCACGTCCGGCCGCCGAGCCAGCAGCTCGCCCGGCAGCGAGTCGGGGACCGAAACCGCCTGGACCGTCCGGTCGAGCGGGTTTCCCCGCGGGATCGGCCCGGGCTCCCGGCCGATCAGCAGGCTCAGTTGATGTTCCTTTTCAGCGCGCTGGCGGGCAAAGTCCGCCAGGCTGGCCGCAGGAGCGGCGGCATCGGCCTCGAACTGCCGCACATCGAGCTCGGAGATCACTCCCTGAGCGAAGCGCTGCCGGGCCAGCTCCAGGGTGGCCTGGCGGGAGGCCAGGGTCTGCTCGGCGATCACCAGATTCTGGTCCAGCTCGCGCAACTCGAGATAGGTGGTGACCACGCTGCTCACCAGGCTCACCACTGCCGCCCGGCGATCCTCCTCCCGTCCCTGCCAGTCGAACTTCGCCGCCTCGGTCTGGCGCCGGAGTTTGCCCCAGAAGTCCAGCTCCCAGGCGAGCTCGGCGGTGATGCGGACGGCGTCGAACTTCTGCGGCGGAAAGGCGCCGAAGATGCTCTGATTGGTGCTGTAGGAGCCATTGGCGGAGATCTGGGGGAAGAGGTCGCCGCGCGCAGCGCCCAGCTCGGCACGGTATTCCCGCACCCGGGCAATGGCGACCCGCAGATCACGGTTGTTGGCCAGGGCGGTCTCCACCAGCGCCACCAGCTGCGAGTCGCGCAGCACCTCGAGCCAGGGGAGGTCGCTCCGCTGGTCCAGGGTGAGCGGCGTCGGCCGCCACAGGGCGGCCGACGCGGTGTCGGGCCGGGCCTGGTCCCGCGCCTGGGTCAGCGAATCGAGGAACCCGCGCACCGAGGGGGTGGTGATGCTGTCGCCCGCGCCCAGGGCGTGCGGGGTGGGCGCCGTCACCCGGGTCGAGGGACCGACCGCGCACCCGGCCAGCAGGAGCACGGCAAGGACAACGGGAGATGCTCGCATGATCACTCGGCCTCCGGTGAGGCCACGGCGGGCGCCGCGACCGCATGCCGCCGCCGGAGCAGCCCGCGGTCGGCGATCCCGCGGATGACCGCGAAGAAGAGCGGAATGAAGAAGATGCCGACGGTGGTGGCGGTCAGCATGCCGAACATCACGCCGGTACCCAGCGACCGTCGGCTCGCCGCGCCGGCGCCCCCGGCGATGGCCAGGGGCAGCACACCCAGGATGAAGGCGAAGGAGGTCATCAGGATCGGGCGGAATCGCTCGCGGGCCGCTTCGGTGGCGGCCTCGTTGATCGACATGCCCTTGTTCCTGAGCGAAGTGGCGAACTCGACGATCAGAATCGCGTTCTTGGCGGCGAGCCCCACGACGGTGATGAGGCCAACCTGGAAGTAGACGTCGCTCGCCATGCCCCGAGCGAAGACCCCGACAAACGCTCCGAAGATGCCGAAGGGGATGCCGAGGATGACCGCGAAGGGGATGGCCCAGCTCTCGTATTGCGCGGCCAGCACCAGAAACACCAGCACCAGACCCAGCGCGAACACCAGGCCGCTGTCGCCGCCCGAGGCGCGCTCCTGGAAGGACTGGCCGCTGTAGCCGTAGCCGATCCCCTGGGCCTCGTACTTGTCCGCCACCAGCTTCTCGACGGCGTTGAGCACCTCGCCCGAGCTCCGGCCCGGCGCCGGGACCCCGGTGATGAGCGCCGAGGTGAAGCCGTTGAACCGCGACTGGATGCTCGGCCCACCCCGGAACTCGGTCGTGGTGAGCGCCCCGATCGGCACCATGTCACCCTTCATGCTCCGCACGTACAGTCGCGCGATGTCCTCCGGCCGCTGGCGGAACGGGGCCTGGGCCTCGGCCTGCACCCGGTAGGTCTTCCCGTACAGGTTGAAATCGTTGATGTAGAGCGTGGACAGGAGCGCCTGCAGGGTCTGGAACAGATCGGTGAGCGCCACGCCGCGAGCCTTGGCCGCCTCGCGGTCCACGTGCAGGTAGAGCTGGGGCACGTCGGCGCGGAAGGTGGTCTGCACCCCGGCGAGCTCGGGCAGCTTCCGGGCGTCGTTGACGAAGTTCTGCACCGCGCCGGCGAATTGCGGGAAGGACTGCCCGCCACGGGCCTGCAGGTTCATCTCCATGCCCGAGGTGGTGCCGAGACCGGGGATCTCCGGGAAGTTGAAGGCGAAGGCCAGGGTCTCCTTCATCCCGAAGAGGTGGCCGTTCGCCCGGCCCACGATGGCCTCGAGGGACATGTCGGGAGCGGTGCGCTCCTCCCACGGCTTCAGGTTGATGAAGATGATGGCGCTGTTGGTCTGGGCCGCGAAGCTCAGCGCATCGACGCCCACCAGCGCGCCGATGTGGCGGACCCCCTTGTCCGCCAGCAGGAACTTCTCGATGTCGCCGACCACCGCCTCGGTGCGCTGCTTGGAGGCGCCGTCGGGCAGCTGCACCGCGATGGCAAAGAAGCCCTTGTCCTCCGCCGGGATGAACGCCTGCGGCGTCCGCCGGAAGAGCACGTAGGTAAGGGCGAGAATCGTGGCGAACACCGCGAAGGTGATCCGCGGGCTGCCCAGGATGCGACCCACCCGGCCGATGTACCCGTTGGTGATCCTGCCGAACACGCGGTTGAACCAGCAGAAGAAACGGTTAGTCGAATGATCCGGGGTGACCCCCTCCACCAGCAGCGCCGCACAGAGCGCCGGGGTCAGGGTCAGTGCCACCATGCCCGAGATCACCACCGACAGCACGATGGTCACGGCAAACTGCTTGTACATCTCGCCCGTGATCCCGCCCAGGAACGCCACCGGGATGAACACCGCGCACAGCACCAGCACGATCGCGACCAGGGCGCCCGCCACCTGCTGCATGGCGCGGTCGGCGGCGACCCGGGCCGTGACCTTCTGCTCGGCCATGATGCGTTCGACGTTCTCGATGACCACGATCGCGTCGTCCACCACGATGCCGATGGCGAGCACCAGCCCGAACAACGTCAGCACGTTGACGGTGAACCCGAGCATCAGGAGGCCGAGAAACGTCCCGATGACCGAGACCGGCACCGCCAGCACCGGGATCAGCGTCGCGCGCCAGCTCTGCAGGAACAGGAAGACAACCAGCGTCACCAGCAACATCGCCTCGGCCAGCGTCTTCACTACCTCGCGGATCGACTCGGTGATGAACGGCGTGGTGTCGTACGGCAACACCCAGCTCACCCCCTCCGGGAAGCTCTTCGACAGCTGGTTCATCCGCTGCTCGAATGCCTTCCGGACATCGAGGGCGTTGGCCCCGGTTCGCAGGTAGACCAGCAGGAAGGTGGTGGGCTTGCCGTCCACTCGGGCCACCTGGTCGTAGTTCCGGGCGCCCAGAGTCACTGTGCCCACGTCCCGTACCCGCACCAGCGAGCCGTCGGGCAGGGCCCGCAGGATGATGTTGGCGAACTCGTCCGGCGTGGTCAGCCGGCCCTGGGTGGTCACCGGGAGGGTGATCTGGGTGCCCTGCGGTGACGGCTCCCGGCCCAGTCGGCCGGCGGGATTGGTGGTGTTCTGCTCCCGGACCGCGTTCGCCACGTCGCCCACGGTGAGACCCAGCTTGGCCAGCCGGTCGGGGTCGAGCGAGAGCAGCATGGAGAACTCGAGCTGGCCGAACACCCGGGCGTTGCCCACCCCGGGGAGCCGCTTGATCTCGTCTTCGATGTACAGCTTGGCGTAGTTGGTCAGGTAGGACGCATCATAGCGCGGGTCCGACGAGTACAAGGCCGCGGCGAAGAGAATGTCGCTCTGCGCCTTGGTGACCACGATGCCGTTGGTACGGACCGCGTCGGGCAGCTGCGGCTCGGCCAGTTTGACGGCGTTCTGCACGTCCACCGCGGCAAGGTCCTGGTCGCGGCTGATGTCGAAATAGACCTGCAGGTTCAGCGCGCCGTCGGATGAGTTGGACGACTTGAAGTACAGCAGGCCATCGAGCCCGGAGAGCTGCTGCTCGATCGGCGCCGCCACCGCTTGGGCCACGTCTTCCGCCGTCGCTCCCGGGTACACCGCCGAGATGCTGACCGCCGGCGGAGTGATGAGGGGGTAGCGGTTGACCGGCAGCCGCATCAGGGCGAACAGCCCCAGCAGGGTCACCACGATCGAGAGTACCGCGGCCAGCACCGGCCGGCGGATGAAGAAGTAGCGGATCTCCGTGGAGTCGCTGGTGGATTGGGCGCTCATCGGGAGCCTCCCGGCGCGGCGGTCGGTGCCGGCACGGACGAGGCGGTGCGGGCACTGTCGGCCAGCGGCACGGGATGCACCGGCCGGCCCGGACCGATCTTCTGGATGCCGTCGACCACGACGCGGTCGCCCGCGGCCAGGCCCTTCTCGATCACCCACTGGTCACCGGACCAGCTGGTGGCCTGCACGTCGCGCACCTGCACGGTGTCACCTGCCCCGACCACGAAGACCGTCTGGCGGCCCAGCTGCTGCAGCACCGCGCGTTGCGGTACCAGAATGGCGCTGTCCCGCACCAGGCCCAGCAGCCGCACCCGCACGAACTGCCCGGGCAGCAGCAGCCGTTCGGCATTGGGGAAGGCGGCGCGGAACTGCTGCGCCCCGGTGGCCGGATCGAGCACCGGATCGATGAAGTCGAGCCGGCCCTGGACCGGGAGGGTGGAACCGTCGGCCAGGATCGCCTCTATCCGCGCGCCTCCGCCCGGCACGAGCAGGCGGCTGCTCCGCGGGTTTCGGCGCCAGCTCAGGAGCTGCTGGCCCGAGGGGCTGAAGCTGACATAGATCGGGTTCAACACATCGATCGTGGTCAGAATGTCGTCCGTCCCCCGCACCCGGGCACCCAGCTCCAGATTGGTCTTCCCCACCCGGCCCGCGATCTCGGCCCGCACCTGAGTGTCGTCCAGGTCCTTCTTCGCGTGATCCACCGCCGCGCGGGCATCGTCGACCCCTGCGCGGCCCTGCTTCGCCTCCGCCTCCGCGTTGTCGAAGTCCTGCCGGGAGATCGCGTTGTCGGACAAGAGCGGAGTGAGCCGCTCGAGGTTGCGCTCGGCGTTGGCCACGCGCGCCTCGGCTTGGCTCAGGCGGGCCCGGGCGCCCCGCCATTCGGCCTCGTAGCTGGTCGGGTCAATGCGGTACAGCAGGTCTCCCGCATTCACCGCGCGGCCTTCGGTGAAGGACCGCTCCACGATGACTCCGCTCACCTGCGCCCGGACCTGGACGCTCTTGGAGGCCTCGACGTTGCCGACGAACTCGGCCACCTGATCCACCGTGCGGGGCTCGACCGCGACGACCGCCACCTCGGGGGGCGGCGGGGCCGGAGCCGGTGCCGAGCGACAGGCAAGCGCGGTGAAACCAAGAGACAGGGACAGCGGAGCAAGCGCGCTGTGAGCGCGCCGGAGCATCAGGATGGGAGTCACGGCAGACACTGCTCCAGGGACGAGGGTTACGGCCCGTCAAAGTGGATCGGCCCGGCTACGCCCGCTGGGCGGGCAGCCACGGCGTGGTCGACGGTCTCAAGGAATTGGGCGAGCAAACGGTCGGGCGGAGGCGGGTTGGACTCGAACGGCGCGAAATGATGGGCCCCCAGGATCAGGCCGGCCAGCCCGCCGGCCAGCACCCGGGCCTGCATCGCCACGTCGACCGGACGGAACTCGCCGCTTTCCACCCCCGCGGCGATCACTCCGGCCAGCAGCCGCCGCCAGCGCTCACCTACCTCGCGGCACATCAGGCCGCAGGCGCCGGGGAAGCTGGCCGCCTTCACCAGGCCAAACAGCATGAGGTCGGCGGTCCCCGGCTGCATCAGGTGGTGCCACATCCGGTCGAGCAGCGCCAGCAGCAGCTCGCGGTAGGTGCCGCGGTGGGCCACGAGCAACGCCTCACCGCCGGCCAGCTCCTCAAGGAAGCGGTCCCGCAGCACCTCCTCGAACAGTCCGCCCTTGGAGCCGAAGTAGTGCACTACCGTACCGGCGCTCACTCCCGCCTCCTTCGCGACGTCGGCGATGGTCGCGCAGTCGAATCCGCGCTCGCCGAATACCTGCACCGCAGCGTCCAGGATCTCGCGCCGGCGCTCCGTCGGCCGGCGCTGCCACCGGGGCGAATCGTTGTCGGCGGACTCTTCGGGGCCGCGCCCGTCGGAGTGCTTCCGTGGCTTCATGAAGGAGACAGTATTTGTGTCGCGGTTCAAAAACAATCCCCAAAACTAGGTGCTACAACATGTTACATAAGCGCGACTGCCGAACTAGGCTAGGATAGTTGTGCTGGATCGGGTAAGTGCAAGGCCCGATTGAGGCTGTACCGCATCACCGGGCGCCCGGGGGTCGCCCGGGCGGACACGGCAATCGGCAGCCGGTCCTCCCCCAGCCGGGAGGCGGGGAGGAGCCGGTCCAAGGTGCGCGATGGAGGAGAGTCGGAAAACCAGAAACGGGCGGAGAATGGACCGCCGGGCCGGCACCGACGGAAACAGGGGGACTACACCTGCCCGTGCAGGAGCTTGGTGGATCCAGGGAGATCCGCTGCGGCCAGGGTCTCGATCAGCTTGAAGGTCAGGTTGATTTCGCGCGCCGCCTCGAGTGCGCCGTCACTCAGGTACAGTCGGGCCTGGGTGAACTGCGACTCGTCGCCTCGCTCGCCGAAGATCACCGCCCGCCGGGGACCGGTCATGTGGCGCAACCCCCGCGGAGACGCGATGTGAGCCATCAGCGCGGCGGCGCCGTCCACGGCTCCTTTCACAGTTCCGAAATCGACCACGTGATACTTCGTGATCTCTGGTGGCATGGTGTCCCTATTGGGGATTGGACGGGATGACGGGCTCGCTTTGGTGCCTGGTCATCCAGGACGGGCGTGAGCCTCACGAAAAATGAGGCAATCGGCCCCAGCCAGCAACGCCGACCGTGGCAACCCGTGGTGCTGCCTC
>JBGQJV010000107.1:0-13911 GCA_041499215.1 Gemmatimonadota bacterium | reverse complement strand
GCGGTGGTGGCGAACATCCCCGGTTCGTAGATCAGTGAAGAGCCCACGCCCAGCGCGCCTTCCCGCATCGCGCTCCGGACCAGCTCCTGCATCCGGGCGAGCTCCTCCGCGGTGGCCGCGCGGGGGTCATGCCCCAGCACGTTCTGCCGCACCGTGGCCGCGCCGATGAAGGAGGCGACGTTGGGCGAGACGCCCTTTTTTTCCAGCGACACGAGGTACTGGTCCAGCGTGGTCCAGGTGATGTCGTACTTGATGTCACCCTGGGCCTCCCGCGACTCCTGCTTCATCGCGTCGGTGAGCGGTCCCATCGATTCGCCTTCACCGAAGATCTCCAGCGTCACCCCCTGGCGAATGTCGCTCTGCGAGCGGCCGTCGACCATCAGTCCCTCGACCGCCCAGCTCAGCATGTTGATGAACCCCGGTGCCACCGCCAGACCGGTCGCGTCGATCTCGCGCCTGCCGCGCTCCCGGCCCAGGTCGCCGATGGCGGCAATGGTATCGCCGAAGAGGGCCACATCCGCCACCACGCCCGGAGAACCGGTGCCGTCGTAGACCGTGCCGTGGCGGATCACCACGTCATAGCGGGGCCCGGAGCAGGCGAACAACAACAGGACGGAGGCGAGCAGGGGTTTGGGCATGGTGGGCAGTGAGGAGTGAGAAGTGAGAAGTGAGAAGGGAGAAGGGAGAAGTGAGAGGGGAGAAGGGAGAAGGGAGAAGGGAGAAGGGAGAAGGGAGAAGGGAGAGGTAAACGGTGAACGGTCAAGGGTGAACGGTGACGGCCAGTTGTCATCCCGAGGACCCCGAGCGGAGCGAGGGAGACGAGGGCACCCTGTGGGTGCGCACCTGAAGGGATCCCTCGGTCGCTCCGCGTCCCCGGGATGACATGCGAAGCGCTCCCGCATGGGCCAACGGCCAACGGCTACGGCTAACGGCAAACGGCTAACGGCTAACACCCAACGGCCAGCCCCCAACCTATCACTCCACAAAAAACCTGAAATACTCCATCCCCGATAGCGTCGCCGTGAGGGCCTTCCCGTCGACTACGTTGCCAAAGCTGAGCCGTTCCGCGGATCCCGGCTCACCGATCCGGAACTCGGCCGGGCCGATCGGGGTCAGCGGCTCCTCGGCGCCGTCGGGAGTGACATACCACAAGGCGCCTTTCCGCAGCACGACCCGGAAGTTCGGCTCCCACGGTTGCATGATCCGATAGTGGCCCGGATAGGCCTGCCATGCGGCCGGGGCTGTGAATGTACGCGGGCCGCGGTAGCGGGTGCCCGCATACCACTCGCTGCCGTACCACACCTCGGTCATCCCGGTCGAATCGCCCGAAAACCGCAGCGGAAAGAGCGGAAACCTCTCGCGCGGGCCGAGCAGGGCCTTGTCATCGTAGGCGAGCAGCGGCGCGCGAGTCCCACCTTCAGTGAGAAACAGCGAGTCTCCCACCGCTTCGAAGGTGAGCGTCCTGCCATCCGCCGCGGTGTAGCTACCGGCGTAGCGCCCGGCCTGTTCCACCCGCCAGGGCCGTTCCGGCTCCGGCAGCGGCGGCAGGCTGTCCCCCCGCATCGCCGCACCCAGCGCCCGAAGCGCGAACCGGGCGACCGCGCCGGGCGAGCCCGGGCCATTCACGAACGCAACCGCGCCGATCCCCAGTCCCGGCTCGCCGATGAGCTGACTGGTGTACCCGATCATTCCACCGCTGTGGTAGAACACCGGCCGGCCATCCAGCGTGCCAAGGAACATCCCGTATCCGTAATGATCGCCGCCCCGGGAGGTGGCGGCGTAGGGCCGCATCATCGCCTGCACCCGGGCCTTGGGAAGCAGAGTTCCGGCGGGTCCCCGGCCATTGTTCAGCAGCATCGTCAGGTAGATGCCCATGTCGCCGGCGCTGGAAACAATCGATCCGTCTCCCGAGCCGTACTCGATCCAGGTTCCCGGCACCAGCGGGTAGTCCGGGCGCGCCGGGCGATCGTCGTACAGCGATTCGTACCCGATCGCGATCCCCGGCCGGGTGGCGTGGGTGAACTGTGCGTCGGTCGCCTTCATGCCGAGCGGGGCCAGGAGTCGATCGCGGATGGTCTCGGCGTACGGTTTCTTGGTCAGGGTTTCCAGCAGCACACCCAACACCTGGAACCCGATGTTCGAGTAGGCCCACCTGGTACCGGGCGCGGAGCCGAGGGTGCGCTCCCGCGCGAGGTAGGCCTGCGCGCGGGATGAGGGGATGTCGTCCCGGTCGGCCGGCAGCCCCGCCGTGTGGGTCAGGAGATCGTGGCTGGTAACGGGCCGCCAGCGCGTCGCCGGGGTGAACCAGGGGAGATAGCGGGTGACCGGGAGCTGCGGGTCGAACCGGCCCGAATCGGCCAGCTGCAGCAGTGCGATCGCGGTGAACGACTTGGAAATCGATCCGATCTCGAAGCGCGTGGCCGGAATCACCGGGATCCGCCGCTCCAGATCGGCAAACCCATAGGCCCGCACGGTGATCACGCCGGCGCGATCCACCAGCGCCAGTGCCAGTCCGGGTGTGCCGGACTCCTGCATCATCTGAGTGGCGTACCGGTCGATCAGCCGGAAGGCCGGCCGGAGGCCGAGCGTATCGTGGGTCTGCGCGGGAAGTCGGGAGGCAATTCCGGGAAGGAGGACCGCGGTGCAGCCGGCCAGCCGTGAGAGGAACGGAATCATTCGTGTAAGTGTCGGATGTGGGGGACGTCCAGCACCCTCAGCCCGGCGACCGGGTGCTCCACCGCGTGCACCAGCGCCGCCAGCATCTGCCGCAGGGTGACCAGCCCGAGTCGACGCGCGCCGTCTCTCGTTCCCGGCAGCAGCTCGCCGAGCCAGTAGCCGGGGAGGAGCAGAGCGGGCCACCAGTGCCCCGGACCCAGCACATACCAGGGCCGGAGCAGTGTGGCGGAGAGACCGCTCTCCCGGATCAGCGCCTCCGCCCTGGTCCGGGCGGCGACATACGCCCGCATCACCGGGGCGGGATGAGCCACGCTCACGTAGACGAAGTGCGCTACTCCCGCGGTGACCGCTGCCGGCACCGCCGATGCAACCGAGGCGAGGTCCACCCGCAGGAATTCCTGTGCCTTGGCCGGGCTCGGATGTGACACCCCAACCAGGTGCACGAACGTGTCGGCCGGGGCTACCCGTGCGGCGAACGAAAGGCCGTGCAGGGCATCTCCGCTTACCGGTTCGCATCCCGAAGGGAGCTTGCCCTCGGAGCCCGGGCGGACCAGGGCCCGGACGTTGTGGCCCCGATCGCGGAGCAGCGCGGACAGCCGGCTCCCGAGATAGCCGGTGCCGCCGGTAATGAAGACCTTCCGTGCTGGTGCGGCCGGATTCACGCGGCTAGAATGGCACGGGAATAGATCGGGCGCAACTTCGCCGAAGGGACCGTTCCGTGTTCCGCGTTCCCCGTTCCGCGTTTGCTTGACCTCCAGTCCACGCGGAACGCGGAACTTACTCGCCGCGACCCAGGACTCCCCCAGCTCGCCCATACCGAACCGCCGTCATCTCCGCCATGATGGCCAGGGCGGTCTCGGCCGGGGCGCGGCCCCCCAGGTCCAGGCCGATCGGGCCGTGCACCCGGGCCAGGTCCTCCTCGGTAAAGCCCTGCGCCCGGAGCCGCTCACGCCGGCTGGCCTGGGTCTTCCTGGAGCCGATGGCGCCGATGTAAGGAGCCGGTGAGCGGAGTGCCAGCTCCATGGCCGGCTCGTCGAACTTGGGATCGTGGGAGAGCAGGCAGACATAGGTGGACGCGTCGAGGCCGGTCTGGCGGAACGCCTCTTCTGGCCAGGCCAGGAGCAGCTCGTCAGCGTCGGGGAACCGCTCCCGCGTCAGAAAGGCCTGCCGCCCGTCGGCCACCACGGTGTGGTAGCCCAGGGCCTTTGCCAGCGGCACCATCGCCATTGCGATATGAACCCCGCCGAAGATCACCAGCTTCGGCCGGCGGGCGAACACCTCGAGGAATATCTCGGCCGGGCCGCCCTCGGGGGCGTCGACCTCGACGGAGCCGCTCGCCTCTTTTCGGAGCGCACTTCGGGCCGGTTGCTGCACCCCGGCGAGCAGCCAGGCGGGCCAGCCGGTATGCTCGATGTTGCCGTTCTCCCGCACCACCGCCGACGAACCCACTGACGACGTACCCTCGGGTCCCACCACGGTGGCTACCACGATGCCGCCCTTGCCCCGGGCGGCGGCGGCGATCGCCGCGGTGACCGTGGGCTGGACCAGCACCTTGATGGTGCCACCGCAGGCCAGGCCGACTTCCCACGCCCGCTCGTGGCTCACCCCGAAAGTCACCAGGTTCGACGTCCCCCGCGCGATCGCCGCCTGGATCTCCTGCGCCACGGCGCTCTCCACACACCCCCCCGACACCGATCCGGCCATCAACCCGCTCGGTGTGGCCAGCATGCAGGCGCCCTCGGCCCGCGGTGCCGAGCCCCAGACGCTGGTCACCACCGCCCGGCCCACCGGTTCGCCGGTCGCCATCAGGGCGTCGTACTCCAACAGCAAGTCCCGCATACCTTCAAGCTCCCCGTGATTGTCTGGATGGCGGAACGGCCCTAAAGGACTCCCTCGCCCCCGGGTCGCGCCAAAGCGCTCGCAAGGGGGGCTCGGTCGCGGGACGGCGGAAGAAACCGGCGGCAGTCTCGCCCCGGCCCGCGGCGCCATCCGCCCCCTCCGGAAGATAAGGCTGGCTGGAGCGGATCGCCGAAGTCTCTGAAGCTGTTCACCGGAGAGTCGCGGAGAGCATAGTGCGCCCGAGTCGGCGAGGCAGCGTCGCCGATTCGGGTCATCAGGTGAAGCCTGCTATTTTGCGATCGGGAAGTGGGTTGACCTGGGCGGCGGAGGGTTGGCGTGACCATGAGTGAAGCGGAACTGACGGCGGCGATCAGCAAGGCGGTCGAGGCCGGCCGGGACCGGACCGTGGAACTGCACCGATCCTTCGTGCAGACCCGCTCGGTGACCGGGGAGGAAGGCCCCATGGGCGCTCGCACCGCCGCCGCCTTCCGGGAGCGTGGCCTCGAGACCAGAACATGGGCCGCCACCGCCGAAGAGATGCGCCCCTACATCGAACATGTCGGTGAACAGCCGGGCTACGAGGGCCGGCTCAACGTCGCTGGGCGGCGGCCCGGTGCGGGCGGCGGCCGCTCGATCCTGCTCAACGCCCACATCGATACCGTCCCCGAGGGTGACCACGCCCTGTGGAGCCAGCCCCCCTACGCTGCCAACCTGGTCAATGGCAGCGTCTACGGCCGTGGCTCGTGTGACATGAAGGGTGGGCTGGTGACCCACCTGGCCGCCCTCGATGCGCTGACTGCTGTCGGCGTCCGGCTCAAAGGTGATGTCACCGTCACCGCTACCGTCGGAGAGGAGGACGGCGGACTCGGCGCGCTCTCCACGGTGCTCCGCGGCTACCGGGCCGATGCCGCGCTGGTCACCGAGCCCACCGCGCTCGCCCTGGTCACCGCCTGCGAAGGGTCGCTGGTCTTCCGGCTCACCATCACCGGCCGTTCGGCGCATGCCGCTACCCGGGACGAGGGGGTGTCGGCGCTGGAGAAGTTCCTGCCCATCTTCTCGGACCTCCAGGCCTTCGAACGGGAACGGAACGCCACCCTGCGCCACCCGCTGTACGACGCCTTCGCCAACAAGGTCCCGGTAAACGTCGGGGTGGTACGCGCCGGCAACTGGGCCTCGACCGTCCCCGAGATCCTGGAGGCCGAGGTTCGGGTCGGTCTGCTGCCGGGTGAGGAGCTGGAGTGGTTCAAGCGGCTGGTGACGGGCCGAATCATGGCGACCGCGGCGAAGGATCCCTGGCTCTGCGACCACCCTCCGACGATCACCTTCTTTGGCGGCCAGTTCATCGCCGCGGAGACGCCGGCCGACTCGCCGATCTGCCAGGCGATCCGGCGGGCCCATCGCCAGGTGACCGGTCAGGAGCTCCGGACCGAGGCGGCGACCTACGGTGCCGACATGCGGCACTTCATCGCCTTTGGCGGGATGCCCTGTGTGATGTATGGCGCCGGCGACATCCGGCTGGCCCACGGGCCGGACGAGCACCTGCCGGTGGACGAGCTGCTGACCGCGGCGAAGACCGTAGCCTGTCTGCTCGTGGAGTGGTGTGGAGTCAGTTGAAAGTTCGAAGCTCCGAGTTCCTGGTGCAGGCGCTACCTGGAACTTGGAACTCTGAACTCGGCACTTCGTTTCGCTGCCAGCAGTTCCCCCAGCCGTTCGAGCGACGCGATGTTCGCGCATGGCAGAAAGTCGTCGACCCAGGGCAGCGCTGCCTTGAGGCCCAGGGTGACCGGTTCGAATCCGGCCCGGCTTGCCAGCGGATCGAGCCAGACGAGCCGGTGACAGGAGCGTTGCAGCCGGGCAGTCTCCCGTGACAGCAGCTCCGGATCGCCCCGCTCCCACCCGTCGGAGATCAACAACACCACCGCCCCGCTTTTCACCGTTCGCCGCACCCACCGCAGGTTGAGCTCCCTGAGGCTTTCGCCGATCCGGGTGCCCCCGCTCCAATCGACCACCGTGCCGGCCACTCTCCGGAGCGCCTCGTCACCGCTCTCAACCCGCAGCTGCCGGGTAATCCGGGTGAGCCGGGTGCCGAAGACGAAGACCTCGAGTGGAGCCCCCGAGCGCGCCAGCGTGTGGGCGAATCGCAGCAGGAAGCGGCTATAGCGCTCCATCGACCCGCTGATGTCGCAGACCAGCACGATGGGACGGGGGCGGGTGGTGCGATGCAGCCAGCGCCAGGTGAGTGGCTGGCCCCCGGTGGCGAGCGAACGGCGGAGCATCCGACGCAGCGCGGGTCGCGCGCCCTGCCGACCGAGGAGCTGGCGTCGCGAGGGCCGGCGCGGCAGGCGGGGCCGAAGCTGCGCCAGCATCCGCATGGCGTCGCGTTCCTCCTCACCGCTCAACTCGCCGAAGTCGGCCTGGCGGAGCAGCTCGACGTGAGATGCCGCCCCCGGCAGCACCACGCTGAGCGGCTCCTTCCTCGGCTCGGCGGCGCCCAGTCCGTCGCTCAGATCCAGGGCTCCGGGGCGCCGCTCGCTCTGCTGCATGCGGGGCAGCTTGTGACCGAGTGACCCCGGCGCGCCGCGCCGGCGCCAGAACAGCTCGAAGGCCTCATCGAACACCGCCAGGTCCTCCCGCCGCCGAACGAAGACGGTGCGTCCCGCGGCCTTCACGTCCCGCTTCCGTCCCACTCCCAGAAGCTCGAGCACCCGGACGAAGGTCCGGGTCTGTTCCGGGTCGATTGGCAGCCCGGCCCGACGCAACAGGCGTCCGAACAGGACCGCGTTGGCGGCGAGTGCCTCGCCGGAGATTTCGGTGATCATCGCATGCGTACCTTGGCAGACGGGAGGCCGGGAGGGCGGAAGGTCGGACTCAGGAAGCCGATGCTCCCGCATTCCCGCCGACTACCCTGCCCGCATCTCCTCGAGCACCGTGCGGGCCCCTGTCCGCATCGCCGCCACATCCTCCTGGTACTTGAGCAGAACGCCCAGAGTCGCCTCGACCTGTCCGGCCTCCAGCCGCCGGGCGCCGAGAGCGGTCAGAGCTGCCGCCCAGTCCAGCGTTTCCGCGATACCGGGGAGTTTGGTCAGGTCCGTCTGCCGGAGCCGTTGCACGAACCCCACGACCTCGCGCGCCAGGCTCTCGGGGAGATCCGGCTGCCGGGCGAGCAGGATGGCCAGCTCACGCTCAGCGGTGGGATAGTCGATCCACTGGTACAGACAGCGCCGCTTGAGGGCGTCGTGGATCTCACGGGTCCGGTTGCTGGTGAGGATCACCCGGGGCGGCCGGGCGGCCCGCAGCGTGCCAATCTCCGGGACCGTCACGGCAAAGTCGCTGAGCAGCTCCAGCAGGAAGGCCTCGAACTCTTCGTCGGCCCGGTCCACCTCGTCGATCAGCAGCACCGGTGGCAGCTCACCGTGGTCCTCGATGGCGCGGAGCAGTGGCCGGCGGATGAGGAATTCTTCGCTGAAGATGTCCTTCGTCGCGGCGGTCCGGGCCTCGCCCCGGGCCTCGAGCAGCCGGATCTCGAGCATCTGGCGGGGATAGTCCCACTCGTACACCGCGGTGCTGACATCGATGCCCTCATAGCACTGCAACCGGATGAGCTCAGTCCCGAGTACCTGGGCCAGCACCCGCGCCACCTCGGTCTTCCCCACGCCGGCCTCCCCTTCGAGCAGGAGCGGTCGGCCGAGGGCGAGCGAGAGGTAGACCGAGGTGGCGAGGTCACGATCGGCGATATAACCGGCACCCTGGAAGCGGTGCTGCAGATCGTCGATGGAGGCGGGGCCGGGAGGCGGGGTCATGGAGGTGGAAGGTGCCGCCCTCCGCTACGACTCGCCAGCCCCGCCTCTGTTGGAGAGGACACCATCAGGGAGCCGTCCGCGAGGGAGACGTCACTCGGGCGTTGCGAGATCCCGGGCATAGTCCGGAAACCGGAACCGCATCTCCTTGCCGAGCAACCCGCCGTGCCCCAGGTCCGCGAGGGTATCCGGGTTGACCCGTTCGCCGGTCAGCAGGCGGGGCAGGACCAGGTCGGCCGCGGTGGCCATGCTGAACATGCCGCACTGCGGGAGCCCGAGCAGGGTGGTGTCGCCCAGGGCCCCGAGCCAGATCATTGAACCGGGATGGGCCGGAACGCCACGGCGGAGCACTCGGCCACCGAGCGATTCGAGGGCCTCGTAGAACGGCGCGAGCGGGTCACCCGCGGAAACGCCACCCACCAGCAGGAGAGAAACCCGGCGCTCGAGAGCCAGGTTCCTGAGCGCGTCAGCGAGGCGGGCAGCGGCCTCGCCCGGGTCTTCCGCCGCGACCTGGGTAACTCCCCAAAAACGGCCACCGAGCGAACTTATCTTGGTCCGGGCCGCCAGCTCGAACCGCTCGAGTGCATCCCGGGTCAGCGACTCCGCGGCGAGCGCCGCGACCGGGAGTGGCAGATAGGCCGCGACATCCACCACGGGCACCGCCTCGCGCGCGACCGCCTCTCCCGCGGCGACGGCCGACTCGGCCACCAGGTGGGGCGCCACCTTCACGCTCGCCACCGTGTTTCCCGCCCGCACGGCCTGGCCGTGGAACAGGGTAAACACCTCCAGGGGGTCGATCCGGTTGATCCGTCCCAGTGCCGCGATGTCGATCCGCAGCACGCCATCCGTGGCGGCCGTCAGGTCCACCCGGCTCTGTCGCGGGTCGCCGACCTCCACCCGGGGACCGGCGACAGCCCGTGCCAGCCGCAGCGCGGCGTCGTCCTCGTGCAGGTCGCCCGCTTCCGGCCATCCCAGCCGCAGCGGGCCGGTCAGAGCGCCCGCAGCAGCGGCTCGCCGCAGGAGACCGGCCAGGGCGTCGTCCAGCCGGCTTCCCTTGGCGATGATCCGCCCCTCCAGCTGGACGGGCGCCAGCAGAACGGCGCCTGACAGCCGGGCGTGGCCCCCCGCCACGACTACTCCCGGCGTCATCCGTTCACTGCGCATGCATGGCTCCCATCCAGAGACGCGCGATCAGGCCAGTAGTCTAGCGCCGTGGAGGGAACGGTGTGAACGATGAGCCTCCACTCGGAGCAGTGGCACCGGCATGCAGAGTCATCCCGAGCGAGCGAAGCGAACGAGGGATCCCTTGACGACCCAGAGGGATCCCTCGCTGCGCTCGGGATGACATTCCTCACGGCACTACCTCACTCCACGCCCGCCGGCTCCCGGTACAGGGTCTCGATCTCGGCGTGGAACCGCTGCTCCGCCATCCGGCGCCGGACCTTCAGCGTCGGGGTAAGCAGACCGCCGTCGACGGTGAGATCCTCGGTGAGCAGCGCGATCCTCTTGGGCCGCTCGAACTGGGCCAGATCGGTCAGCCGTCCGAGGGTCTCCCGCTCGAACAGCTCGCGGACGATCACCTCGCCGCAGAGTCGAACCCGGTCGTTGGATTCCAGCCCATGCTCGGCCGCCCACAGGCCCAGGCGCTCGAAGTCGGGCACGATGAGCATGGCGGGGAAGGGCCGGCGATCGCCCACCATGATCGCCTGCGCCACGAACGGCGACAGCTGGGTACGGCCCTCGATCGGCTGTGGTGCGACCTTCTTGCCGCCGGCGGTGACGATCAGGTCCTTGATCCGGTCGGTGACGTGCAGGAAGCCGTTGGCGTCGACCTCACCCACATCACCGGTGTGGAACCAGCCCTCCGAATCGATCGCGGCGCGTGTGGCTTCCGGATTGTCCCAGTAGCCCTGCATCACCGTGGGACCGCGGGCCAGGATCTCGCCCTCGTCCCCAATCCGCAGCTCGACGCTGGGATAGGGGTGGCCGACCGTGCCCAGCCGCCAGTCGTCCGGACGGTTGGCGGTGAGCGCCGGGGAGGTCTCGGTCAGCCCGTAGCCCTCGTACAGCCGCAGCCCGGCCGCGAGGAAGAACCGGGCTACCACGGGAGAGAGCGGCGCCCCGCCGGAGATCATGGTCTCCATACGGCCACCCAGCTGGTGCCGGATCTTGCGGAAGACCAGCAGGTCGGCGACCCGGTGGCGCAGACGGAGTCCGAAGGGCGCGGTGGTATGGGCGATCTCGTGGTCCAGCATGGCGCTGCCGATCCGCACGGACCAGCGCACCAGGGCCCCCTTGAGGCCCGGAGTTCCCATCACCTTACCGTACACCTTGTCGAACAGACGTGGCACCGCGACCATCGCCTGCGGATGTACTTCCCGCAGATTGTCCGGGACCTTGGCCACCGACTCGGCGTACGCGATGGTCACCCCGTTGTCCCAGTAGTAGTAATCGGAGGCACGCTCAAATACGTGAGAGAGCGGCAGCAGTGACAGGGCCACCATCCCCTGCCGTAGCGGCAGAGCGCCGTGCTGCGCGCTCGCACCGATCATGCAGGCCAGGTTGCCATGGGTGAGCATCACTCCCTTGGGGACGCCGGTGGTGCCGGAGGTGTAGATGATCGTGGCGATGCTCTTCGAGGAGAGGCTCAAGCCCCGCTTCCGGAGTTCGCGGCTCCAGCCGGCATCGGGATAGTCGGTTCCGTTCGGAAGCGGGTCCATCCGGTCCACCCCCGGCGTCTCCCGCAGCGGGTCCATCAGGACCACGCGGTCGAGAGCAGGGAGGTGGGAGCGGATCGCGTTGATCTTCTCCAGCTGTGCGGCGCCGGACACGAACACCACCCGGCTCCCCGAGTTGCGCAGGATGAAGTGGATCTGGTCGGCCGGAAGGGTAGGGTAGATCGGAACGACAATCAGGCCCAGGCAGAGCGCCGCGTAGTCGGCGATGGCCCATTCGGGGCGGCTCTCCGAGAGAATCGCGACCCGGTCGCCGAGGCCGATGCCCCAGCGTTGCAGCTGCGCGGCGGTGCGGCTGACCGCGACCTCGGCATCACGATAGGTCAGGCTCTGCCAGCGGTCATCACGCTTGAACCGGAGCGCCTCATGCGGTCCGAACCGGTCGACGGCGCCGAAGAAGATCCGGGTGAGGGTGTCACGCTCGAACGGGCGCAGGGGAACGACAGGGAGGGTGACGCGAGAACTGGGAGCGGTGGCGGTCATGGGGGCCTCCCGGCAAGCGGGGGCGGGATGTGATCCAGTCGAAGCTCCGGCATGGCGGGCTCGACGGGCCCCAGATGTAACACTCTTGTCCTGAAGATCCCGTGAAAGGGGAGTTATCCAGTTGCCCTGGCGCGGGAGGGGACTCTGCTCATGGCGTACTCGGCCAGTGCGGTGATGGTGAGACTGGGGTTTACCCCCGGGTTGGCCGGCATAATCGACCCATCCACGACGTACAGGCCGGGATAACCGTGCACCTGACAGTCGGGCCCCACCACGCCCTCCGCCGCGCTGGCGCCGAAGGGACAGCCGCCGAGGATGTGGGCGGTCATCGGGATGTTGAACAGCCCTTCATTGATGGATCCCATCGCGATCCCGTTGGTACGCCGGGCGAAGGTCCGGGTGACCTCATGACCCACCTCCAGCTTGGTGGGGATGGAGTGCTCCTCGTCCGGCTCGGAAACCAGGTCGCGGCGGAAGCCGGTGAAGACGCTCCGACCGGGCTTGAGCCGGATGCGATTGTCCTCCCATTGCATCACCAGAATGATCGTGGTCCGTTCCGCCCATCCCGGCAGCACATGGGTGCGGAGGAAATCACCGGGCCGACGGAGCACGCCGGCTACCGACTGGGCCAAGCGTGACGCAAGATTTCCCGCTTCGATCATCGGCCCGCCGAGGAGCCGCATCGCCGATGAACCCGCTGGATAGCGCACCGGCTCGATGGTGGTGACCGGATTGGCGTGGAAGATCGAGGTGATCGCGATACCCTTGGAGTAGTCGGGCGAGGCCGCGCGGGCGACGCTGCCGAGCAGCGCCTCGTTGTTGGTCCGCACCAGATCGCCCAGCCGGGGGGAGATCCCGGCGAGGGATCGGGTCACGTCCCGGCAGCGGAACAGGAGCCGAAGACTGCCGAGGCTCCCCGCCGAGAGGATCACGTTGCGGGCGCGGACCGGCTCCGCCTCCGGGTGACGCCAGCCGGTGGTGCGTCGGTAATGCACCTCGTAGCGTGCGCCGTCGGACTGCGGTCCCGTGAGTGGCCGGATGTCCCGCACCGTGGCTTCGGCCCGCACCCCGGCACCCAGTTTCTCCGCGAAGTAGAGGTAGTTCTTGGGCAGGGTGTTCTTGGCATTGTGCGGGCAGCCCACCATGCACGCGCCGCAATGCTGGCAACCGCGACGGGGCGGGCCCTCCCCGCCGAAGTAGGGGTCGGGAACCTCGACCCCCTCCTGCCCCGGCTGGCCGAAGAAGGTTCCCACCGGGGTCGGCCTGAAGCTCGCGGCCTGCCCCAGCTCACCGGCGATCTCGCGCAACACGTGGTCCGCGGGGCCAAGCCGCGGATTGTCGGCGACGCCCAGCATCCTCTTCGCGGTCTGGTAGTGCGGCCGGAGCTCGCGGCCCCAGTCCACCAGGTGACGCCATGCCGGTGTGTCGAAGGCCGCCGCGTCCGGCTCCATCAGCACGTTGGCGTAGCCCAGGCTGCCGCCCCCGACGCCGGCACCGTGCAGCACGAACACGTTCCGGAAGGCGCTGATCTGGAGAATGCCGTAGCAGCCGAGCGATGGGGCCCAGAGGTAGCGGGGCAGGTCCCAGGTGCTCTTGGCGAAGTCCTGGTCGCGGAACCGGCGGCCGCGCTCGAGCACCAGCACGCGATAGCCCCGCTCCGCCAGCCGCAGGGCGGATACGCTGCCGCCGAATCCGGAGCCGATGATGAGGTAGTCGAAGGTCTCGGGCACGCCGAAGCGTATCGCACCGACACGAACGGCCGCAAGACTCACCCCTTCATGAAGCCGGCACAAGTGTGAAGTTCAGAGTTCCGAGTTCCAAATTCCACAATTCGAGGACCCCTGCCCCGCGGCGGCCCGCCAGCTACCTTGTGGCCTGACCGTTCACCGTTCACCGTTCACCGTTCACCGTTCACTGCTCACCGCTCACTGCTCACCGCTCACACTCTGATGTCCACCCTCTCCCAGCTCGCCAAACGCCAGCTCATTGTCGTCACCGGCAAGGGTGGCGTCGGGAAGACCACGGTCGCCGCGGCAATCGCGCGGCTGCTCGCGGCGGCGGGGCGACGGGTCCTGCTGCTGGAGATCGATCCGCGGGAGAGCCTGCACCAGCTGCTGGGCACCGAGCCGTCCGGTGGAGGGATCATCAAGGCCGGGCCGAAGCTGTCGGTGCAGAACCTTCAGCCTCGCGCCGTGGTGGACTCCCTGGTGCGAGAAAAGGTGCCGATCGGGATACTGGCGAAGAAGATCATCGCCAGCCCGGTGTTTCAGCATTTCGCCGAGGGGGCACCGGGACTCAAGGAGATGGCGGTACTGGGCTACTTTGTTAGATCTGTCGTGGGTTATTAATTGAACTTTTGGTATGTGGTTTTGCTTTTTTTT
>JBGQJV010000106.1:0-14022 GCA_041499215.1 Gemmatimonadota bacterium | reverse complement strand
CTCAGCAAGGCGACCGTCAGGAAGATGAAGCAGAACCTCGCCTGGGCCAGCGTCTACAACCTCCTGGCGATCCCGGTGGCGGCCGGGGTCTTCTACCCTTCCCTCGGCTGGTCGCACCGGCCAGAGGTCTCGGCGCTGCTGATGTCGCTCTCGTCCATCATCGTGGCCCTGAACGCCGTCTCCCTCCGCCGGCTGCGACTCTGAGGAGTCTCACCGGAGAGCCGGCGTCACCTTCGCGGTCAAGCGATTGTAGAAGTTCGCCACCACAGCGAACGTGATGCCGGTGCCGACCGTCCAGCACACCAGGCCAGCCACGAACGAACCCAGCGTGAGGGTGCGCGTGATGCTGCTGAGATCGGCATGGATCAGTGTCCCAAACATGGCGGTGGTCGCCTCCGGGGCGAGCCACACCCCCAGCGCGCAGAGCGTGAAGAGCATCGCCGCAACCAATCCGGCGGAGAGCCCGAAGGCTCGAGGATCGAGTCTCATGGTGTTTTCTCCTTGCTGCCCGACGCGCGGGCCATGGACCGATGGGCGCCGTGGTGCCGGTGGAACAGGTGCATGAGCGGGCAGGCCAGCAGTACGAGGTAGGGGACGAGCCCGAGCGCGTGCACCCAATGCTGGATGAAAAGCAGGGTGAGGCCGAAGGCCCCGACACTGAGAACGACCCACCGGAACCTGTTCACCCCGTCGCTCCGTCGATGGGACGGCTACACGATGGCATGAACGGGCTGAGACGAGCGTGAGCGGGGTGTTAAAGACCCATAACCTGTCGCGCCACAGGCCGCCCATCCGACAGAGGGTGGTGCTGGCTCGGAACGCCGCGGAGGCGGAAGACGCGTTTCAGGAGACCTCGGTCGCCCGGGACCTCACCGGGAAGGACCGCTCAGCCCGCGCCGACCGGACGGTCGTGCGGAGGGTTCACTCGGCTGCTCGAAATCGCCCGGCTCCCGCGGTCGGAAGGTAAGGTCGACCGCGATGAAGAGCGTCTTGCTGAAGGGAAAGAAGAAGATGGGGAAGACCACCATCAGGGCCAGGTCGCTCCAGACGATCACATCCCACGGCGGCGAAGGCCAGGTCAGGATCAGTGCGCCGACGAAGGCGCAGGCGAATACCCCCTCGGTCGCGAACAGGTTGATGGTCGTTGCCCCCACCCAGTAGCCGCCCTCCGGCTCCCGGTCGAAGCGCAGCCCGCAGGAGGGGCAGCTCGGGCACATTCGGAGCCAGGACACGAACACCGGCCCTCCGCCACAGCCCGGACAGCGGAGTCGGAGAGCGCGGGTGTAGAGCCGCAGAATGCTCGAGGCCATAGTCTGGTTTACGTAAGACGTGAGACGTGAGACGTGAGCAGTACCCGCATCAGTCACCATTCCGTCTCTTGCCTAACGTCTCCCGTCTCCCGTCTCCCGTTACCCGTTCAATGTCCAACGTCTCACGTCTCACGTCTCACGTCTTACCTCTCACGTCTCACGTCTTCCGTTTCTCGGCTCTTCCCTGGAGGATCATCGCCGCCGCTTCTCCCGCGGGTCCACCCTTGCTTCGAATCCGCTCGAGGGAGGCGTCGTCCTGGCGTCCGAGCTGGGCGGCGATGGCGACGATCATGGCGCGTCCGCTCTCCATTTCCCGGTCCGCCAGGGCCCGCTTGTGGGTCTTGATGCCGAACCATACCGCGAGGAGGGCGGAGGCCACAAAGAGCGGCAGGATGATCGCCCCCAGTCTGGGAGGCAGCCATCCCTTTGCCGAGGCGAGCGTCATCAAAAGCAGAATGGCCGCCAGCAGCGCGCTGAGCCGGGTGCTGACACGAAGCTCGCGAGCGGCCTCGCTCAGCGGTGAGTCGGGGCGGGTTCTACGCATCATCCTCGCCGCCCAGCTCGTAGCGCTCGTCGATGATGGCACCCAGCCGGCCGAGGGCGGTGCGAAACCGGGGGACCGTGGGATCGCCACTCTTGGCCCATACCACGATGTCCCAGGGGGTGTCGACGAAGGCGTCCGGGGGCATAGCCTCCTCCGCGGCGGTGAACAACAGGGCCTCTAGCGGGGCCGCCGGGTCGGTCCAGATGATCACCGCCTCCTCGTCCCGCTCGGCATGGGTGGTCTCGGCGGCCGCCTCGTCGAAGATCACCGCGGCCGGCTCGGCCGCGGTGCCTCCGAGCACGATCGCCAGCCCGCCATGCTCGATCAGGCTCAGGGCGAACTCCTGGGTAAGCTCGGCCGCCGCGGGGGAGCCTTCGTCCAGCCACAGCACCGCCACGGAGACCCGGTCGGTGTAGCATGCCGGGGCCGGCGGCAGGTTGAGCGCCGGGACCGTGGAGAGAAAGATCCGCTTGTCTTCGAGGTCGGGGAAGCGGGTGAGCGGCATGGTGACGTCAGGCGGTCAGACGGCCAGAAGCCTCGAACGTGGAAGACAGAACAGCCCTGCTTCCAGTATAGCCTAGATCGGCAGATCCTCCCGCACCAGCGCCAGGATCGCCGCCTGGGGAACAACGAGGTATTTCCGCTCCTCGAAGGTGATTTCGACCGAGGCTTTGCGGAAGAAGATGGCGTGGTCTCCCACCTTGGCCTGCATCGGCCGCCAGCGCAGCTGGCGCTCGCTCAGTTTCCAGGGCTCGTCATCCATCGTCCCGAGGTCCGGGGCGGGGTCTCCCGGGCCGACCGCGATGACCAGCCCGCTCTGGACCTGCTGGGAGTCGATCGCGGTGGCGGGCAGGTACAGCCCTACACGGGTGCGCTCCTCGCCCTCCTCGGGCGCGATGAGGACCCGGTCTCCGACGAGGATGAGCTGCTTGCGGGGGAAGTCCATGTCTCAGCCGTCAGCCGTCAGCCGTCCGCCATCAGCGATCATCCGTGAGCCATGGGCCGTGAGCACGCTACAAGTGGGCACAGGCAGCTGACGGCTGATGGCTGATGGCTGGAGGCTTTTCACGCCTGCACGATCTCCAGCACCTTGAGTGCCCGGGTGCCGCGGGGGATGCGCAGCTCCAGCTCGTCGCCGACCTTGCGCCCCTTGAGGGCGCGCCCCAAAGGGGACGCGAGCGAAATATGGCCCGCCTCGATGTCCATCATCTCGGCCAGCACCACCATGAAGGTCTCGCGCTCCTGGGTGCGCAGATCCAGCACTGTGACGCTCGAGCCGAGCCCCACCTGGCCCACCGGGGTCTCGGTGGCCGAGAGCTGACTCACCGAGGCGAGCCGCTGGTGCAGCTGGCCCAGACGTGCCTGGACGAACTGCTGCCGCTCGAGGGCCGCCTTGTACTCGGAGTTCTCCCGCAGGTCTCCCAGCTCGACCGCCTGGGCGATTGCCTGGGGAATGACGATGTTCAGCTCATGGCTGAGCTGTTCGATCTCGGCACCCAGCTTGGCGCGCATTTCACGCAGCATGACAGACTCACAAAAAAGGAACGGCCCGGGCCTGAGGCTGCCAGCCCGCCCGGGGCGCCAATACCACCAGTCTTCCATTATTATAGCCCTGATCATGAAGCTGGGCCATAGACTGGGTCCGAAAGCCATGCCCGGTAGCGACTTACGTATTTTCATGCAACCGCGCTGCGAGGCCAGCTGAGCGGTGCGGCGACCCCGGAGGACACCTTGTCCGGCACGGCATCGATGCGAACCCCCCTGTTGTGCGCCACCCTGGGCCTGGCGCTGCTGCGGCCCGGCCTGGCGGCCGGTCAGGCAGCGGCGGACGCCGCGCCTCCAGTGGCGCCGGACTCGGTCGCGCGCCAGTTGCTGTCGGATGTCCGGGCATTGGACTCGACCATCGTGGTGGAGACCCGATACGCCACGAGCCGGAACTTCACCGGCGCGCCGCTGCCAGGATATGAGGTGAACCGGGCCCTGCTCCGGAACGAGGCGGCGGCGGCTCTCGCCCGGGTGCAGCGCCGGCTCATGAGCGGCGGAATGGGTCTCAAGGTGTTCGACGGCTATCGCCCGGTGCGCGCCACGCTGGCGATGGTCGAGTGGGCGCGGCGGACGGGGCAGATGCACCTGATCCAGGATGGTTACATCGCCAGCCGGAGTCGGCACAACCTGGGCCTGGCGGTGGACCTGACGCTGGTGGACATGTCGGTCGGCGGACGCGAGGTAGACATGGGCACGCCGTACGACACCTTCTCCGACGCGGCTCACTACGCCAACGCCACCGGCCGCACTCTGCGCTACCGGCAACTGCTCCGTCGGGTGATGGAGTCGGAAGGATTCACCCAGTATGACCAGGAGTGGTGGCACTACAGCTACGAGGTACCGGGGTCACCCCTGGCGTTTGACATGGTGGTCAGGTGAGAGGTAAGACGTGGAAGTGAGAAGTGAGAAGTGAGAAGTGAGGAGTAAGGAGTAAGGAGTAGAAGGTCGGGTGCTGTCCCCTTCTTACTCCTTACTCCTTACTCCTTACTCCTTACTTCTTGCCCTGCCACGCGGCCAGATTTCGCTCCAGCTGCCGGCTGTGAACCTCCAGGTGCTCCGCGTAGATGGTGAGCCAGGTTTCCGCGCCGTAGGGTTGGGAGTGCTCGGTGTGGCGACCGGTCTTCAGCCACTGGGCCTCCGTGAGCCGGCCGAGTAGCGGCACCGTGTTGGCCCGCACGGCGCGAATGGTGGCAAAGGCGGGCTCGAGTGCATGGGCGTGGTAGTCGAACTCCGTGGCCCAGCGAGCCTGGTCGTAGCCCACGATCACCGGCTCGGGTTCGGCCGTGAGGTACCGGATCCGCATGTGCGCGTTGGTCTCGCTGTCGGCGCAGTGGACGATGACCTCATGCGCGCTCCATTTGCCGAGTGTGGGCCGCCACTGGCGGGCCTCGACCGGGATCCGGGCGAAGGTGGTTTCCAGCAGGGCAGGGCCTTCGGCATAGCGACGGATGAGTGCGGCACGCTCGGCTGGGCTCATGGCGGCGCTCCCGGGTAGGGGTAGGGAGTGTCAACTGTGCCTGACGTCGACCCTCCACAGGGGGCAAAGGCCGTGCTGGCGATGCCCTCGAATGTATCACACCGGGCGCTTGGCTGGCCCGGTCCTGCCCGGTAGATTGTGTGATCCCTCGGGTCTACGTTCCTTGACTGAGGTGCTGTGGATAAGTATTCTCTGCGCGGCATTTCTGCGCCCGCGCGTCTTCCCGCTGACAGGATCTCGCCCTGATGCCCGACCAGACGGCGTCTCGCCGGCGGCTGTTTCGCTACGCCCCGGCTGTCTTCCTCTCCCTGATCCCGCTGCTGCTCCTGGCCTGCTCGTCTGACCAGTATCCCCAGACGACGCTCAACCCGCGCGCGGACTACGCCCGGGAGGCCGATCATATCTTCCGGGTCACCCTGGCGGCCGCGACCGTGGTGTTCGTCCTGGTGGAGGGAGCCCTGCTGCTGGCGATGTGGAAGTTCCGCAACCGTCCCGGCGCGGCCGAGCCGGTGCAAACCCACGGCAACACCACGCTCGAGATCGTGTGGACCATCATCCCGGCCTTCATCCTGGCGATGATCGCGGTGCCCACGGTGCGGACCATCTTCAAGACCGCCACCAAGCCGGGCCCGGATGCGCTGCAGGTCGAGGTGATCGGGCATCAGTGGTGGTGGGAGTTCCGCTATCCGCAGCTGGGAATCACCACCGCGGGCGAGCTCAAGGTGCCGGTGGGGCGGACGGTGAACCTCGAGATGACCACCAAGGACGTGCTGCACTCCTTCTGGGTGCCAGCGTTCGCCGGGAAGCGGGACGTGTTCCCCAATCGCTACAACAATCTCTGGTTCAAGGCCGAGGTGGCCGGCAACTTCCCGGCGCAGTGCGTGGAGTTCTGCGGGTTGCAGCATGGCCGCATGGCGTACCGGATCATCTCGATGGATTCCACCGAGTTCGACGCCTGGGCGGCCGGTTTCAATAACCCGCCGCCGGACTTCGGTGCCGATACGACCGCGGCGAACGCGCTGGCCAAGCAGGGACAGGCGATCTTCCACGGCAAGGGCGCCTGCATGGGGTGCCACTCGATGTATCCGGCACTCCCCCTCACCGGGCCCAACCTGCACCACATCGGGACCCGGAACTACATCGCGGCCGGGACGCTGCACAACACCGACGAGAATCTGGCCCGCTGGATCAAGGATCCGCAGGCTTGGAAGCAGGGGGTCCTGATGGTCGTTCCCCCGCTGACGGACGACGACATCAAGGCGCTGGTGGCGTACCTGCGGGCCAACAAGTAGGGCGGCGCCGACCCAGACATCAGCGGGCAGCGACCCGCGACCGACGGCTGGACCGGACGAGACGGGCGGGTGTTTCATCCGCCCCAACAGGGAACCGGAGAATCATGGCAACGACTGCATTGGATCACGCCCCGGCACACGCCGAAGGGACCACCGGGATCTGGAGCTGGATCACCACGGTGGACCACAAGCGGATCGGCATCCTCTACGGGGCGAGCGCCTTTCTCTTCTTCCTGATGGGCGGGATCGAGGCGCTGATCATCCGGCTGCAGCTGGGCTCCCCCAACAACACGCTGGTGAGCCCCGAGGTCTACAACCAGCTCTTCACCATGCACGGCACCACCATGATCTTCCTGGGGGTGATGCCGCTGTCGGCCATGTTCTTCAACTTCTTCATCCCGCTGCAGATAGGCGCCCGGGACGTGGCGTTCCCGCGGCTCAATGCCTTCAGCTACTGGGTGTTCCTGGCGGGCGGCCTGATCCTCAACGTGAGCTGGCTGTTCAATGCGGCACCCAACGGTGGCTGGTTCGGCTATGCCAACCTGACCACCAAGCAGTTCTCGCCCGGGCTCAACATCGACTTCTGGACGGTGGGCCTGCAGATCCTGGGGATCGCCTCGCTGGCGGCGGCGGTGAACTTCTTCGTCACCATCATCAACCTGCGGGCGCCGGGCATGAAGATGATGCACATGCCCATGTTCACCTGGATGAGCTTCATCACCCAGGTCCTGCTGCTGCTGGCCTTCCCGATCATCACGGTCGCGCTGGTCCTGCTGATGATCGACCGGACCTTCGGGACCCATTTCTTCGTCCCCTCGGGCGGGGGCGACCCGATCCTGTGGCAGCACCTGTTCTGGTTGTTCGGCCACCCCGAGGTGTACATCCTGGTTCTGCCGGCCTTCGGCATCATCTCCGAGATCCTGCCGGTCTTCTCGCGCAAGCCGCTGTTCGGCTACGCGGCGATGGTATTCTCGGGGGCGTTCATCGCGTTCGTGGGTTTCGGCGTATGGGCCCACCACATGTTCGCCACCGGGATGGGGCCGTTCGCCGACGCGTTCTTCTCGCTCGCCACGATGATCATCGCCATCCCGACCGGGGTGAAGATCTTCAACTGGATCGGCACGGTCTGGGGCGGGCGGATCGAGTTCCGGGTCCCGATGATGTTCGCGCTCGGCTTCATCGCGATGTTCATCATGGGCGGGTTGTCCGGCGTGATGCACTCCTCGCCCCCCGCCGACCTGCAGCAGACCGACACCTACTTCATCGTGGCCCACTTCCACTACGTGCTGTTCGGCGGATCGATCTTCGCAATCACCGGTGGCGCGTACTACTGGTGGCCCAAGATGTTCGGCAAGCTGCTGGACGAGACGCTGGGCAAGGTGCACTTCTGGCTCCAGCTCATCGGCTTCAACCTGACGTTCTTCCCCATGCACATCGTGGGGCTGCAGGGGATGCCCCGGCGGGTCTACACCTACAGCGACGAGCTGAACTTCACCTTCCTCAACCGGCTGGAGACGCTGGGCTCGCTGATCCTGACCCTGGGTTTCCTGGTCTTCCTTTTCAACATGTGGAAGACCTGGCGGTCCAAGGAGCGGGCGCCAGCGGACCCGTGGAACGGCGCCACCCTGGAGTGGTCCATTCCCTCGCCGCCGCAGGAGTTCAACTTCGCCGAGCTGCCACAGGTGCACGGGCGGGACGCCCTGTGGGAACGGAAGCGCGAGCACGGCGGCAAGCTGCCCGAGCCCCAGCGGGTGAGCGGTCAGGGCATCCACATGCCGAACCCGTCGTTCCGGCCGTTCATCGTCGCGGTGGGCGTGGCGGTGACCCTCGGCGGATTCATCGGTGGGTCGCACCTGCCGGTCCACCTGGTGGGCCTGGCGATCCTGTTCTACGGGGTCTTCTCGTGGGCGTTCGAGCCGGCGGGCTAGGCGAGCCGTCAGCCGTCAGCCCTCAGCCATCAGCGGCTGATATCGGACGGCTCACGGCTGATGGCTGATGGCTGATGGCATTGAGGGGTCAGCACCAGACTTGCAACATGGAGACACGCGTGGCCGACATCGCACACGCTCACAGCGACGAACATCATTACACCGCCACCGGCATCGACAGCCGGAAGCTGGCGATTTGGACCTTCATCGGGTCCGAATGCATGTTCTTCGCCTCGCTGATCGGAACCTACGTGGTCTACAAGGGCCGGGACATCATCGGGCCGAAGCCGCACGCCGAGTGGATGTTGAACGGCGCGCCGCAGGAGCAGATGCTGGAGATCCCGCTGGTGACCTTCGGGACGTCGCTGCTCCTGTTCAGCTCGTTCTTCATCGTGCTGGCGCTCAGCGGGGCCCAGCGCGGCAACCGCAAGGCGCTGGTCGGCTGGCTGATGGCCACGATCTTCTGCGGCATGTTCTTCGTGGGGATGCAGATTTACGAGTTCACCCACTTCGTCCATCGGGGGATGGGGTACACCACCAACCTGTTCTCCTCCACCTTCTTCACCCTGACCGGATTCCACGGCACCCACGTGACCCTGGGCCTGATCTGGCTGATCACGGTGCTGGTGGTGGCCCTGCGCGGCAAGCTGCCGCCGGAGAAGGCGCTGAACCTGGAGATCGCCGCGCTGTACTGGCACTTCGTGGACGTGGTCTGGATCGTGATCTTCCCCGTCGTCTACCTTATCCGCTGAGCCGTCCGTCATGAACGCCTCCGCCCACGCGTCTACCGCAGACGAGGTGCACGAGCACGCGCACCCGACCTGGCAGACCTACACCAAGATCGCCATCACCCTGTTCGTCCTGACGGCGCTCGAGGTTGCCGCCTACGAGGTGGTGCACCGTCACGCCCCCGCCGGCCTGGCCCAGATGCTAGAGCCGGTGGTGGTCGAAGTGCTGCTGCTGCTCTCGGCCTTCAAGTTCGCGCTGGTGGCGATGTTCTACATGCACCTCAAGAGCGACGGGAAGCTGCTCTCCGGCATCTTCGGCTTCTCGCTTCTTCTGGCTGCCGGCGTCGTCCTCAGCCTCATGGTGATCTTCCTGTATCAGTATTACCACGCGCCGACGGGCAATCCGCTGAGGTGAGGAGTAAGAAGTGAGAAGTGAGAAGTGAGAAGGGAGAAGGGAGAAGGGAGAGGTAAGCAGGGAGAAGGGGAAGGCATTAACCGGGGGTCAGGAGCACCCGCCGGCTGTCATCCCGAGCGAAGCGAGGGATCTCCGAGGTGGCTACTTCGGAGATCCCTCGGTCGCTTCGCGCCCCCTCGCTGCGCTCGGGGCAGGCTCTCGGGATGACAGGCCTGTCGCTCACCCTCCAGTGATGTTGGCCTTCTCACTCCTCACTTCTCACTTCTCACTGCTCACTGCTCCGCCGCACCCTGAACCGCTGATAAATGAGGAGCCGCGCCGGCCGGCCACCATCCCGTCGGTGGTACCGGTAGCCCGGCAGCACCGCGAGGACCCGCCCCGCCAGCGACGCCGGCTCGGCCCAGAGCACCCGGCTGGTCCGCGCGATCACCGCTCCGCTGGAATCCAGCTCCGCCGCCGCCCACACCTCTCCCGGTCCGCTGCCCGTCACGTCGGGTGGCTCGCTCCCCGGTTCTCGATCGGGGGTCGCCGCCCGGTGGGTAGGGTTGGCGTACCCGAGCCCCTGCGGCGGCACCAGACGACTCCCGGTTGCCAGGGCAGCGAGCGTGTCCAGCAGCCGGCCGATTTCGTCCGCCGTGGCCTCGATGACCCAGCGCTGTCGCTCGCTCGGATGCCCGAAGCTGAGCAGGAAGGGACGGTCGGTGCTGTCGCCCACCAGTACCAGGGTCACCCGGCCCTGGTCCAGCGCGATGAGCGGAGCCGCTTCGAGTCCGTCGCCAGCGGCCGGTGGGGACTGGGCGAGGAGCAACCGGGTTCGTCCCACCCAGGGAAGGACACTGTCCGGGTCGAACCAGCCCACGAAGTCGGGCGAGGGACGACGGCCGGGCCGGGTCGCCCGTGTGGCCCACAGGGTGAGCCCAGTCGTCTGGTCCGGGACAATGAGCACCGTTCCCGGCCCGGTCTGGAGACGGTGGCCGGCGAATCCCTGGCCCGTCGCCACGCTGGGGGAAAGAACCAGGAAGACGGTCCGCAGCAGCAGGCGGTGGTGAGCCGGCATCGGAGTGGCCGGCGGCCTTCAGCTGGGGGGTGGGAGCGCGGCGATCACCGCGGCGATGGTGGTCTCGAAGCCGGCCCGGTCTCGGGACCCGAACAGCTCGATGGCCGCCTCCTCGTTGGAGCGGATCTCGGCATCCTGCAGCGCGCCGAGGTCGAAGAGCTGCGGATCCAGCAGAGCGTAGTCGGGGAATTGCTCCAGGATGGGACAGGCGTTCTCGAGCAGCTCCCCTTCGGCGGTCATCATCGGCAGGCCGATGAGCCGGCAGACCAGCGGACGCCAGGCGTAGAGCCGGCAGGCGCCCTGATCGTCGAGCAACGGGCAGGGGACGTCGGCCAGGGACTCGACTATGCCGTCGAACCGCTCCTCGCCCAGCACGGCGAGGTCCCAGGGTGGTCCCCAGGCGGGGGCCTGCTCCTGCATCCTGGCGAGCAGCTGTTCGGCCCGGATCCGCACCTGCTCGCGCGCCGCGGGCTCGAGCGTCGCGAGCCCTTCGCGTAATAGCAGCGTATCGGCGGCGGAAATGTCGAAGGGGCCGTGGCAGCAGGCTGAGCACCCGGCGCGGCAGGGGATCACGCCGGGGTGGCGCCTCGCCGTGTCCTCGAACCAGCGATCGAGGCGCTCCAGCTCCTCGCGGTAGCGGACGGCGGCCGGGTGCATTGGATCAGCGGGGCCGTGCCGCCACGGCCAGCATGAGCCAACCCGCGAGGAAGGCTACGCCGCCGAACGGTGTGATGGCGCCGAGCGACCGAATGCCGGTGAGCGCCAGGGCGTAGAGGCTGCCGGAGAAGAGCAGGGTGCCGGCGATGAAGGCCCAGCCGGCGCGCTCTCCCCAGGGGGAGGGGCCTTGGCTCAGCAGCCAGGCGGCCACGAACAGGCCGAGGGCATGGTACATCTGGTAGCGGGCGCCGGTCTCGAACACCGCGAGCAGGTCGGGCTCGAGCCGGGCCCGTAGGGCGTGGGCGCCGAACGCTCCGGCGGCGACCGAGATCAGCGCAGACAGCGCCGCAATGGTGGCGAAGTAACGGGAGACCGGCATCAGAAGTAGAGGAATGGTGGCGGTGGCATTCCCTGGGCGCGGAAGTTGGCCACGATCTGGCCTGCGGTCCAGATAGTGTGCTGGTTGAGCTCGTCCCAGATCATCCACTTGGGCATCTTCTGCCCGAAATACCAGACGGTGGTCTGGCGGTCTCCCTCGGCCTGCTCCCGCAGGGTGCTCAGGCTGAACTCGTAGGCCCGGCTCACGAAGGCACGCAGGCCTTCGCGGGAGTTGAAGATCACGGCGGTGTCGGGCCTGAAGGCGAGACTGTCCCACCCCAGGATGTAGTGAGAGACGATGTACAGATTGGCGTTCGCGGCGTGGTGGATCTGCTGGGCGAAATCGCGCTGGCCCGGTGCGGCAGCCAGCCGGTAGAGTCGCTCGGGCATCGAGTCGACCATCGAGAGCAACAGATTGCGCTGGGTCTCCTGGGCCCGCACCTGGATGTCGCGATACTCCGGCGGCATGGGGAAGGCCTGGCGGATGGGCGGAGCCTGCTGAGCCCTAACCAGTGAGAAGTGAGAAGTGAGAAGGAGCATGCTCACCAGGAGCGTTGCCCATGGAAACATCAGCGTGCCCGCCAGGATCGACCCCAAGGCCCCTTGGACTTTCTGTCCTTGCATGATCCCCTCATGGGTGGGACTGCCGCACTGACCTTCTCACTTCTCACTTCTAACTTCTCACTCCTCACTTCTTCTCACTCCTCACGCTCTTGCGCACCCACCACCCAAGCCTAAAGATATGGCCTGTCTCTTCACCCGTGAGGCCAAGCCCGATGTACCGCCTGACCCTGGTTCTGCTGGGTACCATGCCGCCCATCGCCGCCGCCGCCCAGGAGGCGTACCAGCCACCCGCGACGGTGGTGGCCGAGAGCCTGCCGGTGATTCCCCGCGATCTGGCCGACCAGGCGGGCCGATACACCCAGTACCGGCAGGCCCGGCTGCTCGACTGGCATCCGCTGCGGCGGGAGATGCTCATCGCGACGCGTTTCGGCGATGTGCCCCAGCTGCACCGGGTCACCGCGCCCGGCGGCGACCGGCGACAGCTGACCTTCCAGCGGGAACCGATCGTAGCCGGCCGATATCAGCCGGTGACGGGCCGTTACCTGGTGTTCCGGAGGGACCAGGGAGGCGATGAGTTCTACCAGCTGTACCGCTATGACCTGGGCGACGGCAACATCACGCTGCTGACCGACGGGAAGTCGCGCAACACCGGCGGTGTGTGGAACCGGCAGGGCACGGCCCTGGCGTACGAGTCCACCCGGCGGAACGGCACCGAGAGTGACGTCTGGGTGATCGACCCGCTCAATCCGGCGAGCGACCGGATGACGGTCCAGCTGAACGGGACCGGCTGGTTCACGCTCGACTGGTCGCCGGATGGTGGGACGCTGCTGCTCGGCCACGCGATTTCGGCCAATCAGAGCGAACTGTGGCTGGCGGACCCGTCGACCGGCAAACTGACCATGCTCACGGCTGCCGACTCCGGACAGGCCGTGAGTTATCCGGCGGGAGCGTTCGCGCGGAGTGGACGGGGCATCTACCTCACCACCGACCGGGGCGACGAATTCACCCGCCTGGCATACATGGATATCGCCACCCGCAAGCTGCAGGTGCTGAGCGGGTCGATCCCATGGGACGTGGACGAATTCGCCCTGTCGGACGACGGCACGCTCCTGGCGTTCGTGACGAACGAGAACGGATTCGGCCGGCTGCACGTCCTGGTCACGGTCACCGGCAAAGAGCAGCGGTTACCGGCGGTGCCCAGCGGTCTGGTCGGCGGACTGGCATGGCGGAAGGGGAGTCACGAACTGGGGTTCACTCAGTCGTCCTCCAGGGCTCCCGCCGATGTATGGTCGCTCGATGTGACTACCGGCCGTCTGGCCCGCTGGACGGAGAGCGAGACGGGCGGTCTCGACTTCGGCGCTCTGCCGGAACCGGAGCTGATCCATTGGCAGGCACCCGACGGCCTGTTGCTGAGCGGCTTCCTGTATCGCCCCTCGGCCCGATTCAGCGGACCGAGGCCGGTGGTGATCGGCATCCATGGCGGCCCCGAGGGCCAGTCCCGGCCGGATTTTCTCGGTCGCTGGAACTACCTGCTGAACGAGCTGGGCGTCGCGCTCATCCTGCCGAACATCCGGGGCTCCACCGGGTACGGCAAGAGCTACCTGGCGAGTGACAACGGCGCCAAACGGGAGCAGGCCTACGGCGACATCGGCGCGCTGTTCGACTGGATCGGCGGCCGGCCGGAGCTGGACAAGGAGCATGTCATGGTGATGGGCGGCAGCTACGGCGGCCATATGACCCTGGTGACGGCTTACCGTTACGCCGACCGGATCTGCTGCGCAGTGGACGTGGTGGGGATTTCCAACCTGGCGACCTTCCTGGAGAACACCTCCTCCTACCGGCGGGACCTGCGGCGGGTCGAATACGGTGATGAGCGGGACCCCGCGGTCCGCGCGTTCATGGAACGCACCGCCCCACTCAACAACGCCTCGGCCATCACCCGGCCGCTGTTCGTCGTCCAGGGGGCCAACGACCCGCGCGTTCCCCGGAGCGAGGCGGAACAGATCACCGCCATGGTGCGGAAGCAGGGGACACCGGTCTGGTATCTTCTGGGCCTCGACGAAGGCCACGGGTTTCAGAAGAAGTCCAACGCCGATTTCCAGTTCTACGCCACGCTGGCCTTTGTCG
>JBGQJV010000105.1:0-14294 GCA_041499215.1 Gemmatimonadota bacterium | reverse complement strand
CTCCCAGGCCGATTCTGCCAAGTTCGCACCAGCCGAGCGCAAGGTGACCCTGTTCGGCGCGGCCGGACAGCCCCGGGCGGTGTTGTCGCTCGACTCTCTCCCGTCGGTGTTTGTGCTGAGAATCGGAGACGGCGGGGAGCTCTACACCCTGGATCAGCGGCTGACAAACCTGGTGGCTCCGGCGGAGAGTACGCTCAGGAAGTAGCGGGCGAAGAAGGTGTGACTTGAGCGCGGGCCGAGCTGGTCCCTCCGCGGGCCCGCGTGTGTCATCCCGAGCGCAGCGAGGGATCCCTTTGGGCTCGCACCCATAGGGATTCCTCGTCGCTTCGCTCCTCGGAATGACACGCTCCGCCCGCCCGCCTCTCCCGCCCCTCCCGCTCACCAGACCTTCCACCAGCTCTTCTTCTCCGCCTCCTTCTCACTCGCCTTCGAGTCCCGTTGGTACGCCTCCGGGATCGGAATGTCGTCCGTCGGGCGGGTGCGGGTGGCCACGTCCTCCAGGTCCTCCAGCAGTGCCTGGGCAGTGGGATAGCGATCGTCGGGGTGTTTGGCGAGCAGCCGAAGCACGATCCGCTCCACCCGGCGGGAGACCTCGGGTCGCCTGCTCCGAAGCGGCTCGGGTCGATCCTCCACGTGCATGCGGGCCAGCTCGAACCAGTCGCGGGACTTGAAGGGGACCTCGCCGGTGAGGCTCCGGTACAAGGTGATGCCCAGGGAGTAAAGGTCGGATCGGCCATCCACCGCGCGTCCCTGGGCCTGCTCGGGCGAGATGAACGCGGGCGTCCCGATGGTCATGGTGTAACCCGTGGCGGCAACATACCCGCTCACCGCCCTGGCGATGCCGAAGTCGGTCAGCACCGGCCGCTGGTCGGCCGCGAGCAGGATGTTGTCCGGCTTGATGTCGCGATGGACCACATTCTGTTCATGCGCGAAGGCCAGCGCCGCGGCGACGCCGAGCGCCAGGTTCACCACCTCGCCTTCCGAGAGCGTCGGTTCCCGGGTCAGCCGCTCGGCCACGCTGTCGGGGTAGAGGTCCATGGCGAAGTAGGGTGGCGCCGATTCGTCCGCCGCGTCCGCGACCTCTTCGATGTGCACGATGTTGGGGTGGAGCAGGCCGGCGGCGAACGCGGCCTCCTGGCGAAACCGGGTCTCGAACGCTTTGTCGGTCGCGTATCGCGGCTTCAAAACCTTGACAGCAAAGGACTTATCGTCATCGCGCGTAGCGGCGTATACCCAGGCAAAGCCGCCCTGGCCCAGCAGCTGATCCAGGGTGTAGCGACCGAACCGATCCCCGGGCGCGGGCGGGGCGGGGGGAGGATCGGAAGAGGTGGCCATTTGTGGGGTTGCCGTAGGAACAGGGGGCGCGTTATTTTGTTGAGCTACTTACGAATACGAGCCGCGTGGGTACCGCTCACGCAAGTGCCAAGAGGATACGCGCAGCATGGGTTTTGACAAGCAGGCGGTCATCGCCAAGCAGCAGGTTCACGAGTCGGATACCGGCTCCGCCAAGGTCCAGATCTCCCTGCTCACCGAGCGGATCAACTCGCTCACGGACCACTTCCGGACCCACCCGAAAGACCACCACGGTCGCCGCGGGCTGCTTAAGATGGTCGGCACCCGCCGCCGGCTGCTCAACTACCTCAAGCAAAACGACCTGGCCACGTACCGAGCGTTGCTCGAACAGCTCGGACTTCGGCACTAACCCGCGTACTCGAGTCAGGGCGTCCCAGCCACCAGGGCCGGGACGCCCTTCAACCTATTGGGGCCACAGGCACAGGGACAGGTCGTGACCGTAAATCGGATCGAAACGCAGTTCGCCGGCAGGCGGTTGATTCTCGAGACGGGACGTCTCGCCAAGCAGGCCGCCGGATCGGCCTTCCTGCAGTTCGGAGACACGGTCGTGCTGGCGGCGATCACCGTCTCCCCCAATCAGTCAGCGCTTCCGTTCTTCCCCCTCACCGTCGAATATCGCGAGAAGACCTACGCCGCGGGCAAGATTCCGGGCGGGTTCCTCAAGCGTGAGGGCCGGCCGAGCGACAAGGAGATCCTCGCCTCGCGGGTGATCGACCGGTCCATCCGGCCACTGTTCCCGGAAGGATTCAAGAACGAAGTGCAGGTGTTCGTGACGGTGCTCTCCGCCGACCAGGAAAACGACGCGGATGTCATCGGTGTAGTGGCGGCGTCGATCGCCCTGGCGGTCTCCACGGTGCCGTGGAACGGCCCCATCGCCGCGGTCCGGGTGGGCCGGGTCGAGGGCAACTGGATCCTCAATCCGACCTTCCAGCAGCTGGAATTCTCCTCGCTCGACATGACCGTGAGCGGCAGCACCGACTCGATCCTCATGGTGGAGGGCGGTGCCCTGCAGATCTCCGAGGCGGAGGTGCTGGAGGCGCTCAAGGTGGCCCAGAAGGGCCTCCGCGAGCTGCTGGGCCACGCCGAGAAGCTGATCGCCAAGACCAAGGTCGAGAAGCTGGAGTGGGTCAAGACTGCGCCGGACCCGGGGTTGCTCAAGCGGGTCACCGAGCTGGGCGAGAAGGAGATCGCCAAGGCGATCAACGCGAAGGACAAGCACGCCCGTGCCGCCAACGTCAGAGCGGCGGTGCAGAAGGTGCTGCAAACCCTGGCGGAGGAGTTTCCCGAGGCGGGCAAGCAGATCGGTGCACTGCTGGAGGACATCGAGTACCGGGTGATGCGGGCCCAGGTGCTGGAGAAGGGCGAGCGGGTAGACGGGCGTGACCACGACACGATCCGGCCCATCAGTATCGAAACCGGCCTGCTGCCCCGCACTCACGGCTCGGCGCTGTTCCAGCGGGGCGAGACCCAGGCGCTGGTCGCGGTGACGCTGGGAACGCAGGACGATGAGCAGCGGATCGACAGCATCGACACCGCCGGCGAGTCGACCAAGTCGTTCATGCTGCACTACAACTTCCCACCCTACTCGACCGGCGAGGTGAAGCCGATGCGGGGCACCAGCCGGCGGGAGATCGGGCATGGCGCGCTGGCCGAGCGCGCGATCCAGCCGCTGCTCCCCGACTATGAGGGCTTTCCCTATACCCTGCGGGTGGTCTCCGAGGTCCTGGAGTCGAACGGCTCCTCCTCGATGGCCACCGTGTGCGGCTCCTCGCTGGCCCTGATGGACGCCGGCGTGCCGATGAAGGCGCCCTGCGCCGGCGTGGCGATGGGCCTCATCAAGGAAGGGAAGAAGATCGCGGTCCTGACCGACATCCTCGGCTCCGAGGACGCCCTCGGCGACATGGACTTCAAGGTGGCCGGCACCACCAGCGGGATCACCTCGATCCAGATGGACATCAAGATCGAGGGGCTGGACCTCAAGATCATGGAAGACGCGCTGGAGCGGGCCCGCAAGGGACGGCTGCATATCCTCAAGGAGATGGAGAAGGCGCTGCCGCGGCACCGGGCGGAACTGTCGCCCCACGCGCCGCGGATCATCACCCTCATGGTCAAGCCGGACAAGATCGGCGACATCATCGGCCCCAAGGGCAAGACCATCCGGGGCATCCAGGACGCGACCGGCGCCAAGATCAGCATCGAGGACAGCGGTCTGGTGACCATTGCCGCGGTGGGTGGTGAAGCGGGCGAGAAGGCCCGCCAGATGATCCAGTCCATGGTGGCCGAGCCCGAGGTCGGGAAGGTGTACGAAGGGCCGGTGAAGAGCACCACGGCGTTCGGCGCCTTCATCGAGATCATGCCCGGAGTCGAGGGCCTGCTCCACATCAGCGAGCTGCAGCACGGCCGCACCGAGAAGACCGAGGATGTGGTCAAGAAGGGCGACGTGGTGAAGGTCAAGCTGCTTGAGGTGGACGAGAAGGGCCGGATGAAGCTGTCCCGGAAGGCGCTGATCCCGAAGGAGTGAGACGGCGATTCCCGTGGAGACGATCAAGCTCGACCAGGGGCTCCACCAGACCGTCCTGCCCAACGGCCTTACCGTCCTGACCGAGGTCCTCCCCGGTGTGCGATCGATCGCCGCCGGGGTGTGGGTCCGGACCGCCAGCGCCCATGAGGCCCGCAGCAAGATGGGGGTCTCCCATCTGCTCGAGCACATGGTCTTCAAGGGCACGGAGCGGCGTACAGCCCGGCAGCTGGCCCTGGAGCTCGAGGTCCGGGGTGGCTCCCTGGACGCGTACACCAGCCGCGATCACACCAATTACCAGGCCCATGTCCTCGACGAGGATCTCCCCCGGGCGCTGGACGTCCTCACCGACCTGACCCGCCACCCGCTGCTGCGCGAGGAGGATCTCGCGCTCGAGCGGAACGTCGTCCTGGAGGAGATCGCCACCGTCGAGGACACTCCCGACGACCTGGTGTATGAGCTGTTCCACGACCGGCTGTGGCCCGACCATCCCTACGGCTACTCGATTCTCGGCACGCCCGAGACCGTCCGCCAGCTCTCGGCCAACGATCTCCAGACGGTGCACGGCGCGGGATACTATCCCGGCAACTCGGTGTTCGCGGTGGCGGGCCGGGTGGACCACGATCAGGTGCTGGCCCTGCTGGAACGGGAGGGATGGTTCGCGGGCGATACCACCGAGCCGCCCCGCCCCGCGGTGGCACCCAAGCCCGCCGAGCGGGGCCAGGAGCACCGGGTGGGGCGGGACACCGCCCAGGTCCACCTGGTCTTCGGGTCCGACACCTTCCCCTACCGGGACAAGCGGCGCTTCGCGCTGTCGATCATCACCAACGTCTTTGGCGGCGGGATGTCCAGCCGGCTGTTCCAGCGGGTGCGCGAGGAGCTGGGGCTGGCCTACGGTATCTATGCCTACCAGCAGTTCCTGCAGTCGGCTGGGGTGGCTGGAGTGTATGTCGGCACCCAGCCCGCCACCGCCGACCAGGCGGCGGAAGCAATCCGAGCCGAGTACGCCCTGCTGGCCCGCGAGGCGCTGTCGGAGGATGAGCTGGTGGCGGGCCGGCAGCAGTTCCGCGGCCAGGTGCTGCTCTCGCTGGAAAGCCCCGTGAGCCGGATGAACCGGCTGGCCTCGTTCGCACTGCACGGCCAGCCGTACCGGCCGCTGGACACCATTCTTGCCGAGATCGACGGGGTCACGCGTGAGGAAGTTGTGGCAATCGCGGCGGAGTTCTTCGCACCGGAACGGCAGACGGTGATCAGACTAGGACCTGAGGCGTGAGGCGTGAGGCGTAAGACGTAAGACGTGAGGCGTGAGGCGTGAGGCGTGAGACGCGAGACGCGAGAGCAGAGGCGCAGGCAGGACCCCCCCCCGGTGAGGGAGGGAACCTGTCGGCGGTCCAGGAGTGACATCCGTCTCACCGCTTACGTCTCACGTCTCACGTAACGACCAAACCAGCCCTTCTCTACAAGGTTGCGGCCATGATTATCGGCGTGCCGAAGGAAATCAAGACCAACGAGAATCGTGTCGCCCTGGTGCCGGCGGGCGCGGAAGCGTTCGTGACCCGCGGCCACGAGGTGTTCCTGGAACAGGGCGCCGGGCTCGGGAGCGGCTTTCCGGACCAGGCGTATGTCGCGGCCGGGGCCAAGATCCTCCCGACCGCGGATGTGGTCTGGACCAAGGCCGACATGATCATGAAGGTGAAGGAGCCGATCGCGGTAGAGTGGCCGCGGATGCGGGCAGGGCAGGTGATCTATACCTACTTCCATTTCGCCGCCGCGGAGGACCTGACTCGAGCGGTCATCGCCTCCAAGGCGATAGCGGTCGCCTATGAGACGGTCCAGTTGCCCCACGGCGAGCTGCCGCTGCTCACCCCGATGTCGGAGGTCGCCGGACGGATGGCGGTGCAGGAAGGTGCCAAGTACCTGGAGAAGGTGTTCGGCGGGAGTGGAATCCTGCTGGGCGGGGTTCCGGGCGTGACCCCGGCCGAGGTGGTGATCATCGGTGGGGGGGTGGTGGGCATCAACGCCGCTAAGATGGCCGCGGGCCTCGGCGCGAGGGTGACCATCCTGGATATCTCGCTCGAGCGGCTCCGCTACCTGGACGACGTGCTCCCGGCCAACGTCACCACCCTCTACTCCAACCGGCACAACATTCTCGACGCGATCAGGCGGGCCGATCTGGTAGTCGGCGCGGTGCTGCTGCCGGGAGCCAAGGCACCCCACCTGGTCAAGCGGGAGGACCTCAAGGTGATGAAGCCCGGCTCGGTGATCGTCGACGTAGCGGTGGACCAGGGGGGCTGTGTGGAGACGATTAAGCCGACCACTCACGAGAATCCTACCTACTTCGTGGATGGGATCCTGCACTACGCCGTCGCCAACATGCCCGGTGGCGTGCCCCGGACCTCCACCCTTGCTCTCACGAACGCCACGCTGTCATACGGCCTCCGCCTGGCCCGGGATGGCTGGAAGAAAGCCGCCAAGGACGACGCCGCCCTCAGGCTCGGTCTCAACGTGGTGGAGGGGAAGGTGGTCTATCCCGGCGTGGCCGAGGCCTTCAACCTGCCCCTGGTGCAAGTCGAGGGCGTTCTCTGAGAGCGGCGGGATGGCGGGAGGGCGGACAGGCGGGAAACCGCCTGCTGGCTCCCGCCTTCCCGCCTTCCCGCCATCCCGGCGTTCCGCCTGCGGCCGCACCTAGCGATGCTTGATCTCCAATTTACCCGCCTCCCCCACGGTGCCGGCCTTTCGGTGCCGACTCTGGCCACGCCCGGGTCGGCCGGCTACGACGTGGCCAGCGCCGATGAGGCAGTCCTGGCTCCCCTGGAGCGGCGGCTCTTTCGCACCGGGTTTGCCATCGCGGTACCCGCAGGGTTCGAGTGCCAGATCCGGCCCCGGTCGGGCCTCGCCCTCAGGCACGGGATTACCCTGCCCAATTCCCCGGCCACGATCGACTCGGACTACCGCGGCGAGCTGATGATTGCGCTGGTCAACCTGGGCGGCGAGCCGTTCACGGTGACCCGGGGGATGCGGATCGGGCAACTGGTGTTTGCCCGGGTGGAGCAGGCGTCCTGGCGGGAGGTGCCCGAGCTCCCTCCTACCGGGCGGGGGGAGGGCGGATTCGGGAGCACCGGCCGGTAACGGGAAGGGCGGGAAGGCGGGCGGGAAAACTGCCCCGACGCCCCCTCCGCCACTCCCGCCGTTTTCCGCCCTTTCCGCCGGCGAACCCGGTGATCTGAGTCACCGACTCGGCCAGCTTCCCGCCCTTCCCGCCGTTCCCGCCTTCCCGCCCTAAGTTCGCGTCTTGTCCCATCTTACCGGCCCCCTTAGCTTTTGCCCCAATTCGATCTCCCTGGCCTCGTAAATGAAGTTCCCGTCGCTAAAACTCGGGTCGTTTCTCCCCGCGAATGAAATCGCGGTGGACCTTGGCACGGCCAACACCCTTATTTACGTGAAGGGTGAAGGCATTGTGCTGAACGAGCCATCAGTGGTGGCGATCGAGAAGGCCTCGGGGAAGATCAAGGGCATCGGTCTCGAAGCCAAGCGGATGCTGGGCCGCACCCCCGACGGCATTCTCGCGGTACGACCGCTCAAGGACGGGGTGATCGCAGACTTCGACGTCACCGAGAAGATGCTACGCTACTTTCTCAAGACCATCATCGACAAGCACGTCTTCCGAGTGCGGCCCAAGGTGATCGTCTGCGTCCCGTCAGGCATCACCGAGGTGGAGCGTCGCGCCGTGCGCGACTCGGCGGAGACCGCCGGCGCCAAGCAGGTGGACATGGTGGCGGAGCCGATGGCCGCCGCCATCGGTGTAGGCCTGCCGGTAGAGACACCCACCGGCAACATGGTGATCGACATCGGTGGCGGCACTACCGAAATCGCGGTGATCGCGCTCTCGGGCATCGTGTCCGACACCTCGATTCGGGTCGGAGGCGACGAGCTGGACCAGGCCATCGTCCAGTTCATGCGCAAGAACTACAACCTGCTGGTGGGCGAGCCGACAGCGGAGGCGATCAAGATCAAGATCGGCTCGGCCGCCCCGACGGGCGACGAGCGGGAGATGGAGGTGAAGGGCCGCGACCTGGTCTCCGGTATTCCCAAGACGGTGCGGGTGCACTCGAGCGAGATCCGTGAGGCGGTGCAGGAGCCGATTCAGCAGATCGTCGATGCCGTGCGCCGGGCGCTGGAAATCACTCCGCCCGAGCTGGCGAGCGACATCGTCGACCGGGGGATCGTCATGACCGGCGGCGGGGCGCTGATCCGAGGCCTCGACATCCTGCTGGCCCAGGAGACCGGGCTGCCGATCCATGTGGACGAGGACCCGCTGACCTGCGTAGTGCGCGGAGCAGGGCGGATCCTCGACGATTACGAGAAGTACCAGAGCGTGTTGTACAAGTAAATGGCCCCCGGGTCGGACCGTTCGCTCTCCCGGAGGGACAACGCCCTCTTCCTGGTGTGCGTGGCCCTCTCGGTGGTGATGCTGGTCCGGCCGGACTGGGGCAATACGGTGACCAGCATGGTCCGGCTGTCGGTGCTTCGCCCTTTCCTCTGGATGCAACAGCGGGCCGAGGAGTCCCGCACCAGCCGGGCAGCCTTCGACCGACTTCGCGCCGAGCGCGACTCGGCAGCCTACGCCGCGCAGTTTCTCCCCTCCCTCAGATCCGAAAACCAGCGGCTCAGAAGCCTGCTCGGCCTCGGCAAGCGGCTTACCATTTCGTATGTGCCCGCCGAGGTGCTGCACCAGTCGGTGCCGACGGACGGGCGCACGCTGATTCTCTCCGCCGGTGAGAAACAGGGGGTGCAGCCGTTCGACGCGGTGGTCTCATCCGAGGGACTCCTGGGCGTGGTCCGCTGGGTGGAGCCGGAGCGCAGCGTGGCGTTCACCTGGGCCCATCCCGAGTTCCGCGCCAGCGCCTTTACCCAGCCGGGGCAGGTGTTCGGTGTGATCGGGCCGGCGCTGCAGCTCACCGGCAGCGAGCAGCTGCTGCAGCTCAAGGGCGTCGCCATCAGGGACTCGGTGCCGATCGGCACCCTGGTGACCACCTCCGGTCTCGGCGGGGTGTACCCCAACGGCATCCCGGTCGGCACGGTGTTCGGCCAGGCGACCGAAGAAACCGGCTGGGAACGGATCTATCTGGTCCGGCCGGCCGCCAATCCCGAGGAAGCGACCCAGGTGCTGATCCTGCGTAACCCCAAGGGCACTCCCGTCGGCCCGGCCTTCGTGACGGACAGCGCACCATGATACAGATCCGGGCGGATCGCAGCCGCCTGTGGGCGGTGCTGGGGCTGCTGGCGGTGCTGCACTTCGCCGTGCGGCCGCGCCTCGGCATGCCCTCCATTGCCCCGGATTTCCTGATGCTGGCCCTGCTGCTGTACGCCATCCGGAGCCGGCCCGGAACGGCCGCCCTGGCGGGGTTCCTGGTGGGTCTCGCCGGCGATGCGGTTGCGCCGTCCCGGATCGGTGCCGGCGCGCTGGCTCACACGGTCGTCGGCTACCTCGCCGCGTGGGGGCGGGCGGTGTTCTTCCCCGACAACCTGTTCGTGAACGGCCTGGTGATCGCGATCGGCGTATGGATCCGAAACGCCATCGTGCTCATCGCGAGCGGGCCCAGCGCCGGTGGACTCACCATGGCGCTGCTGGTCTGGTCACCGCTGCAGGCGATCACCACCGCCATCACCGCCGCACTGGTGCTGGTCCTGTTCCAGCGCTGGCTCGATATCCGGCTGGAAGCATGAAGGAGTTCCACCCGACCCGGCTCCAGGAGCGATCCGGCCAGGCCCGCTGGATCCTGGCGATCGCCTACCTGGTGCTCGCCGGGGCGTTCTTCCGCACTCAGATCCTGCAATTCGACCGGTATCGTCTGCGGGCGGAGAACAACCGGCTCCGTCCGGTCCCGTTGCAGCCCGCCCGTGGCACCGTCTACGACCGCAACGGCAAGGTGATCGCCGAGACGGTCCCGGGCTTCTCGGTGGCGCTCTTAGCGCAGTCGATCGACTCGCTCCGGCAGGTGCTGGGACGCTTCCGGCGGGTGGTGCCGCTCGACTCCTCCCAGGTGGAGCAGGCGATCAATCGCTACCTGCAGGCCCGTTACCAGCCGGCTCAGGTGCTGGGCAACGCGACCCGGGAGCAAGTCGCCAAACTGGAAGAACACCGTTACATCCTGCCCGGACTGGTGGTGCAGTCGGAGCCGCGCCGGCTCTATCCCCGTGGCACGGCGGTGGCCCATTTGGTGGGGTATGTCGGGGAGGTGAACCAGGGCGACCTCGATGCCGCCCGGTTCCCGGGGGCTCGGCTCGGCTCGGTGGTGGGGCGTTCGGGGCTGGAGCAGGAATACGACGACACGCTGCGTGGCACCGGCGGCATGCGTTACATCGAGGTCGATGCCCGCGGCCGCCTGGTCCGGGAGCAGGGCGCCGCGCCGCCGCTGCCTTCGGTCGCCGGCCGGAATCTGCGGACGACGATCGATCTCGACCTGCAGTTCTACGTCGACAGCATTTGGCCCAAGGGACAGTCGGGGGCGCTGGTCGCCATGACCCCGAACGGCGAGATCCGGGCGCTGTACTCTACGCCGGCCTACGATCCCAACGATTTCATCGGCGGAATCTCGGCGACCGAGTGGCGCCGGCTGAATGGCGACCCGACGCTCCCGCTGCTCAACCGTGCCCTGCAGGTGAAATACCCGCCGGGATCGCCGTTCAAGCTCGCCACCGCCGCGATGGCGCTGCGCCGCGGACTGGTCGACATGCACAGCCACATGCCGGTGCCCTGCACCGGGGGGCTGCAGTTCGGAAACCGCTACTTCAAGTGCTGGAACAAGAAGGGACACGGGTCGCTGGATCTGTTCGCCGCGGTGGCCCAGAGCTGTGACGTGTATTTCTACCAGCTCGGCCTGCGGGTGCAGCTCGCCAACATGCTGGCGGACGGGGTCACCATGGGGTTCAAGGACCGCACCCATGTGGATCTGGTCAACGAGGCCAACCCGACCTGGCCGCCCAACACCACCTACTACGACGAGCGATACGGCTCGCGTGGCTGGAGCAACGCCGTCTCGCTCAACCTGGCCATCGGCCAGGGCGAGAACACCCAGACCCTGATCAACATGGTGCGGTTCTACGCCGCGCTGGCTTCGGAGACGGGTAAGGCACCCATTCCCTACCTGGTGCGGCCGGACACGCTGCCGGGGTTCGACCTGGCGCTCAGCCGTGACCAGCTCAACGGCCTCAGGTCCGCGCTGGTGGCGGTGGTGGAGAAAGGTACGGCGGCTCGCAGCAAGGCCGCGGAGTTCAAGGTCGCGGGCAAGACCGGTACCGCCCAGAACCCGCATGGCAAGGACCACGGCTGGTTCATCGCGTTTGCCCCGGCCGAGAAGCCGGAGCTCATTGTCGGGGCGATTTTCGAGTTCGGCGGGCACGGGAGCCAAGTGGCTCCGTACGTGGTGCGGGCCATCCGGCGGTACATCCTGGGCCCCGACAGCACCGAGGGCAAGCGGGTGCCGGTGCGCCTGAATCTCCCGGGCGATGTCATCCCCGCCCCGCCGGAACCGGCGCCCGCCGACAGTTCCGCTCCGCGGGTGGAGGCCCGCTGATGCCGCGCAGCCTCGGTCCGGACCGGCCGCTTCTGATCGTGGTCGGCCTCCTCCTCCTGTTTGGTCTGGTGGTGCTCTATTCCGCCGGGCAGACCGATGTCCCCAGCTTCGCGGCAGCGGGCGCCTGGCGGCGCCAGATCGTGTGGATCATGGGCGGGGTGGTAGTGGCCTATGCCGCGTTCAGGATCTCCCCCCGGCTGCTGGAGTGGGCGGCCCTGCCGGTCTACGTCATCGGGCTCCTGCTCCTCTGCCTCACCCTGGTCATCGGCGGGGGGGCCGGAACCGCCGCCAGCAGCAAGAGCTGGCTGTACCTCGGCAACCACGCCATCGGTCAGCCGGCCGAGTTCGCCAAGCTGGCGACCCTGCTGATGCTGGCCCGGCATCTCTCGAGCCGGCGGGAATCGCCGGAGACCATGAGGGAACTGGTCCCTGCCTGCCTGATCGCCGGCGTGCCGGCCCTCCTGGTGCTGGCCCAGCCGGACTTGGGGAGCGCCCTGGTCTTCGTGGGAATCCTGTTCGCGATGCTGTTCTGGGCGGGGGTCTCCCCCATCCTGATGGTGATCCTCGCTTCTCCGGTCGCGAGCCTTCTATTGGCGTTCAACGTCTGGACCTGGGCTGGGTGGATGGCCGTGGTATCCATCCTCTGGTGGGCCGGCCGGCTGTACTTCTGGGAAGGGGTGACGGTGTTCATGGCCAACTTCGCCATGGGGGCCATCGCGCTCCCAGTCTGGCGGCGCCTGGCCCCCTATCAGCAGAACCGGTTGCTCACGTTCCTGAACCCCGAGGTCGACCCCCAGAAGGCCGGCTACCACGCCATCCAGTCCAAGGTGGCGATCGGGTCGGGGGGGTGGTTCGGCAACGGGTACCTGGAGGGGCCCCAGAAGCGACTGGCCTTCCTCCCGGAGCAGCACACCGACTTCATCTTCGCCGTGGTGGGAGAGGAGCTGGGTTTCGTGGGGGTAGCGTTGGCCCTGACCCTGTTCCTGGTCCTGATGCTGATCCTGGTCCGCATTGCGCGGCGCGCCACCGATCCATTCACTAGCCTGGTGGTGTTCGGGGTGCTGGGTCTGCTGTTTACCCACGTCTTCGAGAATGTCGGGATGACGGTCAACGTCATGCCGATCACAGGGATTCCGCTGCCCTTCTTCTCCTATGGCGGGTCCTTCCTGCTGGCGACGGCTATCGGGGTTGGCATTTGCCTCCGGACCGCTTGGGACGCGCGGCTTGGCGGCTATGTCGATGTCTGACAACGGGTTAGGTTGGTGGGTCTGGCGCCAGGCCGCCCATTGGGCCAAATTGGGTGATCGGGCCAGAACCCTGGAATCCGCTCAACCAATTCTCTCCCTGAACCCCCTATGGCCGTCATGGCATGGTTCAAAAAAGAGAGGAAACCCCGCCAGTCGGTGCGGGAGCGCCTCGAGATTCCGCCGGACGCATGGGAGAAATGCGACGCGTGCGGGCACGTCGATATCCGGGACAAGTTCGAGCGGGCCCTCAACGTCTGCCCTGAGTGCGGGCACCATCGCCGGTTTTCGGCCGAGGAGTATGTCGAACTCCTGACCGATGAAGGCAGCTGGCGGGAGCTGTATTCCGGTCTGCGCTCGGCCGACCCGCTCAATTTCGAGCACTATCCGGAGCGGCTGGCCGCCGCGCAGAAGAAGGTCGGAACGTCGGACGCCATGTTCGCGGGTACCGGCCGGTTGGAGGGGAGCGCGCTGCATCTGGGCGTGATGAATTTTGCGTTCATGGGTGGCTCGATGGGGTCGGTCGTCGGCGAGAAGATTGCCCGGCTTGCCCGCCGCTCGGCCGAGAAGCGTGCCCCGCTGGTCATCGTCTGCACCTCCGGCGGTGCCCGCATGCAGGAAGGGGTGTTCTCCCTCATGCAGATGGCCAAGACCTCCGCCGCCATCGCCCAGCTGTACCAGCTTTCCGTCCCTTACATCTCCATCCTGACCAACCCCACCACCGGCGGCGTGTCCGCCTCCTTCGCCATGCAGGGCGACGTGATCCTGGCAGAGCCGGGAGCGGTGATCGGCTTTGCCGGACAGCGAGTCATCAAGCAGACGATCGGGCAGGACCTGCCGGAGGGCTTTCAGACGGCCGAGTTTCTGCTGGACAAGGGCCAGGTCGACGAGGTGGTGCCGCGGGGTTCGCTGCGTGAGACGACTGCCCGCCTGCTGCGCCACATGCGCGGCCAGCGTCTGGCGGACGAGGCGGCCGAGTAGCCACACGGTGTTTCCCGTTAGCCTGTTGCGCCCCGCCGTGGCTCGGCGGGGCGTCGTGCTTGGGGGGCCGGCGCCATCCCTTGCTTCGCCCGGGATGACGGTGCGCGCATCGCTTATTGCTCTCCCGGCGGCGTCAGCGGCAACAGGTAGTGGATCGGGTGCTGGTAGAATACCGGTTCGAAGAGGGCGCCGCCCGCGTCGGCCATGAACGCCCGGCGCAGGTGGTTCGGCATCCGGCGATCGACTTCCCCGGCCAGGCGGCGGGCTTCCTCCACCCGCCCCTGGAGCTTTCCCCGCGCCACCTCCTCGCAGGCTCCGAACAGAACCCACCAGTGGGTGCCGTCCTCCTCGTGCTCCACGATGTCAATCGGGAAGAGATGGCAGATCAGTGGACGGGCCTCGTAGTGCAGGCACCCCGTGTCGGCTCCGCCGTAGAAGGGGCAGCGGCATCCCTGGCGGTTCATCCGGGTTGCCGCGCCCTTGCCGTACACGCGAATGCCGATCGCCCTGGCGGCGCGCTGCTCGTCGGGGGTCAGGTAGACGACGCTGCGTTCGCAACGCTCGCATTCCGGGCAAAGGGTGTAGCCGGAGGTGAAGTCGACGAAGCCCGGGATGGCCTCG
>JBGQJV010000104.1:0-14745 GCA_041499215.1 Gemmatimonadota bacterium | reverse complement strand
TCCGATCCGGTCCCGCGCCCGGGTGGCCCCGAAGTAGAGGGCGATCGCGCCCAGATACGGGATTCCCTCGACCAGCAGGGTTCCGGGCACTGACCGCCACAGTCCCAGCCCGACCAGGGGTGGAACCGCCGGGGTAGAGCGGAAGATCCGGCAGATGACTGACCCAGTCGAGGATCCAGTGGCTGGTCACCAGGGCGCCCAGCAGCAGGGCCGGCTCGAATGAAAGTCCCCGCCAGCGCGCCAGTCCGAGGGCCACGCCGCTCCAAACCAGGGCCATGAGCAGACTGTGGCTCCAGGGATAGGAGTCGAAGCTGAGCGTGCTGAACCCGATCGGGTTGGCAGAGATGCTGACACGCTCGACCCCCAGGAGCAGAAACACCGGCCAGAGGAGGTCGAGGCCGAAGGCGGCCGCGAACAGCAGGCCGAGGGAGATGGACGGCGAACGGGCCTTGCCCAGCAGGGCGACCGCCGCATGGCCAATGAACATGGTGAGCTAAGGTTGCGGCCCGCGAGCGGGACCGGCAAGATGCTCGGCCCCGAACTCCATCGCAGTGAATTCCGTAGTAGGGCTCGGCCGCGCCTCTCTCACAACAGACAGGTTACAGAATGCGACGCATCCTCGGCGTTCTCGTCCTGCTGCTGGCGATATCCGCCCCGCTCGCCGGGCAGGCGTCCGGCAAGTGGCCACCGGACTCGCTGGTGAACACCAAGATCTTTCCCCGTTCGACTCCAGTGGTCCAGGTGGTGGGTGCCATGCGGAACTTCGCCGGGGCGCTGGGGGTGCGATGTCAGTTCTGTCATGTGGGCGAGGAGGGAATGCCGCTCGAGCGGTTTGATTTCCCCAAGGACGAGAAGCGAACCAAGCTGGTCGCCAGGCAGATGATGCGTATGGTGGAGGAGATCAACCGGAGACTGGATACCATTCCGACGCGCCCGACGCCGGGGGTGGAGGTCACCTGCCGCACCTGTCACCACGGAGTGAGCCGACCGGTTCCCCTGGGGACGTTGATCGCCGAGACAACGCTGGCGGCAGGTGCGGATTCAGGGATCCGGGCGTACCGCAGCCTGCGCGATCGCTACTTCGGGCGGGACGCGTACGACTTCGGCGAGGGGTCGCTCAACATGGCGGCGTTCCGGCTCGGCCGGGAGAATCGAGTGGATGACGCGCTCTCACTGCTCAAGCTGAACGAGGAGCTGTTCCCGAATTCGTCGGGCATGTACGTCTTCCGGGGCAACATCGTCCTCATGCGCGGCGATACCGCCGGCGCCGCGGCCGCCTGGCGGGAAGCGCTGCGGCGGGATTCCACCAACAATGAGGCGCGCGGCCGGCTGCGGGACATCGGGCAACGTCCCTGACCCGGACGCGGCCGCTGCCATGCCGAGCCACCTTCAGCTTCGTCCTCCGGGCTCGGGTGGCCGCAGCACCGTGGCGGGGGTGTCCATCTCGGCCAGGGCCAGCACTTCATAACGGGCGAAGTTGTACACCGGGGCCATGGCGAGCAGCCGCTCCAGCTCCTCGTTGGAAGTCACGTCGTAGATCCAGGCGCCGCCGTGGCGGCCGACGATATGGTACCGGGCGACGAGTTTGTTCTGCTGCCTGAGCCCGGAGGCGTACTCCGGCATCCGGGCAATCGCCTGAATCACCTCGGGCCGCAGGGCCGCCAGCTCGAATTGCCATAGCACGAGGAACTTCATCGGTACCTCCGACGGAAGGCGGCAGGGATGGCGCAGCAGCCGGCGCCGCTCAGCGCAAGAAACCCGACCATGGCCTGATCCTCGAGGGCGGTGAGCGGAGAAACGCGGGGAAGTGATGCCCGCTTACTCCGCGGGAAGGCAGGTTCGCTGGCGGCACGCACCGCCCGGGGTGTCCTCCGCCCGAGCTATGGAACGACGGTCACGCGCACCCGGGTACGCAGCCAATGATCACCGGGAGCTGGCGCAATGTAGATATCCACCTTGCCGGGCTGGCGCCCCCGCACCAGTCCGATCGAATCGACGGTGGCCGTTCCCGGGCCGTCGGAGCGCCACCGGGCCGTGGCGGCGGCGCTGTCCACGCAGGGGCAGCCGGTGGCCGCGGTGCAACCAGAGGCGTTGATTTGAACCCGGAAGGTCTCCCCCACCCGGATGACCTTGTCCTCGGGGTCGAGCCGGAGCGCGGCACAGAGTCCGTTGGGGCCGATGGAGAAGTTGCAGCCCTCTCCCCTCGCGGCCACCAGCAGTAGCAGCAGGAGCCCCGTGGCCGAACGATGCGAGGGCCGGAACGACAGTCGGTGCAAGGAGACGGGCATGGGTCCGCCGGACAGCGATGTCCTGCCCAAGGTGCGGTCCCACGCCCCGGGTGGCAAGGGCCACGCTGCTGTCCAGCCGGTCAGTGCGGAGTGATCTGCTCCGGACGGCGTCCCTCTTTCGCGATGGGTGGGCTGAGGCGATCCGCCACCACGCGTCCCAGGAAGTCTTGACCCTCGGCGAGGCGGTCATTCTGGGCGGCCAGGGCGTCGAGTGCCTGCTCCACCCGCGCGAGGCGATCCTGGTCGGGAGCCGCGAGCGTCTCGGCTCGGTGCCGGCGAGCCGATCGGACGGCATGGAACCACGCGTAACCCAATCCCACATTGAGTGCGACCGAGACGAACAGCAGAGTGAGAACCACGTCGGGATTCATGGCCAACGCCTCGCGATGTGGGGACAGGGTAAGGAATCCGGAGCCATCCGCCAGATCAAGGCCTGTTGGGGCGGGACTCGGGGTCACCGGCGGCAGACGGCCCGGATTCCTCCGCGATGAGCCTGGTACCAGGGTATGGCGCTCGATCCTCCCGGACAACGTCTGGTCCCCCACGGTGACGTACATATGCCCATCGCTGACCGAGTGGGTATAGACGACCACCCTCGGTGCGGACATGCTTGCCTGGTGCAGCAGTCGGGCCGCGAAATCAGGCGCTTCCGCCCCAGCGCTGCAGCTCGAGGATGTTGCCCTCGGGGTCGCGCACGTACGCCCAGGTGAGCGGTCCCGCCCCGGGGATATTCACGTCGACGATCTCGCCGACCCCGCTCCCTCCATGGGCCAGCACCGCGGCTGCCGCGGCCCGGACGTCGGGGACCTGAAAGGCGATGTGGCCGAACCCTGCCCGATCCGGCGCGGGCGTGTCTCCCGGGGCGGTGCTGTCGTAGGTGAAGATCTCCAGAGTCGGCCCTTGCGGACCGTGGCCCGGCAGCCGCAGATGGACGCCCCGGAGATGCGCACCGGTGATTCCGGTGGCCCGGTCCAGCCAATCGCCGCGCAGGTCGCGCTCCGGCGGCAGGGGAACGCAGCCGAAGACATCGACATAGAACCGGGACAGGGACTTCCAGTCCCGGGCGATGAGATTGGTATGACCGTAGCGCATGAGGAAGAGTGACGGGCCGGCAGCGCCCCGGGGCGGAAGATGGCTCTCGCCTGGCGCGAGGCGGTGAGCAGACCGTACGGAGCTAGGTGCCGGCGGAGGCCCTGCCTTTGCGAACCAGCGCCAGGAGCATGCGCGCGAGGTTGAGTACTCCCAGCCCCGCCCCAACCACAATCAGGCTGCGGGCGCTCCGACGCAGGATGCTCAGACGATCGACGCCCAGGATCACCAGGCCGGCTTTGGTGACCAGCAGCGTCGCCGCGATCGAGAACACCACCAGCTGAAGCAGCAGCAGGGTGCGGTACCCGAGGCCGGCGTACAACCAGTACAAGGAGAGCGCCACCAGCAGCCAGGCGAGGATCCCGGTCCGGGTCGTCTGCCCCAGGGGAAGCTCCCTGATGACCGGCACGACCAGCAGCGCCAGGACCACGAACATGAACAGAAGATTCAGGCTCGAGCGGCGCAACTCGGCGGGAGTCGCGCCTTCCAGCGTATCGTGCACCTCGGGGGTGGGCACGTCCCGTCCTTACTCCAGGTGTCTCGGCTGCCGCCCGAGATACTCGTCCCAGGCCCGGACCGCGGGGACGGAGCCGTTCCGGTTTCTGAGCGCGGTGACCAGGGCGGTCGCCAGCATGAGGTCCGTGACCAGGGGCAAATCCGCGTCCACCGCCCGGCGCCGGATGAGGTATCCGTCGGGACGGCCCAGCTCGTCATAGGATCGCGGCACGTTGATTACCAGGTCCACCAGGCCTTCTTCGATCACGTCCATGCCGCTGCGGCCTTCGCCGGTAGCCTTGGCCAGGGCCGTGCATGGGATGCCCTCGGCGTGCAAGGCCTCGGCGGTACCGGGCGTGGCGAAGAGTGCCAGGCCCAGCTCCTGGGACAGCGCCCGGGCCTCCTCGAGGAAGGAGTACTTCTCGCTCGGCGGGCCCAGGGAGAGCAGGACCCCCTTCTTGGGGAAGCGGAAGCCGGTCGCCGCCAGACCCTGCAGGAGCGCCTCGTCGCCATCATCGCCGAAGCAGCCGACCTCGCCCGTGCTCGCCATCTCGACACCGAGGATGGGGTCCGCTCCGACCAGACGGGGGAAGCTGAACTGGGGCACCTTGACCGCCACGTAATCGAGATCCAGCGCGCGGTTGATGACCGGCTTGCGGACCCCGAGCATCCGGCGCGTCGCTTCCTGCACGAAGTTGGTGCCGGTGACCTTGGAGACGAACGGCAGGCTGCGTGACGCCCGCAGGTTGCACTCGATGACTCGCACCCGTCCGTGACGGGACAGCAGCTGGACGTTGAACGGGCCGGTGATCGCGAGGGCTTCGGCCAGCTGGGCCGCGATCTTCCGGCAGCGATGAATCACCGGGAGCGGCACCGTCTGGGGCGGCAGCATCAGGGTGGCGTCGCCGCTGTGCACCCCCGCGTCCTCCACGTGCTCGCAGATGGCCCACAGCACGATCTTGCCTTGGTCGGCGATGGCGTCGACCTCGATCTCGCGGGCACCGGTCTCGAACTTGGTGACCACCACCGGGTGCTCGGCGTTGATCGTGCGAGCCCGTTCCAGGATGAGATCGAGCTCGGCGGGATCATGCGCCACGCTCATCGCCGCGCCGGAGAGCACGTAACTCGGCCGGACCAGGACCGGGTAGCCGCCGAGCTTCTCGATCGACTCGGTGGCGTCGGCCCGCTCCTTGAGGTGGGCCCAGGCCGGCTGGTCGATGCCGAGTTGGTCCAGCAGGCCGCTGAACTTCCGCCGGTCCTCCGCCATGTCGATACTCTCGGCACTGGTGCCGAGGATCCGGACACCGGCGCGCGCGAGCCGCAGGGCGAGGTTATTCGGCACCTGGCCGCCCATGCTGACGATGATGGCCTCGGGCTGCTCGCTCTCCCACAGGTCCAGCACGCTCTCGTAGCTCACCTCGTCGAACACCAGGCGGTCGCACTCGTCCCAGTCGGTGCTCACCGTCTCGGGGTTGTAGTTGAGCATGACCGTCTCGTACCCGAGTTCGGCCGCGGCGCGTACCGCGCTCACGCAGCACCAGTCGAACTCGACGCTCGAGCCGATGCGGTAGGCGCCCGAGCCCAGCACCATGATCTTCTTCCGGGCGCTCGGCGGGCTCTCGTTCTCGGTGGCGTTGTAGCTCGGGTACAGGTAGTTGGTCTCGGCCGGGAACTCGGCGGCAAGAGTGTCGATCCGGGCCAGCCGCGGGAAGATGCCATGGCTCTTGCGCAGGGCCCGGACCGCGTCGCCCGTCTGGCCGGTGAGCCGGCCGATTCCGGTGTCGGAGAAGCCCAGCTTCTTGGCCCGCAGGAGCAGCTCCGGGGAGAGCGGCTTGGCGGCGCCCACCGTCGCGGCGGCCTTGCCGCCCGACTTGGGTGCGGGGGCGGCGGTGCCGGCGGCTCCACCCTGGGCGCGGATCTCGCGCCGCACGCTCAGGATGTCCGCGATGCCGTGCAGGAACCAGGGGTCGATTCCGGTCAGGGCATAGATCTCGTCCGGGGTGATGCCATCGGCCAGGGCCCGCGCGACGGCGAAGATCCGGAGCGAGGTCGGCACCCTGAGCGCCTCGCGCACGTCGTCGCCGGTGAAGAAGTCGGGGTCGACCCCGAGCGCGCCGATGTCCAGCATGCGGACCGCGCGCTGGATCACTTCCTGGAACGAGCGCCCGATCGCCATCACCTCGCCGACGCTCTTCATCTCGCTGCCGATCCGGGTGGACACACCCCGGAACTTGCCCAGGTCCCAGCGGGGGAACTTGCAGACGATGTAGTCGAGCGCGGGCTCGAAGAAGGCCGTGGTCTTCTTGGTGATGCCGTTGGGGATCTCGGGCAGGGTGAGCCCGAGGGCCAGCTTCGCCGCCACGTAGGCGAGCGGATAGCCGGTGGCCTTGCTGGCCAGGGCGCTGGAGCGGGACAGCCGGGCGTTGACCTCGATGACCCGGTAGTCGGTGCTCTTCGGATCGAGCGCGTACTGGATGTTGCACTCGCCGACGATACCCAGGTGCCGGATCACGTCGATGGCCAGCGTGCGCAGCAGCTGAGCCTCTTCGTCGTTCAGGGTCTGGGTGGGCGCCACCACGATCGACTCGCCGGTGTGGATGCCCATGGGATCGAAGTTCTCCATGGAGCAGACGGTGATGCAGTTGTCCTGTCCGTCGCGCACCACCTCGACCTCGATTTCCTTCCAGCCGCCCAGGTACTCCTCCACCAGCACCTGACGGATGCCGCCGCTGAAGGCGCGCTTCAGCGCCGGCTCGATCTCCGCCTGCTGCGTCACCACGGCACTGCCCCGGCCACCGAGCGCGAATGCTCCGCGCAGCATCACCGGCAATCCGAGGTCGGCCACTGCCCGGCGGGCCTGCTCCAGGGTGTCGCAGGCGTGGCTGGTGGCGACCTTCACGTTGATCTCCGCCAGCCGCTGCTTGAACAGCTCCCGGTCTTCGGTGTCCCGGATCGCGGAGATCGGGGTGCCCAGCACCTTGACTCCGAGCCGCTCGAACACTCCGCGCTGCGCCAGCGCCAGGCCGCAGTTGAGCGCGGTCTGTCCGCCAAAGCCCAGCAGGATACCCTCGCACCTCTCCTGCTCGAGAATCCGCTCGACGTTTTCCGGGGTGATCGCCACGAAGTACACCCGGTCCGCCAATCCCTCGCTGGTCTGGATGGTGGCGATGTTCGGGTTGACCAGTACCGTGTACAACCCCTCCTCGCGCAGCGCCTTGATGGCCTGGGTACCGGAGTAGTCGAACTCGCCGGCCTGGCCGATCTGCAGGGCACCGGAGCCGAGCAGCATCACTCGGCGGCGGGTTTCGCTCGGACGCGGCGGGTTCATCGGGCCCCTCCCTTCGCCGAGCCGCACAGGTGCAGGAACTCGTCGAAGAGGAATGCGGTGTCGCGGGGGCCGGGGCATGCCTCCGGATGGAACTGGATGCTGAACACCGGCCGGAAGCGGGCCCGGATGCCTTCGTTGGTACCGTCGTTCAGGTTCACGAACCAGGGCTCCCAGTCGCGGGGCAGGGTACGGTCATTGACGGCGTAGCCATGGTTCTGGCTGGTCACGAAGCAACGGCGGGTGCCGATCTCCTGCACCGGCTGGTTCACCCCGCGGTGCCCGTACGGCAGCTTGAAGGTCTCTCCCCCCGCTGCCAGGCCGAGGATCTGATGGCCCAGGCAGACACCGAAGATCGGCAGGGTGGGGCGCTTGAACAGGATGCGGACCTTCTCCACCAGCTCACCCAGGTCCTGCGGGTCGCCCGGACCGTTCCCGATGAGCACCCCGTCCACATCGGCGGCGAGCGCCACCAGATCGGCATGCCAGGGAGCGCGGGTGACTCTCGCGCCCCGCTTGAGCAGGGAGCGGGCGAGATTGTCCTTGGCGCCGGCATCGACCAGCAGGACGTGGGGTCCGTCTCCGCCACCGAGCCGGATCGGCTCCTTGGGAGCCACCAGGCGGAACAGCTCGCGTTGCATCTCCACGCCCTGGGCCGCTCGCTTCCCCTCTTCCACCGGCCGATCGGCCGGCAGCAGCCAGCCGCGCATGGTACCGTGCTCGCGCAGCCGGCGGGTCAAGGTGCGGGTGTCGATGCCGGTGACGGCAGGGAGATTTTCACTCGCCAGCCAGTCGCCCAGGGTGCGCATCGCCGCGTGATGACTGGGACAGGAGATGGCGTGCTGCACCACCAGCCCCTGGATCTGGATCTGATCGGATTCGTAGGGGGCGTCGATGCTTCCCCGCGGCCGTGGGGCCGGTACCCCGTAGTTGCCTGCCAGCGGGTAGGTCAGGACCAGAATCTGACCCCGGAAGGAGGGATCGGTCAGCGTCTCCACGTAGCCGCTCATGCCGGTGGTGAATACCACCTCGCCCACGACCGTGCGCTCCGCGCCAAAGGAGACTCCCTCGTACTCGCTGCCATCTTCCAGGATCAGTTTCAAGCGGGGGGGCATGATGGCCCTTTGGGTTGGTTTATCGAAGTCTAATGGTCAAGCGCGTGCGGCCTCTGGAGCCGGGCGCATCGCCGTGCAAGTGCCGTGCCGAGGGTCGGGATTCCGAGCACGCGGCACTTGGGGCCGGACAAGCTGAATATCGGCGCGGAACTCAGGCGCCAAGCTACAGGGAAAGGCCGGCATGCGGCCCCGGCTTGGCGGCGAGGACTGCCCGGGATCCGGAACCCGATCACAAGTCCTACGATGAATGCTGGGGACGGACTCGGGAGCCAGGTCTCTGCCGACCTCCTATGTCGGGCAATAACATAGTGGTAGCAGCTTGGGGTTGCCAACCAAGGCCGGCCGTCGGTGGGCCTCTGGCGGAGGGCAGGGCGTCAGGTTTGCAGCGAATGGCCGGCAGCCCTTGGCGGGATGTCGACGGGCACTTGTGGCTACCCGTGGCGGTCGGGCGCGTGAGGCTGCCGAATGGGCGCCGGACCGGGCCACAGGGGCGGGGCGTCTGAGCTACACCGGGACGATCGTGCCAGCGTCAGGGCAACTGGATGACGAACTGCTCATCGGGGATCGTCGACATCCGCTGGGCAGAGTGTCCGTCATTTCCGCCGATGAGGCCGAACCGCAGCCTGACCGCTTTGGGGGAGTGGAGATGTCGGTGTCGAAGGAAAAGCTGACCGGTCCGCGAAGGTAGTTGAACGCGATCAGCGTCATGGGTGTCGATCTTACGGTCTGGAGCCGTCTCGCGTCACAGGTCGGATCGGCCGGGCAGCGCTCATCGTATATCCCTGACCACGACGACCAGACGTAGGGGGAGGCGGGCTGCTCGATGTATCCCTCGAAACCTATTTCCTGGCCGGCGATCGCCTTGGGCCACAGATTCGAATGATCCACTCCGTAGCCGTCGGTCAGCTTGGGGTTGTCCAGATGATACGGGCAAGCAGGCCGCTCGTGAAGCGTGGGTCATTGCGGCGGCTCCCGCCCGACCAGCGGTTCGCCCTCGCGAACGAAATGGTAAGGCTTCGCCTGCGATGGATCCCGGATCTGCACCGTCGAACGGGTCAGCAGGTCATGCAGGGCCTGGTGGCGGCGGGAGAAGGACATCGTGAGGAACGAGAGCACGCCGAGCAGCGCCTTGGCCCAGAAGCGGCCCACCGCCTTGAGGAACCCGGGGTTGGCTCGGCTCCCGTCGTCGACGACCCGGAGATTGAACAGCCGGTGGCCCAGCGTGCCTCCGCACCAGGTCACCATCGCCGGCTCGTAGAACATGAGGGTCCCGTACCAGCAGGCGGCGACAATCAGGCGGACCACAGGCCAGGCCTCGATCGCGGATCCGATGGTGATCATCAGGACGCTGAAGAACATCAGGATCAGCGCGTCCGCGGTGAGAGCGTTGAGTCGCCGGGGGAAGGTGGCGAACAGCGGCCCCGAGGGAGACGGGAGAGTCGGCCTTGTTCCGGAGGTGGGAGCCGTCATTCCCCGGGGCGGCTTGCAACCTTGGCCAGGTACTTCCTGGCCTCCCCTCTGACCCAGCTACGCGGCGAGGTCAGAAGGGAGTGCGCCACTGGAATGCCGGCGGGATCGCCCAGCAGGCGGAGCGCGTACAACGCATGCCCGTGGACTTCGGGATCGTCTAACAGCCTGAGCAGCACCGGGGCCGTCGCCGGCCCGCCATACTGACCCAGGAGCAGAGTGAAGCTCTCCCGGCCCTTCCCGTAGCCTCGATCCTCACAGATGGCGGTGATCGGTGTGAAGAGCGCTGGCCGGCGGCGGAAGGAACGGTGGCGTTTGAGCTGTCGGCGGAAGGTCTCGCCCAGCGTCCACAGCAGAGTCTCGTAGTGGCACCAGGAGATCCGCTGTCCCCGCTGCTCCACGTGCGAGCTTTCCGTGAATCGCTGCTTGATGGCAGGAGCAAGTGTGAGGGCCTCGAGCAGGTCCTCTTCGGTGATACCCGGAAGGTCTCCGAGAGCGGCGAGATGCCGGTTGGCTTCCCGGAAATCCCACCGCTCCCATCCCGCAAGCGTAGGATGCATTGGTTCTCGGCTGTGGACCCGGCCCAAGGTGCGGCCCGGGACGCGCGGAGGCAAGGCTGCCGCTGCCGGCCACGAGGAGCTGTTCCGCCTAGGGCGAGGCAGGCGGGGCCGGGCGGACCCGAATGAGGACCCGGCGCCAGGTGCGGTCGTCGCCCAGAATCAGGCTGTCGCCGGAGAGTCTGAAGGGGCGGGGCTGGGCGGTCCCGGTATACTCGGGTACCGTCCCTCCTTCCACCTGGTGGGTGACGATGCGACACCCCGGGTCGGTGGTGAACGTCCCGAAATAGCTCGCCTGCGGTCCCCGGGATGTTTCCGCGGGGCTCCGCGTGCCGCTGGTAATGTGAACCGAGACCTACCCTGTCGGAGTGTAGATGAGGTAGCCACCGGGGTGGGGGCCGTAGTACAGCAGCCGGTGCCCGGCCGAGTCCCAGTCCACGATCTCGACGAACCGCCAGGTCCCGATGAGTCCGCACGACGGGCTCGGCGACTGCTGCCCTGCGAGCGCAGCGGGGGCCGTGATGAGCAGGAAGATGAGCACCGGAATACGAACGGTCAGGAGAGCCTCACTCCCGCAAACACGCTCACCGCCGACCCCTCCGCGACGAATGCCGAGGCCGGTGGACCCGCCAGCACTTCCGCGAACTCTCGTCCGTACAGCGACTCCATCGGGCCGTCCAGACACCAGCTCGCCGGGGTCCAAAGCGCCCATCCCGGGTGGTCGACGCGGTACTCGAGGGTGCGCCCATCCCGCTGGCGGGTGTAGCCCCAGTAGTGCTCGGTAATGAATGTTGCCTGGGAGTCGGGCGGAGTCGGGGAGGGTGGTCCCCGCACGGTGGCGGTAAGGGAGTATCGCTGGCCCTGGTGAAACCAGAAGTACGCGATCAGCCCTCCGGCCGGCGGCTCGACGTCGGTGGCGTTGCTCATCGGCAGGGCGATGTATGGCTCGTTGTAGAACCGACGGGCGACCGCCGCGATGGCCCGTCGCGGTACCAGCTCGCGGATGAAGACCACCGCTCTGCGCACTTCGCCCGCCGGGGTCCGGCGGCGCACGTAGAACCGGAGATTCACTTCCTCGAACGTGCGGTGGCAGGGCACGGCGATGCCCCGGATCCGGGTGTCGCGAAACAGAAACCCGACCAGGCTGACGAGCACCTGTCCCTGCCACGCGTCCAGGCTGGTACCCTCGGGCACGAGCGGATCGAGCAGCCTGGCGGGGCAGTGATAGTTGAGGAACACCAGGTGTTCCCATCGTGCCGTCAGGAACGGCTTGGTCATCTCGCAACGACCGGGGCCCTAGTCGGCACCGGCCGGCAGCGACAGGTTGCCGAAGGTGCGACCCGCGCTGAGCAGGCTCTTTGCGTTCGAGCATGGCTCCCACTTCCCGCTGGCCGGCGAGATTGGCCCAGATCCGGTCGGTGATCAGCTGGTCGTAAACCACCTTGGCGCGGGGAAAGGTGAGCACCCACGTGTCCATCCGAATCGTGGCCGTGTCCGACGGGCCGGAGGCCGGCGCCACGGCAGAGGTCCGGCCGAACCAGATGTCTATCAGCCTGGCGCCGTTGCCACAGCTGTGGCTCCGCATGATCGCGGGAATGTTGGTCAGCGTCAGGGACATGCGCGCTCGCCTTGGTTCGCGTGGTGGTGGACCCGGACAAGGTGGGGAGCGCTGCAGGCGGATGCAAGGCGGCCTTCACGGTGAGACGGGCCCGCGAACGGAGCCGTCATACCGGCTCTGCCCTGGAAGGCGCCCGGCGCAACCCACGCCGTGACAAGCCAGGCGGCTCAGGGAGACGCGGAGCTGTCGGACAGCAGGGCGAGCCGGCGGGAGACGGCCTGGATCTCCGGCGCCATGGAGCGCGCCGCCAATCGCAGGAAGGACCGGTACTGGTCCGATGCCTCCGGCCGGAACCCGCTGCGCTCGTAGATCAGGCCGAGGAGCGCGTGTGGCCGGGCGAACCAGGGCTCGGCCTCGGTGGTCTGCCTGAGCAGCGTCACCGCGGAGTCGGTATGGCCCGTCGCGGCCAGCAGCACCGCCAGTTCGAACAGGCCACCGGCGTCCGGCGGCCCCGTTGCGGTGGCGTGGGTGTACTCGGCCATCGCACCCGCGGTGTCGTGCGTGGCGAGCCGGATCCGCGCCAGCCTGCGATGAGCCGGGTAGAAGGTGAGATCGTCCAGCAGGGCGCGCTCATACGCCGCCCGTGCGGAGTCGGGCTGGTTGCCGTTCTCATACAGGATGCCGATGCTGTACTCGGCGAAGGGGTACGACTCGTAGGCGTAGAGCGCCTGGCCGGTATCCGAACCCCGCAGCATGGTGAGCGCGGTCTGAACCGCCGATCGGGCGCTGTCCATGAGTCCGAGGGCCACGAACGGCAATGCGCGCTGCAGGTGGAGGCTCGGGTCCTTGCGGCCGCGTGCCAGCGCGGTGGCGTAGAGCACCGTGGATTCCTGAAACCGTCCGTTGGCGTATGCCAGCCAGCCCGCAAACCGGGGATTGGACGCCGCTAGATCCGGCAGCCTCAGGGTTCCCCCGGTCTCGCGGAACAGCCACTCCTCCAGCAGAATCCCGTCGAACCGGCGATCCACGAAAGGGTTCCTGAGCAGCGCCTGGTAGGCGAGCGAGTCGATCCGGCGGACGATCGGATCGCGCAGGGTGCCCGGCCTGCGCGTGAGATAGCCGGTGAGGACCATCTCCGGCTGCGCGAGGAGCAGCGCCACATACCGCCCGTAGAACGGGTCGGCCCAGGTGGGATCCAGTCGTGACGCCCAGTAGAACGCGGCCGCCGCACGCTCCGGCATCTTGTTGAGGACGGAGCCTCCGAAATAGAAGTAGTCGCTGGCGCTGTTGGTGTCCCGATCCGCGGGCAGCTCCGGACGCTTCGGGATCTTGGCGGGGTCGATCTGGGCGTGAAGCGAAGCGAGCGGGGCCGCCAGGATGAGGGCGGTGAGACATCGGATACGCATCGCAGGGCCTCGAGGCTGGGACACGCAGGTGGCCTCCTGGTGTCAGGAGCCTGAGCGCGGAATACACCCATTGCGATTCGGGAATGGCGGAAGCAGGCGTCGGCCGGGCCGGCGTCTGGACCCCTGCTGGAAGTTGTTGCTCCGGACCGGTGCGGGCAAGATCGCCGGCTGAACCCCCTGGGTGTGCCGCTGCGCGCCTGAACCGCGGCCCCTGCAGGGGTCAGTAGACCGACCAGACTCCGGGCGTGGCCAGCTCCACTGAGTGTCCGTCAGGATCGCGGAAGTACAGACTCCGGCCACCCCGCGGCCAGTCCACCCGGGACTCTATCGCCACGCCGTGGCCGGCGAGAAGCTGCTCCCACTCGGGGAGATCCGCGGCCGCAATGGCCAGGGCGACATGCGCCGGACCGGCACCATCATGCGGCGGAATGAAGCCGGAGGGCAGGGGCACGCCGGTGGCGGACCCACCCCGGCGGAAGAGCAGCAGGACCGTTCCGCCTCCCGCATCGAGGGCGGCCAGGCGGCCGTCCTCGAACAGCGGAGTTGCTCCGAGCACATCTCGATAGAACGCGCTGGTCGCAGGCAGGTCGTCGCAATAGAGCGCGGTCTCGAGGATGCGCGAGGTCCTGGGCATGGGCTCAGCGCGCCGCACGGGCGGGCATCAGCGGCGCCGTTCGTGCTTCTGGAGCTGCTCCTGCAGCGTGGTGAGCTCGCGCAGGAGCGGGGCCGAGATGGCCAGGGTCTCGGAGTGCGACTGGAGCGGGTCCGCGCGTCTGGCATCCAGCAGGGCCTGGATCTCCTGGATGCGCGCGAGAATCTGTTCGCGGGTCATGAGGGCTCCGTTCGGCGGCTTCAGGGCGCGCCCGTTGGAGAGAAGCTGGTTGCCGCGAATCACCGCGGCAAGCCGGGCAGTAGTCCCCGTTCACTGTTCACCGTTCACCGCTCACCGCTGACTGGTCACTCGTCACCCATTGGGGATTCCACACAACCTCCCACAGATGCCCGTCGGGATCCTGGAAGTAGCCTCCATATCCGCCCCAGAACGTCGTCTGGGCCGGCTTCACGATCCTCGCCCCGGCCCGCTCCGCCTCGGCCATGACGGCATCGACCTCCGCGCTGCTGTTCACGTTGTGGCCAATGGTGCACTCGGTTGCGCTTGGGGCGAGCTGAGCGACACCCGTGTCGTGGGCGATGTCACGGCGTGGCCAGATCGCGAGCTTCAACCCGCTCTGCAGATCGAAGAATGCCACGGCCCCGTGCTCGAACTCCCGCCCGACAATCCCGCGCGTCGGCAAACGGAGTCCGTCGCGATAGAACGTGAGCGACCTCTCCAGGTCGTCCACCCCGAGGGTGATGACGGTGATGCGCGGCTTCATGAGGTCACGGGGTCGTTGGGAGATTTCCGCTGGGGACTCTCTGGTTCGCCCCTAGCGCGGTCCCCGACG
>JBGQJV010000103.1:0-14862 GCA_041499215.1 Gemmatimonadota bacterium | reverse complement strand
GGGTCTCGTAGATGGGCTTGTGATCGAAATAGCCGCTGGCCCGGACAGCGGCGACGAACCGGTCATGCGCTTCCCGAGTCTGCCCCCGCGCCCGGGCGAGCAGGCCGTCCAGCTGCAGGGTGTCCTCCGCCCTCGGGCGGGCGAGCCGCGGCATGAGTCCCTTGAACTGGGCAATATCGGCGGCCGCCTCGGCCTGGCGGCCCCGCAGGAGATCGATCTGGACCAGAAAGAACAGCCCCGTCTGCTCCATGCCGGCGTTGCTGTCCCGCGCGGCCTGGGCAGTGAGCCGGCGCGACCAGGCCGCCGCCGAGTCCAGCCGGTTGAGGGCGAGGAGTGTGCGGGCATAGTTGACGATGATCGCCGGGTGCACCTCACCCGCCGGATTGGTGCGGCGGAACTGTTCGGCGGTCTCGCGCAGCACCGGCTCGGCGTCGAGCAGCTGGCCCAGGTTGGAGAGCGCGATCCCGATGTTGTTGCTCAAGACGTTGCGGGTCAGCGTCTCCCGCCGACCGCTCCTGTCGAGGAGCGCGGCGATCCGCTGGTACGCCGCCAGCGCCTCCCGCCGGTGGCCGGAGTTCTCCAGGCCGTTGGCCAGCGTGTTCATGGCCTCGATGAAGGTCGTCCCGGTGGTGTCACCCTCCTGCTCCAGCGGCGCGATGACCTGACGGCTCAGCTCCACCGCGCGTTCGGGGCGATCGTCGTCCGTCGCGATCTCCGCCTGAATCAGGTAACAGGCGATCCGGTCTGTGGCCGGGGCGGTCGGGAGGATCGGCGCCAGGCTGTCGAGCACCGCGTGCGCCTGGGATGCCCGGTCGGTGTTGTTGAGATTCATGGCCCTCTGGCAGCGGTTCTGCAGCAGGATGTCGGCGGCACTGGAGAGCCGGGCCAGCGAGTCGGACCGGGCCAGCATCTGCTCGGCCACGTCGTACACCCCCATCTCGCCGTACTGCAGTGCCAGCATCTGGGCGATCGCGGCGCTGAATCGCGCTTCCCCTACGTACTCCTGCTCCAGCATCGTCCGTCCGCGGTCCAGGATCTCCCGCATCGTGATGGGCCGGTCGCCGACGCTGGAGAAGACCAGGTTGTGGAAGGCGAGCTGCGCGTCGGCCCGCCGGGCCTGGAACCGGGCCTCATCGCGCTGGTGCCGTGCCTCGATCGTCTGCCAGACCGAAAAGGCGGAGCCGCCCAGCAGCGCCACCAGGGAGACGGCTCCGGCCGCCACCGCCGCACGATGCCGTCGAACGAACTTGGCCGCGCGGTACCCGAAGGAGGCCCTTCGGGCGCTGACCGGTTCGTCCCGCAGGTACCGACCCAGGTCGTCGGCCAGCGCTGCCGCGGTCGGGTAGCGCTCCGCCGGGTTCTTGCGCAGCGCGCGCGCCAGGATGTTGTCCAGGTCACCCAGGTACAGCCGCCGCAAGCGCTCGGGCGAGGTCCCCGAGCCGGTGGCCCGGGCGGAGGCGGTGACCGCGTCGCTCAGACGGGTGGGTTCGGTGTCAAGGATGGCGCGCATGTGATCGGCCGGCGTGCGGCACCCTTCGCTGGTCGGGTGCCGGCCGGCCAGCAACCGGTAGAGCAGCACGCCGAGACCGTACACGTCGGTGGCGGCCGACACCGGCTCTCCGCGGACCTGCTCCGGGGCCGCATACTCGGGCGTGAAGGCTCCGATACCCGATTGGGTGATGGTGGAACGGCTGACCTGGTCATGCTCGTCATCGAGCAGCTTGGCTATCCCGAAGTCGAGCAGCTTGGCCACGCCCTGCCGGGTGACCAGGATGTTGGACGGCTTCAGGTCCCGGTGCACAATGAGCTGGGCGTGCGCGTGCGCCACCGCGTCCAGCAGCTGTTGAAACAGTCGAACCCGGTCCAGCGGCGACAGCCGCTCCTGTTCGCAATACTGGTCCAGCGGCCGGCCGTCGACCCGCTCGAGCACCAGGTAGGGTTGCCCGGCGTCGGCCACCCCGGCGTCAATCAGCCGCGCGATGTTGGGATGGGTCAGCCGGGCCAGCAGGGTGCCTTCCCGGCGAAACCTCGCCTCGCCTGTCGGGCCGAGCAGCGCCAGGTTCAGAAACTTGATCGCAACCTCGCCCTCGTACCGCCCGTCGGTCCGCCGCGCCAGCCACACACTCCCCATGCCGCCCTGACCCAGGGGAGCCTCGAGGGTGTAGGGACCGAGCCGCTGACCCGCGAGCGAAGGATGCTCCGCGAACAGCCGCTCACGTCCGGCTTCCACCAGAAAGCCCTGGCGGTCAAGCTCGGGCTCCAGCTCGAGCAGCCCTTCCAGCTCGGCGGCAAGCGTAGGATTTTCGGCGTGGCGATCCGCCAGCCACCGGGCGCGGGATTCCGGCGACAGCTCGAGCGCCTGCTCGAGCAACGGCCGGAGACTTCCCCAGCGATTCTTGTCCAGTGGTAGCATCGGGTGTGCTCCGGAAACCCCATGGAGGCTCGGCCGGCTGGCGACCCGCCGGTCAGAGATCGTGGAGCGGGCGGTGACCCCGACAGGGCTGTCGGGGTGAGCGCTGCCCGGCCGGCGTCATGACCCGGCCGGCTCTCCCAGGGTACGGTGGAGCAGCAGCCGGGCGGTGCGCCAGTCCCGCTGGACGGTCCGTTCGGAGACTCCGCGCAGAGCCGCGATCTCTCCGAAGGTCAGGCCGCAGAAGAAGTGCAGGTCCACCAGCTGGGCCAACTCCGGCTCGATCCTGCCGAGCTCGTCCAGCGCCTCGCTGAGCTCATCCAGGCTGGAAATGCCGGCCCGGGGATCGGGGGCTTCGAGCCCGCCGGTGCGGGTGATGTGGAACTCCCCGCCCCGCTTCTTCGCCTGCCGCCGGCGGGCGTAGTCCACGATCAGGCCGCGCATGGCGCGGGAGGCGTAGCCGAGGAATCGGGCGCGGTCGGGAAAGTGCAGCTCGCCCCGGTTGGCGATGCTGAGGTAGGCCTCGTGCAGCAGCGTGGTGGCGCCGAGGGTAAAGCCCACGCCCTGGTGGCTGAGGTGCCGCTCCGCGAGCGAGTGCAGCTCGCGGTACAGGAGGGTGAAGAGCTCGTCGGCTGGCCGGGAATCGCCGGCATCTGCCCGGGCAAGCGGATCGGGTGTTTCAGGTTCCACGGCGGCCAGGCTGGAAGGTTCCTGCGCGCAATATGGCGTCCGGAGCCGGGGACGCAACGTCGGCCCGGCCGCTCATGCTCCGCGTCGCCGACTGCGCCGCTTCCGGGCCCGTTCCGCCGTGGCGATCGCTTTCTCGGCCCAGGACCGGAGCGTTTCGGAATCCTCCAACACCTCCACCGGCAGCTGGTAGTACTGCATCACTTCCCCGTTCTCCCCGAAGGGCAGGAACGGGCCCATCCCTATGGCCTCGAAGTCGGGGCGAGTGGAGTCGTCCACCTTGAGATACACGGTGTCGTCGTCGATCAATGCGAAGAACACGTCGGCGGCGTAGATGCCCACGCCGCCGAACATGCTCCTCGCCCGGATGCCGGGAATGGCGAGGCCAAGCTGGTCGAGCACAAAGGCACGGAAGCTCGGAGTGACAGACATCGCGGGTGCCGTCCCGGGAAAGACGCAGCGTCGCATGAGCCGCAGTCTCCTGCATACTACCCGCGCCCCACCCCGCGGCCAATGTCCCGTTGGCCCGGCCTTCCCCGCCACGACGGCATCCGGCCCTGGCTGCCCCGCCGATCGAGTGAGGTGCCGCCCCCGCCCGAGCGGCTCGCCCGGGGTGCAGGTCACGGCGGTGCGGCGGGTGTGCTGCTATCATGCGGTGCTGCCCCGACGGCAGCATCGCCCGGACGGAGGAGATGATGAGCCAGCGGGTGCAGTTCCCTGCCAGCGCCGGCCTTGCCGACGAGCCAGCCCTGCCCGGCAGCTACGGTATCGCCCCATCGGGGCACCGGCTGCCGGCGGGGACCCATGTCGGCTCGGTCCGGCTGCAGGTAGCCGACCTCAGCCGGTCCCTCGCCTGGTACGAGCGGGTGCTCGGCTTCCGGGTGCTCGCCCAGAGCGCCACCGTGGCGACGCTCGGAGCGGAAGGCGCAACGCTCCCCCTGATCGAGCTGAATCAGCACGCCGGTGCGCTGCCGGCCCCCCGCCGCGGCCGCCTCGGGCTGTTCCACTACGCCATCCTGCTCCCGGACCGTCCCGCATTGGGTCGGTTCCTCGCCCATCTCACCGCCACCGGCGTGGCCGCGGGCGCCGCCGATCACCTGGTGAGCGAATCGCTGTACCTGCTCGACCCCGATGGCCTGGGCATCGAGGTGTACGCCGACCGTCCGCGGCAGGACTGGCGGCGGCACGGGCGGGAGCTGACCATGACCACGCTGCCCCTCAACGCCGAGGCAGTGGTGCGAGCCGGCGGGGGGCAGCCGTGGACCACCATGCCCGGCGGCACGGCCCTGGGCCACATGCACCTGCACGTGGGCGACCTGGACCAGGCGGCGGCATTCTACCACGTGGCCCTGGGGCTGGAGGTGATGGTGTGGAATTATCCCGGGGCGTTGTTTCTCGCCGCGGGCGGATACCATCATCACCTCGGACTCAACACCTGGGCCGGGCCGGATGCGGAGCGTCCGATGCCGGGTGAGGCACGACTGCTGGAGTGGGAGCTGGTGGTGCCGGGGGTGGAGCAGGTGGAGGCCGCCGGGCGCGGCATGGCCGCGGCGGGCCACGCGGTGAAGCGGGACAGCGAGGGGTGGGTTGCCCTGGATCCATCGGGCACGCTGCTTCGGCTCAGGAGCGAAGGGCCGGCGGCGTAAGGCGGGCTCAGGCCGGCGGGCGCTGCCTCAAGCTAGCCGCTGAGGGCCTGGGACTCCTTCAGGGATGGCTCGCGCCCTACAAGGGTGACCCGCACCGGGCCCGGCAGCTCCAGGTCGCTCCAGTAGTCCTGCATCCGCTCGAGCAGGCTTGGGGTCACCTCCTGTCCTCGTGCCACCAGCAGGGTACCGTCTCCCGCCCGGACGTCGTCCACGAACTCCATTCCCAGCTCCACCTCCTGGAATCGGAGCTCGCGCACCTCCCGGTGTCCGTGCACTCCGACCACCGCTACGAGATCGCTGAGCACATCCGGGTCGTACCATCCGATCCGGGCCCGGAGCCGGGCCACCGCCTCGGACGCCGAGTGTCCCTGAGAACAGAGCCGGTCGAAGTCGAGCACCGCGCGCAACAGCCTTGCCCCCAGGGGAATGTGGGCGCCGGCGACGGTCTGCTCGCCCACGGGTCCGTCGAACCGGTCGTTGATGTGGGCCAGCACCTCGCGGACCTCGTCCAGCCGGGGAATGTCGCGGATCAGCCGCAGGGCAACCTCGGGGAGCCGCGCCACGAGCGCCTCCTCCTCGGCCTCCAACTCGGCGCCGTCTCCGTCCCGCGCGGCGAGGGCGGGCGGGAGCGTCAGCACCCCCACCTGCGACAGCATCCCCGCCATTTCCATCTGCCACCGGTCGCGAAGCCCAATCAGCGCCGCGACCTCTCCCATGATGCGGCGCACCCGGCTGGCCCGCCCGAAGGCCACCGGGTGGGTGATCGCGATCAGGTCGATGAGCATCTGGACACTGCCGTGCAGGGTCCGCTCCAGCAGCTCCCGCTCCGCGGTGACCAGCCGGTGCTGCTCCACCGCGTGCTCCAACGCGGCGCGAAGCACCTCGGGGTCACAGGGCTTGGTGAGCAGCCGGAATACATGCCCCTCGTTCACCGCGCGAATGGCGGACCGCACGTCGGCGAAGCCGGTGAGCAGGATGCGGGTGGCGTCCGGCGCGATCCGGGCCGCGGCGGTGATGAACGCGATCCCGTCCAGCGAGGGCATGCGCAGGTCGGAGACGATCACCGCGAAGTTCCGGTCGTCCTGCAGCCGCCCCAGCGCCGCGGGCCCGCCGGGGACTCCGACGATCTCGTAGTCGCGGCGCAGCACGCGGGCCAGCCCGTCGAGCACGTGCGGCTCGTCGTCGACGCAGAGCACCCGCGGGCGGATGGGCTGGCTCACGGCGAAACCACCCGGGCGGCAAGCTCGCGCCACCCTTCCATCCGGCCGGGGCCGCCGAGCGCGGTCACCGCCGCGTCCGAGAGCGGCACCGGGCCGCCGCCCCGTCCCTCATGGATCAGGGCGTCGGCGAGATGCACCGCGGCGGTGATCTGCCTGCCCGCTTCCGGGATCCGGTCCGGCGCGTGGTGGTTCGCCACCGCCTCGACCACCGAATGGGGCAGGCCCCACAGCCCCAGCAGATAGGCACCCACCTCGGCGTGGGACAGTCCATTCCGTTCCCGCTCGATCTCGTGCAGCGGACGGCCCGCCGCACGGCTCCGCCCGAGGTCCACCTGGAACTGTCCGGGATGGCGGCCGCCAAGGATCAGCTTGCCGACGTCGTGCAGCAGCCCGGCGGCCAGCGCGGTGTCCGCCTGCGTCACGGGGGCGACGAGCTGGCGGGCCAGGGCCGCAACTTCGACCGAGTGATTCTGTTCCGCCTCGAGCGACAGTCCGGCGGGACTCCCCCAACGCCCGCCGGCGAAGACCTCGTGCGCCAGGGTGAGAGACCGGATCCGGCCGGCGCCCAGCAGCGCCACGCCCTGGGCGATGCTGGTGACCTCGCGCGGCATCCCGAAGAAGGCGGAATTGACCAGCTGCAGCAGCTTGGCGGTAAGCGCGCCGTCCCGTTCGATGATGGCGGCGATGTCCTCCACGCTGGCCGCCGGCTCCTGCAGCGCCCGCCCCAGCGCCACGTAGGTCGCCGGCGCGGGTGGTAACGCGTCGATGGTGCCCACCGCCTGGCGCAGTCCGGGATTGTCCAACAGGTCGCGGAGCGAGCAGGCCCGCTCGATGATGCCACGCAGCACCTGCCCGTCGCAGGGCTTCATCAGGAACTGGTGGGCCACCGGCACCGCCCGCACGGCCGCGTCATCGTCCGTCTGCCCCGACAACACCATCCGGATGACGCCTGGCCACCGGGTCGCCACCTGCTCCAGGAGAGTCGCGCCGTCCATCAGCGGCATCCGCATGTCGGTGATCACCACGTCCGCACTCCAGCCCGCCAGCTCCGTGAGCGCGGCCTCGCCCCCCTGCGCGAAGCGCATCTCCCACTCCTCCCGCATCGGGCGCAGCATCCGCTTCAGGCCATCGAGAATCCGGGGCTCATCGTCCACGAACAGGATCTGCCGCATCATGCCTCCGGGCCCAGCGCGTCCGAGGCATGCAGCGGGAGACGGACCGTGAAGGTGGTGCCCCGGCCCGCCTCGGTACGAAAGGTGAGCGACCCGCGATGCTTCTTGACCACCACGTCGCGGGAGATCGCCAGTCCCTGTCCGGTCCCCCGCCCGACCTCCTTGGTGGTGAAGAACGGCTCGAAGATCCTGGGGCGCACCGCCTCGGGAATGCCCACGCCGGTATCGCTCACCGAGATCTCGACCACCTCGTCGCGGTGCCGCGTGGCCACGGTGATGGTACCCTTGGTGCCCTCCCCGCCGGGGAGATCGGCGATGGCGTGGGCCGCGTTGACCATCAGGTTGAGCACCACCTGCTGGATTTCCCCCGGATGACAGGGCACGGGCGGTAGCTCCGGGTCCAGCCGGTACACCAGCTCGGCCACGTACTTCCATTCGTTCCGCGAGACCGCGGCGGTGTTCTCGATCAGGTGGTTCATGTCCACCGGGACGGGATCATCGGCACTCGGGTGGGAGAATTCCTTCATCGCCCGCACGATGCCGGCGACCCGCTCCACCCCGTCGAGCGCCTGCAAGGCCGCCCGGGGAATCTCCTCGATCAGGAATCCGAGATCGGTCGCCGCGAGCTCGGCCCGGGCCGCCTCGACCGCGGGGCCCAGCTCGAGTGTTCCGGCCAGGTCGAGCACGGCCCGATGGGTCCGGAGGACCCGCTGCAGTTCCAGGAAGCTGTCGAAGATGAACCGAAGGTTGTCACCCACGTACTGGGTTGGGGTGTTGATCTCGTGGGCGATCCCGGCGGCGAGCTGTCCCAGGGCCTCGATCTTCTGGGCCTGCAGCAGCTGGTGCTCCAGCACCCGGCGCTCGGTCACGTCCATCACCGCTCCCGACATGCGGACTGCCGTGCCGGTCTTGTCGTACTGGAACTGCCCCCGCCCCATCACCCAGCGGATGGTGCCGTCCTTCCACACCACCCGGTGCACGTGCGAGTACTCCGAGCGGGAAGTGAGCGCCGCGGTAAGGGCCACACCGACCTGGTGCCGGTCCTCGGGGTGCACCGCGCCCAGAAAGGTCTCGTACCTCCCGTCGAACTGGGCGACCCCGAAGATCTCCTCGTGATGGCCCAGCCAGTTGATCCATCCAGCAGCCAGATCCCAATCCCAGAAGCCCAGCCGGGCGGCGTCCATGGCCGAACGGAAGCGGCTCTCGCTCTTGGCCAGCGCGCGCAGGGCGGCGGTCCGCTCGTTCAGGAGCACCGAGTGCGCCGTCGAAGCCCGGGCCCCGGCCAGCGCGGCAGCGAACACCCCGCAAGCCAGGACCAGACTCTGGATGTCCGAGTCGGAGAACCTGGCTGGTTGTCTCGCCAGCGCCGCGACGACCCCTACGATGGATCCGCCATCCTTGAGCGGCACCGCCACCAGCGCGGGGAAGGCGCAATCCGTCTCCCTTCCCATTCCGTCCGATTGGAGCACCCGGCCATCCCGGAAGCACCGGCCGAGCAGCCCATCGCCCGTCGCCAGCGCGGCCGGCGTACACTCGAGCGCCGAGCAGCCACCGGTGAACAGCGCCGCCCCATCCTCGAGCAGAATGGCCGAATCCTCCGACCCCAGCAATCCGGCAAGGGAATGAGCGAACCGGCGGGTCAACTCATCCGGCTGCAGGGTGGCCCCGCCGATCGACTGCTGCAGCTCGATGAACCAGGCAAGGCGCTCTGCCTCGGTCAGCCGGGTCTGGGCGGACCGGGCTTCGGTTTCCGGCGCGTGGGCTAGCATGGGGCCGGCTGGGCCTCCAGCGACCAGACAAACTCATCGTAGCTCACCCCTGCCCGCGCCAGGATGTCCCCGAGCATCTTGCCGGACGCCGCGAGGCCTTCGGGCGAGCGGGGATGTCTGCGTTCCTCCTGCAGCAGTTGCTGGTAGATCGGCCGGACCTGTTCGACCGCCGGCCGACTCGGAACCCGGCGACAGGAGTGATACCCGATCGTCGCGCCGCCCTGGCCGAGCGTCGGGGTGACGTGCGCCAGCACCCAGTAGTGCTCACCGGTTCGGGCGAGGTTGACGACGTAGGCGAAGATCTCCCTGCCGGCATGGAGGGTGTCCCACAGGTGCTTGAATACGCACCGCGGCATGTCGGGATGGCGGACAATGCTGTGCGGCGCACCGAGGAGCTCGGCCTCGGGGTAGCCCGAGACCCGGACAAAGACATCATTGGCGTAGGTGATGATGCCCTTCGGATCCGTCTTGCTGACGATGATCTCCTCGTCGCCGAAGAACCGCTCCCGGCCGATCGGCTGCACATCGCGCCTGCTCATGCTACCTCCGACTGGATCCACCGACTGAGAGCCCTTCCTGCGGGTATCGTCTTCCCGCAGGAAGGAATCATGAGGAATGGATTACAGCCCCGGCCCACCGCTTCGTCGATGGACCGGCAATCGGCCAGGCCTTAACCTGGCCTTCCTCGATCTCTGGGCCGGTAGCGATCCGCGCTTCGAGCCGCTGATAGCCCGCCCCCGGGAGCGGGCGGCCGCCCTGGGTCGCACCCAGGTCCGATGACGGAAGAGGCGGGAAGGGCGGCAGGCGCGGAAGTCAGGTCTGATCCTCGGCCTGAGAACGCTGAACCCGGAACCCAGAACTCGGAACTCGGAACTCGGAACTGGTTGCGGCGTCACGACGTTACACTTGTTGCATCAGCGAGTTGGCGAGAATCACTGGAGATACACATGAGCGAAACCGTCGCGCGCTGGCTGCTGACGGTCGCCGGGGCCTATGCCTTGGCCGGAATCGCCTTTGCCATCCCGTTCGTCTGGCGCGGCGCCGGGGTCCTGGAACCGGTTGCGCGTGAGGGGACCTGGGGCTTTCGGCTGCTGATCCTCCCCGGATCGGCCACGCTGTGGCCCTACCTCCTGTATCGCTGGGTGAGGGCGGGCCGGTGAACCGATCCCTGCGACGCTGGCACCTCCGCCTGGTCGCGGTGCTGGCACCAGCGGCGGTGGTAACGCTCGCCGCCGCAATCGCGGTGCGTCGCGCCGTTCCCGTGAACCCGGTCCCGGGCGCCCTCGCTACGCCTTTGCCACCGGGCGCCCCAGGAATGGATCGCCGACTGGTCCGGGAGGCGGGACTGACCCTCGAACTCCGCCTTTTGAGCCCTTCCCCGGGCCGGCGCGCCGTCGAGCTGACCCCGCTGGTCGAGCCGCACACCGCCGATCTGCTGGTGTACTGGAGCGCCGGTCCCGCGATCGCGGCTCTCCCCGCGGACGCCGTGCTGCTCGGCCCGCTCGCCGGTCTCGACCCGGTGCGCTACCTGCTGCCCCAGAGTGCGGGCGGCCCAGCGGGCCGGCTCTTCCTCTACACCACCGCGGGGGACCGGGTGCTGGGCCAGATCAACCTCGGACCGGGGGAGACACCCGCCCCGTGAGCTCACACTTTCAGGCGGTCAACTGGAACCGGCAGAAGTTCATCTATGATGGACTCGCACTGGGCGGAGTGCTGCTCTTCCTGGGCGCGTTCGCGTCGGCCAGCCTGCTGCGCGCGCCGGACATCACCGCCGAGACTCTCATCATCCGGGGCCTGGGACTCGCGGGGCTCGTGCTCTTGCACCTGATCCTGTGTATCGGTCCGCTGTGCCGGCTCGATTCCCGCTTCCTTCCCCTGCTCTACAACCGGCGTCACCTGGGTGTCCTGATGTGCGTCCTGGCGCTGGGCCACGCCGGCTTCGCGATCGTCCAGTTCCATGCCCTGGGCGACCAGCCCGCACTGGTGAGCCTGCTCACCGGCACCGGCAAGGTTCGCGACCTGGGTCGATTCCCCTTCGAGCTGCTGGGCCTCGCTGCCCTGTTTATCCTGTGGACCATGGCCGCGACCAGCCACGACTTCTGGCTGGCGCTGCTCTCGGCCAAGGTGTGGAAGGCGCTCCACATGATGGTGTACGTGGCTTATGTGCTGCTGCTGGGTCATGTTGCCCTGGGGGCACTGCAGGACGATCACTCGGGTGGGCTCACCGCCCTGCTGGCCGCGGGTGTCGCCCTGGTGCTTGGACTGCACCTGGTGGCGGGGTGGCGTGAGCGCCCGCGAGACCGGATCACCGCGGACGACGCGGGCGACTGGGTGGACGTCGGGGCGGTCGATGAGTGCCGGGAAGGCCGCGCCCGAACCGCGATGGTGGGATCGGAGCGGGTGGCGGTGGTGCGCCACGCCGGCGGGATCTCCTGCGTGTCGAATGTGTGCCGCCACCAGGGCGGGCCACTCGGCGAAGGACGGATCGTCGATGGGTGTCTCACCTGCCCCTGGCACGGCTACCAGTACCTGCCGGACAGCGGCACCTCGCCACCCCCGTTCGCCGAAAGAATCCCTACCTATCGCATCCGAGTGGTCGACGGCCGCATCCAGGTGCACCGGACCCCCAACCCGCCGGGGACCCACGTGTCGCCCGCGCGTGTCGGAGGCTCAGCCGCATGAGTGAGCCGGAGTTCTTCGTCGGGTACCACCCTCGGGTCGCCCCGGGACTGGCGCGATTCCTCCGCGGGCGTACTCTCGCGATTCTGGTGCTCGTCGCTCTTGTGGCGGTCGCCCTGGCCCTGCTGGCGCGGCCGCTCGGGCCAGGGGTGTTCGAGTACGGAACAAAGCGGGAGTTTGACGGTCGCGTGATCGAGGCGCCCTATCCTATGCTGGCGGTGGCGCGCCCCGGAGTCGCTGTTCCGGCCTGGTCGTACTATCTCCTGGTGGGCCGAGGGAAACATGGCGCCGGGCCGGACGTCAGGGGATTGGACGGGCAGGGGGTCAGGGTGGCGGGCTCGCTGATCCACCGCGAAGGCAGTACCATGATCGAGGTTGCCGAGCGCCCCCGTCCGGTCCCCGGCAGCCAGGCTCCGCTCGACCCCTTCGAGGAGTTAGGTGAGCTCACCCTGACCGGCGAAATCGTCGATGGCAAGTGTCATCTCGGGGTGATGAATCCCGGTGAGGGGCCGACCCACCGGGGCTGCGCGGTGCAGTGCATCCGGGGTGGTGCGCCGCCGTTGCTGGTCGCGAAGGACTCCACCGGCAAGAGCTGGCGGTTCCTGCTGACGGACCCGTCGGGCGGACCGCTGGGTCTCCGGGTGCTTGAGGTCGTGGCCGTGCCGGTACGGGTCACCGGCCGGGCGTCCCGTCGCGGCAACCTGCTCTACCTCGCCGTGGAACCCTCCACTATCGAGCGTCTCTGATGACCGTCCCGCCACAGCCGGGAGAATCGGGCGGCCGGGTGTCGGGCCCGCGTCCCGCGTACCGTGCGCTGGAGTATCCGGTCGCTCTCGGATCGCTGCCGCAGAACGTCATCGACGCCGGGCGCTACCGGCTCCGGTTCGCTCGCACCGCCGACGATCTCGACCAGATCCTCCGGCTCCGCTTCGCGGTCTTCAACCTCGAGCTGGGTGAAGGGCTGGACCTGGCGTATGTGAGTGGCAAGGACGAGGACGAGTTCGACGCCCGGTTCCACCACCTCATGATCGAGTCACGGGACACCGGCCTTGTGGTCGGCACCTACCGGATGCAGACCGCCGCCATGGCAGAGACCAACGGCGGCTTCTATTCCGCGGACGAGTTCGACCTGTCCGGTGTGCCGCCGGAGGTGCTGGCCCGCTCGGTGGAGCTGGGCCGGGCCTGTGTTGCCCGGGATCACCGCAACGGACGGGTGCTCCACCTGCTGTGGCGCGGGCTGGCCTGCTACCTGGTGTGGAACCGGCTGACCTGTCTCTTCGGGTGTTGCTCCCTCACCAGCCAGAACCCGAGACTCGGGCGGGTAGTGCTGGCGCGGCTGGAGCGCGCGCGCCTGCTGGATGATCGGGTCCGGGTGACCCCGTTGCCGCACACCGCCTGCGATGGAGAGGACGGGACCGGCCCGGAGCCTGAGCCTCACATCCCGGCGCTGTTCCAGAGTTACCTGAACCTCGGCGCCAAGGTGTGGGGGCCGCCCGCGATCGATCGGGCGTTCAAGACTATCGACTTCATCGTGGGCCTCGATGTCACAACCCTGGATCCCACTGTGCTGAAAGCCTTCTTCCGTTGACGTCGGTCCCGGGAACCGTTCCGGCCTTCGCAGGGTCGCGGCGCGGCGCCATCGCGGGCACCCTTCGGCTCGGCCTCGTCCCCCTGTGGACCATCGGCGGCTACCTCGCGTGGCTCCTTGCCGGACTGGGATCGGGGGCAAGGGCGCGCCGGAGCCGGATAGTCCGCGGCTGGGCCCGGGGGTTGGCCCGGATCCTCAGAATCCGGGTGATGTGCCGCGGGCCAGCGCCCCAGCCACCCTTCCTGCTGGTGACGAACCATCTCTCCTATCTCGACGTGATCGTCCTGGCCAGCCGGGTGGACGCCGTCTTCGTCGCCAAGCGCGAGGTGCGTGCCTGGCCGCTGTTCGGCCCTCTGGCCCGGGCAATCGGCTGTATCTTCGTCGACCGGGAGCTGCCCCGGGATGCGCTCCGGGCCGGCGCGGCGATCGAGCGCGCGGTCCGGGCCGGCCATGGTGTGGTGCTGTTTGCCGAGGGCACCAGCAGCGACGGCAGCACGGTGCTGGAGCTTCGGCCGGCGTTGCTCGAATGGCCGGCGAGCTCCGGTCACGAGGTGCACACCGCAGCGCTCTCCTACCACACCGGTCCCGGTGACCCGTCCGCGTCTCACGCCCTGTGCTGGTGGGGCGACATGACCTTCCTGCCTCACCTCGCCCGGGCCTGCAGACTCGGGCCCAGCGACGCCCGGGTGGTCTTCGGAGAGGAGACCATTTCCGCCCCCGACCGCAAGCGTCTGGCGCGGGCGCTCCGCGCCGCTCTGCTGACCGACTTCACCCGGAGCGGGGCGGCCTGATGTGCACCCTGAGCTGGGTGCGTCAACTCCGCGGTTATACCGTGCTGTTCAACCGGGACGAGCGCCGCACCAGGGCGATCGGGCTGCCGCCCACCGAGCAGCTGCGGAACGGCGTGCGCTTCCTTGCGCCGTCAGATCCGGAGGGCGGCGGCAGCTGGGTCTCGGTGAACGACCAGCGGGTGGCACTCGCGCTGCTCAATCAGTACGAAGCGGACCAGCCCGCCGAGCGCCCGCCAGTAAGCCGCGGCCAGGTGCTGCTCGCCCTGGCGGACCTCGGATCGCAGGCGGAGGTCTGGAACCGGCTGCGCACTGCCGGACTCATGCAGTATGCGCCCTTCACGCTCGCGGTCTTCGAGCCCGGTCTCCCCGCCCTGCTGCTCGGCTGGAACGGCCAGGCCCTGACCGACGAGATCCTGGGCCAGTCGGGGCTGCTGCTGGCCAGCTCCTCCGTGGCCCAGCACGAGGCCGACCAGGCCCGCCGGAAGCTGTTCGACGCAACCACAGCAGCGGGCGCGATCGACGAAGTGGTGCTGGAACGACTCCATCGGAGCCATCTCCCAGTCGAGGGACCGCTGTCGGTCTGCATGCATCGGGCGGATGCTGAGACGGTGAGTTTCACCCGGATTTCGGTGACCCCCTTGCTGGTGTCTTTGAGTTATGTCGCGGGCGCGCCCTGCCGGGGAGCCCCGGCCGATACCCTGATTTTGCAACCGAGTGCGGCGATGGGCTCGGAACTGTGATTTCGAAGTTCAGAGTTCAAAGTTCCGAGTTCCGAGTTCTGAGTTCTGAGTTCTGAGACCGGCGAGCCCGCGGTGGTCCCGGAGGCGCGTGCCTTCCCGTGCATTCCTGCGACGGGCGATTGCGCGCGAAGGCCGAGCCCTAAAGGACTCCCTCGCGTCC
>JBGQJV010000102.1:0-15120 GCA_041499215.1 Gemmatimonadota bacterium | reverse complement strand
TCGCCGCCGCGCTGGTCGTGATCCTCGCGGTGGCGAGCTACTCTCTCCGCAAGGGACGCCAGGCCGCGTCTCCGACCGACTCGCTGCCCAATTCGGCGGCGGTGCTGCCGTTCACCGATCAGAGTCCGGGAAAGGACCAGGAGTATTTCAGCGACGGGCTCACCGAGGAGCTGACCACCGCGCTCGCCCGCCTCCCGGGGCTGCGGGTGGTGGCGCGCTCGTCCGCCTTCCAGTTCAAGGGCGCCACCATCGACGTGCGGGAAGTGGGCCGCCGGCTCGGCGTTGGTGCGCTGCTCGAGGGCACCGTCCGGCGGAGCGGCAACCGGCTCCGGGTGAGCGCCCAGCTGGTCAGCGCGCAGGACGGCTATGAACTCTGGTCCGACAGCTACGATCGCGATCTGGCCGACGTGTTCCAGGTGCAGGAGGATATTGCCCGGGCGATTACGACGGCGCTCCGGATACGCCTCGGTGGATCCGATTCGGCCCTGAGCCGTCGTCCCACCGGCGACCTCGCGGCGTACGACCTGTACCTCAAGGGACGGTTTGCCTGGAACCAGCGCACCGAGACGACGTTGACCCAGGCGGCCCGTTACTTCGAGCAGGCGGTCGCACGCGACTCGGGGTTCAGCCGCGCCTGGGCCGGGCTGGCCGACACCTACGTGCTGCTCCCGGTCTACTCGTCCATGCCGCCCGCGACCGGCTGGCCCCGCGCCAAGGCCGCGGCGCTCAAGGCCATCGCGCTCGACAGCAGCAGCGTCGAGGCGTACACCTCGCTCGCCTACGGCACGATGCTGTATGACTGGGACTGGGCAGCGTCGGAACGCGCCTTCCGGCGCGCCATCGCGGCGGATTCGACCTACCCCACTGCCCACCACTGGTACGGGGATTTCCTCTCGGGCCGGGGACGCCTGGATGAAGCACTGATCCAGATGAATCAGGCACAGAAGCTGGATCCCCTGTCACGGATTATCGGGACCGAGTTTGGCTGGGTCTACAATGCCCTGTACCGGCCCACCGAGGCGGACTCGGCGCTGGCCCGGGTGCTTCGACTGGATCCTAACTACGCCCAGGCACTCTTCATCCTGGCGCAAGTCCGGATCGAGCAGAAGCGTTACCCCGAGGCGATTGCCGCGGGACGGCGCTCGCTCGAAATGGGCGGGTTCTTCGGCCACGGTGCTGCGACCCTGGTGGCAGCCTATGCCCGGGCCGGAGACCGGGCCAGTGCCCTGGCACTGCTCGACACGCTCAAGGCCCGCTCGGCTCACGAGTACGTCGCCCCGTTCGAGCTGGCCGTCGCCTACGCCAACCTCGGCGAGCTGGACCGTGCCTTCGCCGCGCTCGACCGCGGAATCAAGGAGCGGGACGTGCTGCTGCCGGAGAACTTCTTCGAGCCGCTGCTGGACCCGCTCAAGCAGGACCCGCGATACGGCAGGGTGGCGGCGCTGCTGCGGGGTGGGCAGTAGGGGCAGAGCCGCCATTGCGCGGGAGGAGCACCCGAGGCCCGCTGTCATTCCGAGGGAGCGCAGCGACCGAGGAATCCCTTTGGATCCGGCTCGGACCTTGAGGGATTCCTCGCTGCGCTCGGAATGACAGCACAGCGATTCCTCGCTGCGCTCGGAATGACAGAGGCGCTCCCTAGACGGCGTTGAACGTCCCCCCCGCGTCCGCCAGCCGATCGAGCAGCGGGGCCGGAGCCCAGAAAGCGGGGTCGCCGTGCGGATTGCGGGCGAACTCCTGCATCCGACGGCGGACCGCCTCCAGGCCGACGAGATCCGCGTGGAACATCGGCCCGCCGCGCGCCGCCGGAAAGCCGTAGCCGGTGAAGTACACGACGTCGATGTCGGAGGCCCGCGCCGCGATCCCTTCCTCCAGGATCCTCGCCCCCTCGTTCACCAGTGCATAGACCAGGCGATCGACGATCTCAGCCTCGCAGATGGTCCGCTGCGTAATGCCGAGTTCCGCACGGTGGGCCCCGATGAGGTCCTCGACGGCCTGCGACGGTTTCGGTTTGCCTGGGCCATCGGGATAGTCATACCAGCCGGCACCAGTCTTCTGCCCGAAGCGGCCGAGCTCACACAGCCGGTCGGGGAGGAGCGAGAACTGGTAGCCCGGGCGCTCGGCGCGTCGGCGCTTGCGTATCGACCAGCTGATGTCGTTGCCGACGAGGTCGCCGACCCGAAACGGGCCCATCGCAAATCCGAACGCCTCGATGGCCCCATCGACCTGCTGCGGGCTGGCGCCTTCCTCGATGAGGTACGAAGCCTGCTTGGTGTACTGCTCCAGCATCCGATTGCCGATGAACCCATCGCACACCCCGGACACTACCGCCACCTTACGCAGGGTCTTGCCCAGCTTCAGCGCGGTCGCCAGCACGTCCAGGGCAGTGGCCTTTCCGCGAACCACCTCGAGCAGGCGCATCACGTTGGCTGGACTGAAGAAATGGGTACCGAGCACGTCTTGCGGACGGCGAGTGAAGGCGGCGATCCGGTTGACGTCAAGCGAGGAGGTGTTGGTGGCCAGAATGGCACCCGGCTTCATGACTCGGTCGAGTGCGGTGAACACCTGCCGCTTGATCTCCATCGACTCAAACACCGCCTCGATCACGATGTCGGCCTGGCCGATGGCATCGTACGAGAGTACGGGCGTGATCAGCGCCAGACGGCGACCGCGCTCGCTCTCGCTGAGCTTGCCCTTCTTCACCTGTCCGTCGTAGATGCCGGCTATGCGCGCCAGGCCGCGATCGAGCCCCTCCTGGTCGGCCTCGAGCAGCCACACGGGGATGCCCGCATTGATCAGGCAGACGGCGATACCGGCGCCCATGGTACCGGCGCCGATGACTGCGGCCCGCTCGAGCGGCCTGATCGGGGTGGAATCGGCGAGGCCGGCGACCTTGCCGGCGGCCCGTTCCGCGAAAAACGTGTGCCTGAGCGCCTTCGACTCCGGTGTCTGCATCAGCTCGACAAATGCCAGCCGCTCGACGGCGAGTCCTTCCTCGAAGGGTCTCGCCGCCGCCTCGATCGCATCGATCGCGCGAAGCGGTGCCGGCAGGCTGGACCGCTGGCCCTTCACGCGGGCGCGGGCGGCCTCGCAGAGGGCGCGAAGGTCCGCTTGAGCGAGGAGAATGTCGCGGGTGCGCCGGGGCGGTCTCGTCGCGAGATCGGATGAGATCGCGAGGTCCATTGCCGCGACCACGGGATCGCCGTCGACCACCCGGTCGAGCAGGGCGGTCGCTGCGAGCAGCTTCGCCGGCACCGGCTCGCCGCTGGTGATCATGTCGATTGCGGTCGAGACCCCGACCAGCCGGGGGAGCCGCTGGGTGCCGCCGGCGCCAGGGAGGAGGCCGAGCTTCACCTCCGGCAATCCGAGCCTGGCCTCGCTATGCGCTACCCGATGGTGCGCCGCCAGCGCGAGCTCGAGCCCACCGCCTAGGCAGGTGCCGGTGATCGCCGCGATGACCGGCTTGCCGCTCGTGTCCAGCAGCTCGATGAGCCGCGGCAGCGTCGGCTCCCGGGTCATGGCGGGGGTGCCGAATTCGCGGATGTCGGCGCCGCCGGAGAAGAGCCCGCCGGTGCCCGTGAGCACGATGGCGCGCACGGAGCTGTCGGTCGCCGCCCGCTCGAGCGCCGACGCCAGCTCGGTCCGGACGGCATGGGAGAGGCCGTTGACCGGTGGGTTGCCGAACGCGATGACGGCGACGGTGCCGTGGATCTGATAGTCGACGTGAGTCATCAACTGCAGTTCCGAGTTCCGAGTTCCAAGTTCCGAGTTGTCAGAACGTTGTCATTCCGAGCGTAGCGAGGAATCCCTGTGGGTTTGGACCGTGCCCTCACGGATCCTCCTCGCCCCTCATCGGAGTCGAGATGACAGGAGCGATGGGGCTCGGCCGCGGCGTCCCTCCGGGCGCGACCGAGCGTCCTTGGGAGCGCGTCGGCACGACCCGACGCGAGGGAGTCCTTTAGGGCTCGGCTTTGCGGCAGACCGCCAGCGTCGCCAGGCAAGCTACGCCACGCGCCCTTCGGGGCCCCGCCGGCCTCGCCCCCGATACGGTGTCCGTCCGCCGGTCCGCCCGACCGCCCGTTTGGCCGCGGCGACTCTCCACCGCGCGGGCTATCGCCCGGCCCTGAGCTTCCCCCGGTCTACCTTCCCCAGATGCGTCGTCGGGAGCGAGTCCACGAAGATCACTTCCCGGGGATGTTTGTAGGGCTCCAGCCGCTCCCGCACAAAGGCCTTGAGCTCCTCCGCCAGGCCATCCCGGCGTTCCCGCGGGATGACGTACGCGTGCGGCTTGACCAGGCCGTTCGCGTCGGCCACGCCGACCACGGCCACCTGCGACACCGCCGGGTGCAGCAGCAGGCACCCTTCCACCTCGGTCGCCGAGAGCCACTTGCCGGAGACCTTGAGCAGCTCGTCGGCCCGCCCGCCATAGGTGTAGTACCCGTCAGGATCACGCCGGATCAGGTCTCCCGATACGACCCATTCCCCCCGGAATGCCGTCTGGCTCTTCTCCAGCTGCTGCCAATAGCCGATGGCCCGTGACCCGCCCCGCACCCAGAGATGGCCCACTTCGCCATCGGGCAGCTCCCGCCCCTCCTCGTCCGCCACCTTCACCTCGAAGCCGGGGACCACCTCTCCCAGCGTCCCCCGGCGGATCCGCCCCAGCCGGTTGGAAAGGAAGATGTGCCACATTTCGGCGGTGCCCAGGCCGTCCAGCAGCGGGACGCCGAAGGTCTGGTCCCAGCGGGCGTGCAGTTCCTCCGGCAACCCCTCGCCCGCCGAGGTGGCCAGCCGCAGGGAGGAGAGATCCTGGTGGCCGGCCTCGGGGTGGCTCACCATCTGGTTGATCATCGTGGGGACGGTGATCAGGATGGTGGGCCGGTGCCGCTCGATCCGGCTGAAGATCACCTCGGCGGTGCAGCGGTCGTCGAACAGAACGCTGGCGGCGCCGGCGGCAAAGGGAAAGAGCAGATTGGACCCGGTGGCGTAACCGAAGTACAGCTTGGGGACCGAGAGGGTGACATCGGCCTCGGTGTAGCACAGCACCTCGCGGGCGTAGCACTGGGCCGTGTTCACGAACGAACGATGCGGCTGCACCGCGGCCTTGGGCCGGCCGGTGGTGCCGCCGGAGAAGAGCCAGATGGCGGGGTCGTCGCGGTGGGTGGGGAAGTTCAGGCAGGCATCGGGCATGGACTCGAGGCGCGATTGCCACCCGCTGTCGCCCACCACCAGCAGCTTCGGCGCATGCACCGCCCGCCCGGCGGCCGCGCGAAAGGCGTCGGCCCGCTCCGCGGCGACCAGCGCAACGGTGGCGCGGCTGTAGTCGAAGAAATACTCGATGGCGTCGGGCTTGAGTTCCGGGTTGACCATGACCACGACGGCGCCGATCTTCAGGGTGCCGAACAGGGCCGCCACGTAGTCCGGACCATCGGGCAGGGCGATGATCACCCGCTGTTCGGGAGCCACTCCCGCCGCACGCAGCAGGTTGGCACAGCGGTTGGCCCGCGCCTGAACCTCACGGTAACTCAGCCATCCGGCGTCGGTGATGAGCGCGGTCCGCTCGCCCCGTCCCTCGCGCACCCGGGCGTCGAGAAAGAAGTCGGCGAGGTTCAGCTGTGCCGGAGGTTCGTACGTCATGACAGGCATCCCCGGGTGGGAAAGAGCGGTGAGGACACAATAACCGTGCAGACGCTCGCCGCAATGACCTGGGAAGAGGTTCGGGACGCCGCCGGTCCGGGATCCGTCGCCATCCTGCCGGTGGGTGCCGTCGAGGCGCACGGCCCGCACCTGCCGCTCCTGACCGACGTGATTATCGCCCAGGCGATGGCCAGGGCCGGCGCCGCCCGGCTCGCCACGCGCGGTGTGCCGGCGGTGGTGCTCCCGCCGCTGGCGTATACCACGGCGGGATTCGCCCAGGACTTTGCCGGAACCATCTCGCTCCGCCCGGAGACGGTCACCGCGACGATCGTGGATATCGCCAGCAGCCTTTCCCGGCACGGATTCGGAGTGCTCGCCATCGCCAACGCGCATCTGGACCCGGCGCATCTCAGTTCGCTGGAGGCGGCGGTGAACCAGGTTCGCCGCGACGCCAGGCTGGCGGTGGCCTTTCCCAACCTGGCCACCAGGCCGTGGGCGCTCCGGTTGAGCGAGGAGTTCAAGAGCGGGGCATGCCACGCGGGCCAGTTCGAGACCTCGGTACTGCTGGCCGAGTGCCCCGAGCAGGTGCGAGAAGCCACCAGAACGGCGCTGCCACCCAATCCGGCGTCGTTGTCCCGCGCCATCCTCGACGGCAAGCAGAGCTTCGAGGAAGCGGGCGGCCCACGGGCCTACTTCGGCTTCCCCGCCCAGGCTACGCCCGAGGAAGGCCAGTCTACTATTGAAGTTCTGGGAATGATCCTGGACGAAGCGGTGCAGGCCGCATTCGCCGCCCGAGCCGGACGCCCGGCATGAGCCCTCTGGCCGGTGGGGTCGCGGTGGTGACCGGCGCCGGTCGGGGCATCGGGGCCGCGGCCGCCCGGGCGCTGGCGGCCGCCGGGTGCTCGGTGGTGGTCGCGGCCAGGAGCCGAGACCAGGTCGAGCGGGTCGCCTCCCAGCTGGCAGGAATGGGTCATCGGGCCAGGCCGGTGGTCTGTGACGTGACCAGCGAGGAGAGCGTGCAGGCGCTTTCCCGCGAGGCGGCGGAATTCGGAACGGTGGCGGTGCTGGTGAACAACGCCGGAGCCGCCGCCTCGATGCCGGTGACGAAGACCTCGCTGGCGGACTGGAATCGCCTGATGGCGGTCAACGCCACCGGGGCGTTCCTCTGTACCCGCGGGCTGCTCCCCGGGATGATCGAGCGGAAGTGGGGCCGCGTGGTCAATGTGGCCTCCACTGCCGGGCTGAGCGGCGCCAAGTATATCGCGGCGTACTCCGCGGCCAAGCATGCGCTGATGGGATTCACCCGCTCGGCAGCAGCCGAAGTCGCGGGCACCGGTGTCACCGTGAACGCCGTCTGTCCTGGCTACGTCGATACCGAGATGACCACCGAATCGCTGGACCGCATCGTGGCCAAGACCGGTCGCAGCCGGGAGGAGGCGCTCGCCGCGGCGCTCACGTCCGCGGGGCAGAACCGGCTGATCTCGGCTGACGAGGTGGCAACGGCGATCGTGACGCTCTGTGCCGATGGCGCCGGTGCCCCGAATGGAGAGGCCGTGGTCCTCGATGGGAAAGACACGATGACCGGCCGCTTCGCGATTATCAATCCGGAAGAGCTCGGTGCGCCCCGCGGGTGGAACAACGGCATGCTGGCCCGGGCCGGCGGGAGAATCCTGTTCATCGCGGGGCAGACGGCGCGCGACGGCTCGGGCCGGGTGCCGGCGAGCGACTTCGTGAGCCAGTTCGAGCGGGCGCTGGAGAACGTGCTCACCGTGCTCCGCCAGGCCGGCGGCACCCCGACCGACGTCGGCCGGTTCACGATCTACGTGACCGACGTGGCACAGTATCGCGCCAGCCTGAAACCGCTCGGCGCGGCGTACCGCCGCCAGATGGGAGCCCACTTTCCGGCCATGGCGCTGGTCGAGGTGAAGGGACTGGTCGACCAGCACGCGCTGGTGGAGATCGAGGCGACGGCGGTGGTATAGGGCGGGCGGGGCGGGCGCGGCGGACGGTCGGGCGGACGGGCGGACGGGCGGACGAGCGGACGGGCGGACGGGCGGACGGGCGGACGGGCGGACGGGCGGACGGGCGGACCGGTAACGTAGCGAGGGCGAGTCCGGCGGTGGTCCCGGAGGGCACGTGGCGTAGCTCGCCTGACGCCGTCGGCGGCCCGAATGCAAAGCCGAGTGCCCGGAGGGACCCCGCGGACGAGCCCGCCTCAGACCCTAAGGGATTCCTCGCTGCGCTCGGAATGACATCGCACCTTGGTTTCCTGGTTTTGTCCTGCTCGCTGCGCTCGGAATGACAGATGGGCCAGGCAGTGACACTCTCGCATTGACTGTCGGAGATCTCGCATGGCCCTGAAGCCAAAGTCCTTCCTCTACTCCGTCGACCCGGCGACCGCGGTCGCGACCATCATCCTCAACCGGCCCGAGCGGCTCAACGCGCTCACCTTCGAGGTATACACCGAGCTCCGGGACACCTTCCGCGCCCTCGATACCGCGCCGGGTGTCCGTGCGATCGTCATCACCGGCAGCGGCCGCGCCTTCTGCACCGGAGGAGACGTCGAGGACATCATCGGCGCGCTGTTTTCCCGCGGGTTCGACGGGCTGCTGCAGTTCACCCGCCTCACCTGCGATCTCATCCTTTCGATCCGACAGTGCCGGCGGCCGGTCGTGGCGGCGCTCAACGGGACGGTGGCGGGGGCGGGAGCGGTGATCGCGGCGGCCAGCGATATCCGGATCGCGGCGGAGAACGCCAAGATCGCCTTTCTCTTTTCCCGCGTCGGGCTGGCCGGCGCCGACATGGGTGCGGCCTGGCTCCTGCCCCGGATCGTGGGTCTCAGTCATGCCACCGAACTGCTCATGCTGGGCGAATTCATCTCGGCACAGCGTGCCGCGGAGATCGGGCTCTATAACCGGGTGGTCCCGGCGGAGCGACTGATGCCGGAGGCGACCGAGTTCGCCGCCCGGCTGGCGCGGGGCCCGTCGGTGGCCCTGGGCGTGACCAAGGAGTCGCTCAATCAGGAAGCCGCGATGGATCTGGTCTCCGCTCTCGAGGCAGAAGCCCGGGCCCAGGCCGCCTGCATGCAGAATCCCAACTTCCGCGAGGCCTACGAGGCGTTCCGCGCCAAGCGCGAGGCGAGGTTCGAGTAGCCGATGCCTGATACCAGGCTGGTCCGCACCTTCCTTGAGCCACACCACGCCCCCCTCGCCGAACGCGTGAGCGGCTTTGCGCTGGGGGAGATCGCAGCGCGACCCGTACCGGCCGACGACGCGGCCGCCCGGGTAGAGGCGCGGGCCCTGCTCCGGCTGCTCGGCGTCCGCGGGTGGCTCAAGCCGATCTTCAATCTCGATCTGCGCAGCTGCTGTCTGGTCCGCGAGGCGCTGGGAGAAGCCTCCCCGCTCGCCGATGCGGTGTTCGCCCTGCAGGGGCTCGGCACTACTCCGATTCTGTTAAGCGGATCGGCAGCCCAGAAGCAGCGCTGGCTGGAGCCGATCGCCGAAGGAAAGGTGATGACCGCCTTCGCGATGACGGAGCCGGAGGCGGGATCGGATGTGGCGAGCATCGCCACCAGCGCCCGCCGGGATGGATCGGGGTACGTCCTCAACGGGACCAAGACCCTGATCTCCAACGCCGGCATTGCCGACCTCTACACCGTCTTCGCCACCACCGACCCGGCGAGAGGTCCCAAGGGGATCAGCTGCTTCCTGGTGCCGGCAGATGCTCCGGGGCTCCGGTTCGTGGGGCCAATGGTGCTGAGTGCGCCCCATCCGCTCGGGGAGATCGCCTTCGACAACTGCCGGATTCCGGCGGAGGCGCTACTGGGGGAAGAAGGGCGCGGGTTCGGGATCGGGCTGGCGGCGCTGGACCGGCTCAGACCCACCGTGGCCGCGGCGGCCTGCGGGATGGCCGCCCGGGCTCTGGCCGAGTCGTTGGCCCACGTGAAGAGCAGACGGCAGTTCGGGAAACCGCTCGCGGAGTTCCAGCTGGTGCAGCAGAAGCTGGCCCGGATGGCCACCGAGCTGACCGCCGCCCGCCTGCTCGTGTATCGCGCGGCGTACGAAAAGGACCAGGGCCAGGAGCGGATCACCAGCGAGGCGGCGATGGCCAAGGCCTTTGCCACCGAGATGGCCCAGCGGGCGGTGGACGACGCGGTGCAGCTCATCGGCGGACGAGGTGTCCTGGCGGATCATCCGGTAGACCGGCTCTATCGCGCGGTACGCGCGCTCCGGATCTACGAGGGCACGACGGAGATCCAGCAGCTGATCATCGCGGGGGAGTTGCTCAAGGGTTGAGGCTCCGGGGTTGCGGGATCGGTGTCATTCCGAGCGCAGCGAGGAATCCCTTGAGGTTCGGCATCGTGGCTTCCCTTAAGGGATCCCTCGCTTCGCTCGGGATGACATGGCGTCGTCCTTAGCGATGGGACGCGCCGATTCGCCTGACTAACTTATCCGACATGTGGCAGCCTGAACCCTTCACCAAGCACGCGATCCCACCGACCCGCCCGCCCACGGCCGCCGAGGCCGCGCGGTCACTTTGGTTCAGTCCGCTCAAGGCCGGCCGGCTGGAGCTGGCGGACCGCACCTGGGTGCCGGCGATGGTGCCCTGGCGGGCGACCGACGACGGGCTGGTGACGCCCGAGGTCCTGGCGTGGTACGAGCGCTTTGCCCGCGGACAGCCCGGAGCCCTGGTGGTCGAGGCGACGGGGATTCGCGACATCCCGAGCGGGCCGCTGCTCCGGATCGGCCACGACCGGTTCCTCCCCGGACTCGCGGAACTGGTGCGCACCGTGCGCCAGGCGAGTGGGGGACGTACTAGGGCTTTCATCCAGATCATCGACTTCCTCCGGATCCGCCGCCGGCCGGACCCAGAGCGATACTTCCGCGAGTACCTGGCCCTCACCGACCGGCACCGTGCCCTGCTGCCGGTGAGCGACGACGCGATTCGTGAGGCGCTGTTGCAACTGCCCGAGTCGGAGTGGCCCCGGCTGCTCAACGACCGGGAGCTGGAGAGCCTCGAGTATGGTGCGCGCGAACGGGTCACCGACACCCATCTCCCGCACATCCGAGACCTGCCACGGGTACTGCCGGAGCTGTTCGCCAACGCTGCCGCGCGGGCCGAGCAGGCGGGGTTCGATGGCGTGGAGCTGCACTACGCCCACGCTTATACCATGGCGTCGTTTCTCTCGGCCCTTAACGACCGGGACGACGGCTACGGAGGCACCCGGGAGCATCGGGTGCGGCTCCCGCTCGAGGTGTACCACGCCGTGCGCGGCGCGGTGACCGGCCGCTTCGTGGTGGGCTGCCGGTTCCTGGCGGAGGAGTGCATCCCGGGCGGCAGCAGCCCGGAGGATGCCGCGTGGTTCGGGGCCGAGTTTGCGCGGGCGGGGATGGACTACCTGTCGCTCTCCCGCGGGGGCAAGTTCGAGGACGCCCGACAGCCCCGGGTGGGCTGGGCCCGCTATCCCTATACCGGCCCGAGCGGCTATGAATGCATGCCGACGGTGCGCTCCGATGAACGGGGACCGTTCGGCCGGAACCGCTCCGCGACCCACGCCGTGCGGCAGGCGGTCCGGGCCGCGGGGTGGCAGACTCCGGTGGTGATGTCGGGCGGAGTTTCTACTTTCGAGCAGGCGGAGGAGCTGCTCCGGACCGGAGTGGCCGACATCGTCGCCTCCGCCCGGCAGAGCCTGGCGGATCCCGACTGGTTCCGAAAGCTCAGACTCGGTCTGGGTGAGCAGGTGCGGCGCTGCGTGTTCACCAACTACTGCGAGGGACTCGACCAGGTGCACAAACCGGTGACCTGCAAGCTGTGGGACCACGTCGAGCTGGACCGCCCCGGTACGCCGTTGACGCCTGACGGCCGCCGCCGGCTGGTGGCCCCGGCCTGGGACCCGGGCGCCAGGTGAAGATCGCGATCGTCGGTGCGGGGCCCGCCGGGATCTACCTGGCCATCCTGCTCAAGCGCGACGACCCGAGCCACCGGGTGACGGTCTTCGAGCGCAACCGCTTGCAGGACACCTTCGGCTTCGGGGTGGTGTTCTCCGACGAGACCCTGGAGAATGTGGGCCAGGCCGATCCGGAGACCAACCAGGCGATGGCCGCCGCGGCCGCGCGCTGGGAGGACATCGAGGTCCACTACCGCGGTACGGTCACTCACTCGACGGGACATCGCTTCTCCGGGGTGGCACGGAAGACGCTGCTGGGACTCCTGGCCAAGCGGGCGATGGCGATCGGGGTGGGGTTTCAGCAGCAGCGCGAGATCCACGACCCGGCCGATTGTGGCCCCGCCGACCTGGTCGTGGCGGCGGACGGAGCCGGCAGCCTGATCCGCGACCGGCTGTCCGATCAGTTCCGCCCGCAACTCGACTGGCGCCAGAATCGCTTCGTCTGGCTGGGCACCACCCGTCCCTTCCCCGCCTTCACCTTCTATTTCAAGCCCTCGCCGGCGGGGCTCTGGCGCGCCCACGCCTACCAGTACGCCCCGGGTCACTCGACCTTCATCGTTGAGGCCAGGGACGAAACCTGGCGGGCGAGCGCGCTGCGCGAGGACGACGAGCCGGCCACGGTCGCCTTCCTGGAGCAGCTCTTCAAGGAGGAGCTGCATGGCCACCGGCTGCTGGCCAACCGGTCCGTCTGGCGCCGGTTTCCCACCGTCAGAAATGCCACCTGGCACGCCGGCAACGTGGTCCTGCTCGGCGACGCGGCTCATACGGCGCACTTCTCGGTAGGCTCGGGCACCAAGCTGGCGATGGAGGACGCGATCGCCCTCGCCGGGGCGCTCAAGGGCGGAGGGCCGCTTCCCGAGGCGCTCGCCGGATACGAGGCCGACCGCCGCCCTGCCGTTGAGAGCCTGCAGCGCGCCGCGCAGGCCAGCCTCGAATGGTTCGAGTCGGTGGAACGCTACCAGAACCTGGAGCCGCTGCAGTTCGTCTTCACCCTGCTCACCCGCAGCCTGCGCATCACCCATGAGAACCTGCGGCTCAGAGACCCGGAGTTGGTGGCCAAGGTCGACCGCTGGTTTGCCGCCGAGTCCGCCAAACAGAGTGGCCGACCAATCCCGGCCGACCCCTGCCCTCCGCCGCTCTTCACTCCCTATCGGCTGCGCGACCTCGTGCTGGCGAATCGGGTCGTGGTCTCTTCGATGTGCCAGTACCGGGCGGAGGACGGGCTTCCCAACGACTGGCACCTGGTGCACCTCGGCAGCCGGGCCATCGGCGGCGCGGGGCTGGTGATGACCGAGATGACCGATGTGAGCCGCGAGGGCCGGATCTCTCCCGGCTGCGCCGGGATGTACCTCGAGACCCATGTGGCCGCGTGGAAGCGGATCGTGGAGTTCGTGCACCGGGAGAGCGAGGCCCGGATCGGCATCCAGCTCTCGCACGCCGGCAGGAAGGGCTCCACTCGGCTGCTGTGGGAGGGCGAGGACCAGCCGCTCCTCACTGGGAACTGGCCGCTGATCGCCCCGTCGCCCATTCCATACCTGTCGCACAGCCAGACGCCGCGGGAAATGATCCGTGCCGACATGGACCAGGTGCGCGACGATTTCGTCCGCGCCACGCGGATGTCGAGCATGGCGGACTTCGATCTGCTGGAACTGCATCTGGCGCACGGCTACCTGCTGGCCTCGTTCATCTCGCCACTCACCAACCGCCGAACCGACGAATACGGCGGATCGCTCGCCAACCGCATGCGCTATCCGCTGGAGATCGTCGCCGCGGTACGTGCCGCGTGGCCTCAGGCCAAGCCGCTCTCAGTCAGGATTTCGGCGGTGGATTGGGCGCCGGGCGGCATGGAGCCACACGACGCGGTAGAGGTAGCCCGGATGCTGGTCGCCGGCGGGGCGGACATCGTGGACGTGTCGGCCGGCCAGACGGTCCCCGACGCCCGGCCGGTCTACGGCCGGCAGTTCCAGACCCCATTCAGCGACCGGATCCGTCACGAGGCGGGAGTTCCGACCATGACCGTGGGGAACATCTCTTCGGCCGCCGACGTCAACACGATTCTGGCCGCCGGCCGGGCCGACCTGGTGGTACTGGCGCGGGCCCATCTGTGGGATCCGTACTGGACCCGGCACGCCGCCGCGGAGCTGGGCCACACCCTCCCCTGGCCGTCGCCGTACGCGTCGCTGAACCGCTACACCCCTCGACTGCGATAGCAACCGACAGCGCGGGGTGGAGAGGGCGAAGCCGTGGGGTCCTGGAGGGCGCGCCTGTCATTCCGACCCCGAGCAGAGCGAGGGGGAGGAATCCCTCGAACTCCGAGGCGGACCCACAGGGATTCCTCGGGCCCTTCGGGGCCCTCGGAATGACAACTTGCGGTCCCCCAGGGATTCCTCGGGCCCTTCGGACCCTCGGAATGACAACCTCAGAGGGAGCATGCCGTCCTACTCCGAATACCTCAAGATCGACGAGCTGCTCACGCTGCAGCGGCCGCTCTCCGACGGCCCCGAGCACGATGAGATGCTGTTCATCGTGATCCACCAGGTCTACGAGCTGTGGTTCAAGGAGGTGCTGCACGAGCTGGACTACCTGGAGCAGCTGCTGACGCGGAAGGACGAGGCCCGGGCTCAGCACACCCTGAAGCGGGTGCTCACCATCCTCAAGGTGATGGTGGCGCAGATCGACATCCTCGAGACGATGACGCCGCTCGAGTTCCTCTCCTTCCGCGACCGGCTCGAATCGGGCAGCGGGTTTCAGTCAGCCCAATTCCGCGAGCTGGAGTTCCGGCTGGGACGGAAGAACCCCAAGGCATTGGAGCGCTGCGAGCCGGGCTCCGCGGCTCGGGCGCGGCTGGAGCGGCGGCTGGCGGCGCCCACGCTGTGGGACGCGTTCCTGCATTACCTCGCCGCTCGAGGCGTGACGATCCCGAAGGCGCAGCTCGAGCGGGACGTGACCCGGCCGGTCGAGTCCTCTCCGGAGGTGCGCCGCGCGCTGGTGGAGGTCTACCGCAGCCAGTCTGGGTTGGCGGGACTGTGCGAGCGACTGGTGGATTTCGACGAAGGGATGATGGAGTGGCGCTACCGCCACGTCAAAATGGTGCAGCGCACCATCGGCACGAAGGCTGGGACGGGCGGCAGCGCTGGTGCGGAGTATCTCATGACCACGCTGAACCAGCCGTTGTTCCCGGACCTGTGGGCCATCCGGTCGGAGCTGTGATTCGACGTCCTCCGTGGGCGCGTCTCCGGGCGCCTGTCATTCCGACCCCGAGCAGCGCGAGGGGGAGGAATCCCTCGACCTCCGAGCCGGACCCACAGGGATTCCTCGGGGCCTTCGGGCCCTCGGAATGACACCCACCCTGCCGGGCCCCGCCTCGCCGCTCTCCTAGAGGAACCGATGGAGACCTCCGCCCTCTACGCCTCCCCCAACGCCCTGGCCCCGCACTACGCCCGCTTCAAGGTCGCGGAGCGGCTGCTGCTCACGGGCCATTCGCACCAGGCCTGGCCCGATGTTGGATTCGAGGCCCAGGCCGAGTCGTGGCTGGATGCGGC
>JBGQJV010000101.1:0-15217 GCA_041499215.1 Gemmatimonadota bacterium | reverse complement strand
GCGCAGCAGGGCGCACGGCCGTGTGGACTCGAGGCCAGCCGTCCGCTCGTCCGCCCGTCCGCCCGTCCGCCTGCCAGAGATCGAGAAGCGCCTTGCGCATCGTCATGGCCAGAAGATCGAGAGAATGCTGCCCAGAATGCCCTTCGCCGGTCCGATCTTCTTGCCCTTGTAGCTGATCACCGATTCGGCGATGCGGCTGGAATAGACGGTGTTGTCGGAGTTCACATCCTCAGGACGGACCACGCCCTCGAGCTGGATCACTTGATTGCGGCCGTCGACACCGACGGTCTTCTCGCCCTTGAGGCGGGCCATGCCGGTCGGCTCGATGGAGACCACCCGCACGCTGATCGTGGCGGTGAGTCCACCGGCCCGGTTGGCCACGCCGGTGGCCTTGGAGTCGTTGTTGAGGGCGGTCTCGAAGCCCTTCTGGGGCCCGATCATCACCGCGTCGCCGACGTTCAGGTTGAGCCCCATGTCCTGCGAGCGGCGCTTGCTGGCGTTCTCGGTCTGGCTCTCGCGCGAGTTCACCGCCTCGTCCACTACGATGGTGACGATGTCGCCCACCCGGAGCGGGCGCTTGTCGCTGAACCAGCCAGCGCGGCTTACGCTTGGCGCTGACTGCACCGCGGGCTGCGTCGCAGGAGCGGGGGCCGCGGTGGTGGAAGGCGCGGGCGGCGCGGCCTGGGCGGAGACTCGCCCGGCGGCGCCGGCCAGGAGCAGCAGCACGCTGCCGGTCGGGATCGGTCGCATCAGTTCATCCTCGCTACGCCGGGCGCGGTCGCGGTACCCGCCACCACGCCGATCCGGCCGCTGGTGCGCACCCGCACCGACTGGCCGACGGCGGCATCGTTGAGGGCAACGCCCTCGAGCGCCACCGAGACATTGCCCTCGTTCCACAGCACCCGGACCGGCTTGCCGGCAGAGACCACCGGAGGCGGCGCCACCCGCCAGCCCTCGAGCACGTCACCACCCGCCACGGGGCGCTTCACCACCCACCCCGGCGCGGTCGCATTGACCGAGTCGCGGGCGGGAGCACCCCAGCTCAGCCGGGGCTCGACCCGCATGTCTTCGGGGCCTAGCACGGCGCCGGCCGGGAGCGCACGAGTGGCGACGACCTGGGCGACGGTCCGGCCGGCCCGGAGCCGGATCCAGGCCGATTGGCCGCTGGCCGGCTCCACCAGCAGCGAGAACCAGCCGGCTTCGCCGCCGATGAGCCGGAAGGCGGAGGAATCGGGAACCTGGTTCAGCGACCCGGTACCCCAGGAGAGCACCAGACCGGCGGTGTCGACGCCCCACTCCCGGCCGATCGCCCGGGCCACCCGCGCGGCCAGCCGCGGCGGCACCTCGCCGGTCGAGACTGAGAGCCGTGCCTGCGCTTCGGACCGGACCGGCATGACCAGCGAAGCGAGGGCGGAGAGCAGCACGAGGCCTCTAGCGGATGAGGTCATTGGTGACCGTCTGGATCATCTCCTCGGCGGTCTTGATCGCCTTGGAGTTGACCTCGTAGGCGCGTTGCGCCGCGATCATGTCCACCATCTCCTGCACGATCTCGACGTTCGAAGTCTCGAGCGCCCCCTGCACCACCTGGCCGAAGCCCTCGTCCATCGGCGCTCCGGTCATCGGATCGCCCGAGGCCGGCGTGGCCGCGTAGTTGTTCCCGCCCAGGCTCAGCAGGCCGCTGGGATTGGCGAAGCGCGTCAGCTCCAGCTGGCCCAGCTCCACCTGCTGCCCGCTGGTGCCGATGATCGCGCTCACCATTCCGGTCGGCGAGATCGTCACCTGGGTGGCTTCGGGCGGAATGCTGATTTCCGGCTGCAGCGTGAACCCGGCATGGGTCACGAGCGCACCGGTATCCGCCGCGCGGGTGAAGGTGCCGTCGCGGGTGTAGCCGGCGTTGCCATTGGGCATCTGGATCTGGAAGAAGCCGTCGCCTTCGATCGCGATGTCGAAGGGATTATCGGTCGTCTCGAAGGTGCCCTGGGTCTGGATCCGCTGGACGTCCGCCAGCCGCACGCCGCGCCCGATCTGGATCGGGGCCAGCGTCTCGGTGCCCTGGTAACGGACCAGCTGCGAGCCTTGCAGGGTCTCGTACAGCATGTCCTCGAAGTTGGCCCGGCTCCGCTTGAACGCGGTGGTGTTAACGTTCGCCAGGTTGTTGGCGATGGCGTCGATGCGGGTCTGCTGCGCTCGCATGCCGCTTGCCGAGGCTCTCAATCCGGGATTCATTCAAGACTCCTTGTTCGTTCCGCGTTCCGCGTTCCGAGTTCCGCGTTGAAGTGCCTGTATGCCACCCGTCGTCGATCCCCGTCGCCGTGTTCCGTGTGTCAAACGCGGAACGCGGAACGCGGAACTCGGAACGGATTATTCGACCTTTCCCACCTGATTCACGACCGTCCCAAGCACGCCGTCCAGCGCCTTGAGCGAGTCCACGTTGGCGGCGTACGCCCGCTGGATGGTGACCAGGTCCACCGTGCCCTTGAGGGTGTCCTGGTTGCTGTCCTCGGTCTCGCCCTGCCGCACCACAGTGGTCGTGGTATCCACCGGCTCGGTCGGCGTCGAGGCGATGTAGCGTCCGGCGCCTTCCTTCATCAGCGTGGTGGTGTCCGCCACCGTTTCGATCCGGAGCCGGTCGAGCCGGCTCCCGTCGACCACCACATCGCCATCGGCCTGCACCTCGAGCGAGCCGTAGCGCAACGGGATCTGCACCGGCCCGTTCTGCCCCAACAGCAGGTTGCCGTGCCGGTCGGCGAGCCGGTTGGCGCCGTCGAGCGCCAGCGCGCCGCCGCGGGAGAGCCGTTCGCCCTGATCGGTCTGGAGTACGAAGAACCCGGGGCCCTCGAGGGCCACATCGAGCGGACGCCCGGTGGGCGTCATGGTGCCCTGGGAGAGATCCGTCCGGGTCACCGGAACGGGGAAGGTGGCGTCGCCGATGAGGCGGGCCGCCATCACGTCGGCCTTGAATCCTTCCGTGTCGCTGTTGGCCAGGTTGTTAGCCGTGAGCGCCTGAAGCCGGGTGTAGTAGCTCAGGGTCCGGGCGGTACTCTTGATCGCGTTGAGCCCCATCATTCCTCCAGCGGGTTGCCTGGGGCGATCAAAAGCAATCGGTATGCCCCCCGGGTGGTTGAGGCTAAGCCAAAGCCCCGTATGGGTTTCTGTGCCGGGGGAGGGCCTTAGCCGGGGCGGTGGCCGGAACCGCCTGCTGCCGGGCCCGGAAAGAACTGCCCCGTCGGCCGGCAGGAGCGGTCGGCGCTTCGCCGAGTGCCACCCGGATCGCGTCCACCGAGAGGCCATGCCGTCGGGCGAGGGCGGGTACCCGCTCGCCTTTCCGGGCGGCGGTGCAGATCTTCGCCTGGAGCTCGGAGGCAGGCTTGGTGATGCGCGCCGACGCATGCGCCGGCGCTACCATCGGAGTGCGCGCCATCGCATATGATGGCGCTACCGGCCTTGAACCACTCCCGGTCCGCGCCAACGCATGCGTTGGCGCGGCCTGCCGGACGAGCGCCTGCCTGAACGCGGTCCCCTGCCTCGCGATGCGGACTCGCCTCCGCACCATGACCGCGAGCAGCACCAGCAGGAGTCCCGCGGTGGTGGCGAGCAGGAGATCGCCGACCTGGTCGGGGCTGGGCAGGTTCTCCGCCGCCGTAAGCAGCACCGGCAGCGAGGGAGCCAGCGACAGCAGCACGAAGCCGGCGAGGAAGCCGATCAGCAGTCGGAGGACGCGGGGATTCACGCGACGTCCTCGGCGGGCGACATCCGCTGCCGCAGCCGCTTGAGGGCCTGCGTCCGGATCTGCGAGACCCGCGACTCGGTCACGTGCAGCACCTCGGCGATCTGACGGAGGTTGAGCTCTTCGTAGTAGTACAGCGCCAGCACGGTCCGCTCCTTGGGGGGCAGCATGCCGATCGCGTGGCGCAGGTTGGAGACCGTCTCTTCCTGGGTGACCACATCGCCGGGCGTTTCCGCGCCCTGGTCCTTCAGCGTCTCGGCCAGGGTGGTCGACTCGGCGTGCTCGGTCGACACCGATCCATCGAGCGAGACCAGCACCGCGCCGTCCACTTCCTCCCGCCAGCGCCAGTAGGTCTCCATGTCGAGCGAGAGCGCCTGGGCAACTTCCGACGGATCGGGGGCGCGGCCCAGCTTGCCCTCGAGCTGCGCCACCGCGGTGGCCAGCTGCCGTCCCTTGGAGCGCACCGACCGCGGCACCCAGTCCCGGCTGCGGAGCTCGTCCAGGATCGCGCCACGGATGCGGCGCATGGCGTAGGTACTGAAGGCGAGACCGCGGGAGAGATCGAATGCCTCGAGCGCCTGCACCAGGCCGAGCGTGCCGGCGCTGACGAGATCGTCCACCTCGACGACGTCGGAGACCCGCGCGGCGACCTGCCGCGCAACGTGGTGCACCAGTCCGAGGTACCGATCGAGCAGCTGGGTGCGAGCCTGCGGATCGCCGGTGGCACGATAGCGCTGCCACAGGGCGTCAGTCATCGTCGTCGGAGTCGCGGTCGTAGCCATCGGTTCGCCTTCCTCGGTGGGTCTCATTCGGCCATCCTCGCCGGCGTCGGCAGATCCAGCCGCTCGAGCACCGAGGTCAGGAGATCGTAGTTCGGACAGGGACCGAGACCGGTAGCCAGTCTGCCCGGGGCGCGGACTGCGCGCCTGATTTCATCGTCTTCCCAGAGTGCGCCCAGATACCGGATGCCTCTGTGCAGGAACCGTTCCGCTGCGGTCGCGAGTCTTTCAAAGGCTTGCGGGCCTTCGCGGGGGTCTTCCACCCGGTTAATCAGGACATCAACCGGCAAATCCTTCACCTGGGCATGCACAATTTTCAGGGTCGCATAGGCGTCGGTGAGCGCGGCCGGTTCCGCCAGCGTGACCAGGATCAGCCGGGTGGCACCCATGGTGGAAACCCGGACCACGCTCTCGATGCCGGGACCGGCATCGACGACCACCGTATCGAAATCCTCATACAGTCCGCTCAGCCGGTGATGCAGCCGGGCCCGGTCCAGGGGTCCGAGGGCGTGCAGGCTCTCGGCGCCGCTGTCGGCGGGAAGCAGCCAGAGCTGGTCGGTCAGCCGCACCACCAGGTCCTGGGGCGCGACGGCGTCGGTGAGCAGGTGCTCCAGCCGGTTGCCGCGCTGCACGCCGAACAGGACGTGCAGATTCCCCATGTTCTGACTGCCGTCGACCAGCAGGACCCGTCTGCCTCCGGCCGCGAGCCGCTGCGCCAGCAGCACGCTCACCACCGACTTCCCCACCCCACCCTTGCCGCTGCCGACCACGATCGTCGGCGGACCTGAGGGGGGCGCGGGCTCCGGGCGCCGTCCGGCCATCATGGCACGGAGCAGCGCGGCCTGGTCGGTCATGCCACCACCTCCGCGGGCTGGGCGGCACGAACCCGGAGCGCGGCGACCGCGGCGAGGAGCCGCGGCGCCGCGGCGCGGAGATCGCGCGGCACATCCTGCCCGTCCGACATCCACCGCATCGGCACGCGGGCAAGGGCGGCGGCATCGAACAGGGTCCAGTCGTCCGGCGCCTCGTCCAGCTTGCTCGCGATCAGGTGGGTGACGCCCTGTCCGCGATAGCTCGCGATGGTGCGGCGCACCAGCTCCGGCTGCAGCCCGGCAGGCAGCACCAGGTGCACCTCGTGCGGGGCCACCTGGGCCAGCCACTGGCGGACCTGCTGGGTGTCGCCGTGCAGCCGGGGACCGCGGCCGGGTGTGTCCACCAGGATCAGATCCCGATCCGCCAGCCGGCGCAGCGCCCGCGGCAGATCGGCCGACTCGTAGATCACCTCGAGCGGCAGACCGGCGATGTCGGCGTAGGTGCGGATCTGTTCCACCGCGCCCACCCGATAGGTGTCGAGGCACAGCAGGCCGATCCTCCCGGGCCGGAGATAGTCCGGATGGGTCGCGAGCTTGGCGATGGTGGTGGTCTTCCCCACCCCGGTCGGGCCGACGAAGGCGATGACCCTGGGGCCGGTATCCTGTTCCCGCTGATGGGCGAAGTGCTCGGGGCCCGGCGCGCTGGTCAGCAGCGGATGCCCGCCGCCGTCGGGAGTCATGTGGCGGCGCTCGGCCGCGGCGCTTTCGGCATCGGCGGCGAGCACCTGGAACTGGGAGGTGCCGGCGGCGGACCGGAGAGTCCGCACGGCGATGACTTCCGCTTCGGGGCCAAGCTGCTGGCGGGCCTGTGCGAGCAGGGCGTCGACGGCGGGACCGATGAAGGACTCAAGCGGCACGGGGCAGCTCCCAGGTAGCGATACTGTTGATGGGGGTCTGGGCCGGCAGTTCGCCCAGGGATAGCACCGGCAGGTGGGGCAGCACCGGCTCCACCAGGCGGCGTACGCCGATGCGGAGCGCGGGCGGGGTGATCAGCGGGCGATACTGGCCGTCCCGCTTGTAGCGGTTCATCAGATCGTTGAGCTGGCGGAGCGCGGCGGTCAGCTCCTCCGGCTCCATGCCCCGCTGGCCTTCGCGGACGGGGCGCGGGCTGAACAGGCCCATCAGCGCGGTTTCCAGCCGGGGACCCATGGTGATCCCGCTGATGCTGCCGTCGCCGTCGTCGAACAGCTGTACCAGCACCGTGCTCAGGGTGCGACGCACCTGTTCGGTGAGCGCCTCGGGGTCCTTGGTGATCTCGGCCGCGTCCGACAGGGTCTCGAGGATGAGGGCCAGGTCCCGGATCGGGATCCCCTCGCGCAGCAGCCGCTGCAGCACCCGGTGCACGCTGCCCAGCGACAGCTTGCCCGGAATGGTGTCGTCCACCAGCGCGGGATGAGTCTCCTTGAGCGCGTCGAGCAGCTCCCGCACGTTCTGGCGCGACAGCAGCTCGGCGGCGTGATGCTTGATGGTTTCCATCAGGTGGGTGGAGAGCACCGTCTGCGGCTCCACCACGCTGTACCCGTTGGCCTCGGCCTCCACCCGACGGTCGGGCGTGATCCACACGGCCGGCAACCCGAAGCTCGGATCGGTGGTGCGGATCCCGTCGATCGGCGAGGCCACGCCGGTGGTATCGAGCGCCAGCAGGTACCGGGGCAGCACTTCGCCCGAGGCGACCCGGACACCGCGCAGCTTGATGGCGTACTCGGTGGCGGGCAGCTGGATGTTGTCGCGGATGCGGGCCGGCGGCACGATGATGCCGAGCTCGACGGCGAGCTGCTTCCGCATCAGCCCGATGCGCTGCAGCAGGTCGCCCTTCTGGGCCTCGTCCACCAGCGGAACCAGCGCGTAGCCGACCTCGACTTCCAGCGGCTCGACCTGCAGCAGGTCCGTGATGGGAGCGGGCTCCGCGGGGCCGGCCGGCCGGGTCTGCACCATGGCCTGGGCCTGACCGGCCTTCTGCTGCTCCCGCCCGCGCACCATCCAGGCGACTGCGGCCAGAATGCCCGCGAGCAGGAAGAAGGGCAGGATGGGAAAGCCAGGCACCAGGCCCATCAGGCCGATGATCGCGGCGGCCATCCACAGGGCATTCTGGTGCCGGGTGAGCTGACTGGCGATGGCCGGGCCGACGCTCGGGCTGTTGGCGCCGTAGGTGACGATGATGCCGGCGGCGGTGCTGACGATGAGCGCGGGGATCTGGGTGACCAGGCCATCGCCCACAGTGAGGCTGGTGAAGGTGCCGAGCGCCTCGCTGGCAGTCATCCCCTGCTGGGTGATGCCGATGAGGAATCCGCCGATCAGGTTGATACCGGTGATCAGCAGGCCGGCAATGGCGTCGCCGCGGACGAACTTGGCGGCACCGTCCATCGAGCCATAGAAGTCTGCGTAGTGCTGGATCTCCTGGCGCCGGCGGCGGGCCTCGGTCTCGTCGATCAGCCCGGCGCCGAGATCGGCATCGATGCTCATCTGCCGGCCCGGCATGGCGTCCAGGGTGAACCGGGCGGCCACCTCGGCGATGCGCCCCGCGCCCTTGGTGATCACCATGAAGTTGATCACCACCAGGATCAGGAAGATCACCATGCCGACGATGTAGTTGCCGCCGATCACGGCGTTGCCGAACGCGGCGATCACGGCACCCGCCCGGCCGTGGCTCAGGATCAGCCGGGTGCTGTTCACGTTGAGGCCGAGCCGGAGCAGGGTCACCAGCAGCAGCAGGCTGGGGAAGATGCTGAACTCGAGCGGGTCGGAGATCGACAGCGTCACCAGCAGGACCAGGATCGAAATCGCCAGGCTCATCGCGAGCAGGGCGTCCAGGATCACCGGCGGGAGCGGTACGATCAGCAGGGCCACCACCACCACGACCGCCAGCGCCAGCCAGGTCTCCGCCTGACCCCCCAGCCGCCGCAGCATGGTCTCACCGCTGCCGGCCCCGCCGGCGCGGTGTCCCCCCTTGCCCCGCGGAGCGGTGGCTGCGTTGCCGGTGCCGGCCGCGCCCACCGGGGCGATCGCGGCGCTGGGCGCGGTCATCTATTCCTCCCCACCGGAAGCGGCTTGCCCTTCCTGCCGAACACGAAGGCGATCACCTCGGCCACCACCACGTACAGCGCGGGCGGCACGGGGGAGCCGATCTTGGCGCCGGCGAGCAGGGCCCGGGCCAGCGGCTTGTTCTCGATGACCGGTACGCCGGCCTTGTGGGCGATCTCCTTGATACGCTGCGCCAGCAGCCGTTCGCCCATGGCGATGACGATCGGGGCGGGAGCCACCAGCGGGTCGTACTTGAGCGCCACGGCGATATGAGTCGGGTTGGTGACCACCACGTCGGCGGTGGCGACCTTCGAGAGCATGCGCTTGCGGGCCATGGCGCGCTGCAGCTGGCGGATGCGGCCCTTGACCGCGGGATCGCCCTCGGACTCGCGGTGCTCCTGGATGACCTCCTGCTTGGTCATCCGGATGCTCTTCTCGTACTGCCAGACCTGGAAGCTGTAGTCGATCGCCGCCACCACCAGGAACGCCAGTCCGACCAGGAGCGCGAGCCGGACGGCGAGCACCCGGGTCATGCCGAGGATCTGGGGCACCTGGGCACCGCTGGTGGACAGGATCTGGGGCCAGGCGCGGCGGAAGACCAGCCACGCCACGCAACCGATCACCACCAGCTTGAGCAGTGCCTTCAGCACGTTGAACAGTGCCTCGACGCTCACCAGCCGCTTGAGCCCCGCGATCGGGTCGATGTGGGACAACTTGGGCAGCAGCTTTTCCGCGCTGATCACCCCGCGAGCCTGCACCGCGTTGACCAGCAGGGTGAGCCCACCGATCCCGAGCAGGAACGGCAGCAGGGCGAGCAGCGTGCCCCGGCCCAGCACCCGGAGCAGGGTCACCGCGTCAGCCGGGGAGAGCGGGACAGCGGTGAGCCGGCCGGCGCCGAACGTGACCATGTGCACTGTCTGGGTCGCCAGCGCGGCGCCGCCGACCATGGCAAGCGCCCCGGTCCCGGCCAGCAGCAGGGTGGCGGCGGAGAGCTCCTGGCTCCGCGGAATGCGGCCTTCCCGGCGGGCGTCATCGCGCCGCTTCTGGGTGGCCGCTTCGGTGCGTTCCTGGCCGTCGTCGCTGGCCATCTGTTATCTCCCCGCCGGCTGGAAGGCGCCGATGGTGTGGCCCAGCAGGGCCGGGAGCGCATCGATCTGACCGGCGAGATACGCCGCCAGGAAGGGCAGCGACGCGCCCAATGCGACCAGGCCGAGGGCGATGGTCACCGGGAACGCGAGCATCATCACGTTGAGCTGGGGGACTGCCTTCCCCAGGATGGCGAGGGCCAGATTGGCGAGCAGCAGGGCGACCATGATCGGCGCCGCGGCGCGGATGCCGGTGGTGAACACCGTGCCCGCGAGATCGGCCACCATCCGTCCGCCTTCGAGGCCCAGCATGGCGCGTCCGGGAGGAACCGCGGCGAAACTGGCGGCCAGAGCCTGGTACAGGGTCAGATGCCCGTTCAGGCTCAGGTAGATCAGCGAGGCGAAGTAGCCCTTGAGCTGGCCCACCCCGACGGTCGCGCCCTCGGGCAGGGCGCCCAGCGCCTGGCCCAGGGAGAGACCCATCTGCAGCGAGGCGACTTCTCCCGCCACCATCACGCCGTGCATGAACATCGCGCCGGTGACTCCGATGGCCACGCCGATCAGGGTCTCGCCCGCGAGCACCATCGCGGCGGCAACCATATCGTCGGGGAGCGGCGCCACCGGCAGCACCGCCGGGATCAGCACCACGCTCAGCAGGACCGCCGCGGCACTGCGGACGCTTTTGGGCAGCCCGACGGTGGACCAGAGCGGCGCGGCCAGGAACAGACCCGCGATCCGGGCGCTCACCAGCACGAAGGCCGGCCAGTCGCCCACCCCGATGAGCTGCAGCAGGGCGGGACTCATCCGACCATTCCGGGCAGCAGGTCGAAGGCGCTGATCACGTACTGCACCAGCTGGCGTACCATCCACGGCATGCACAGGAGGAGGACCACCGCCACCGCCACCAGCTTGGGGATGAAGGTCAGGGTCTGTTCCTGGATCTGGGTCAACGCCTGGACCAGGCTCACCACCACGCCGACCACCAGGGCGGTGACGAGCAGAGGGGCGGCGACCATGAGCGCCATCATCATGGCGTGGTCGATGAGCTGTACCGCCAGACCGGGAGACATGGCTAGACCTGGAATCCGGTGACCAGCTTCTGGACCACCAGGGTCCAGCCGTCGGCCAGCACGAAGAGCATGAGCTTGAAGGGGAGCGAAATCATCACCGGCGGGAGCATGAACATGCCCATGCTCATCAGCACCGACGCGACAATCAGATCCACCACCACGAAGGGCAGGAAGATCACGAACCCCATCTGGAACGCGGTGCGGAGCTCACTGGTGACGAAGGCCGCGGTGATGGTGAGGGTCGGCAGCGCTTCCACGCTGTCCACCTGCTCCTGGCCGGTCAGCTCGGCGAACACCCCCAGGTCCTTCTCGCGGGTGTTGTCGAGCATGAACTTGCGGAGCGGGGTCACCGCCTTCTGGTAGGCCTGCACCTGGGAGATCTGGCCGTTCAGGTAGGGCTGCAGCGCCTCGTCGTTGGCCTGATTGATCACCGGCTGCATCACCACGCCGGTGAGCAGCACCGCCAGCGCCACCAGCAGCTGTCCGGGGGGCGCGGTCTGGGTTCCGATCGCGGTCCGGACGAAGTGCAGCACGATCAGGATCCGGGTGAAGCTGGTCATCAGCAGGAAGAGCGCGGGCAGGAGGGTCATCGCCCCCATGAACACCACGATGCCCACCGCGCCGGAGAGCTGCAGCTGCTCGCTGCCCTGGCCGATAGTGACGGTCACCTTGGGCGCAACGGGTGCCTGGACTGCACCAGCCTGTGGCCCCACGGCATGCCTTGGGGCCACCTGGGCTCTCCCCACCTGTGGCATGAGGGTCAACAGCAGGAGCAGGAACGGGATGGCCTTGAAGAACCCGGAGAACCTCAGTGCTCCCGCTGGGGACCGTGGGGCCGCCAGGCCGGGCGGCCCCACCGGCCCCAGCGCCTGCTCCCGGTCCTGTCCCTCCACTTCGGTCAGCACCCGCGCGCCGTCGTCCCCGAGGGAGAGGAGCAGCACCCGCTCCCCCACCTGCAGCAACGCCACACCCTGCTTGGGACCGGTGGACACCCGGCGGAGGAGGGTGAGCGGCAACCCGCCGGCCATGGGCCGGGCGCCCGGCACCCAGCGCCGGACCAGCCACAGGGCCAGCGCCAGCAGGCCCAGGGTGATGAGCAGCGAACCGAAGGCGCCGAGCATCAGACCGCCTCGCGAGACGACACGACGGTGTCGCTGCCCGAGACCACGCGGGTGATCCGCACGCCGAAGTGCTCCCCGATCACCACGACCTCGCCTTCGGCGAGCTTGCGGTCGGAGATGTAGATGTCGATCGGCTCGCCCACCATGCGGTCGAGTTGGATGACCGACCCGCTGCCCAGCTCGAGCACTTCCTGCACCGTCATGTGGGTGCGGCCGAACTCGATGGCCACCGGCAGCGACACGTCGAGCAGCGTCTCGAGCGAACCGCCCGCGCCGGAGGCGCTGCGCCCGGCGCCAACCGCGGCCGGCAGCTCGGAGAGATCGGGCGCCTTGGCGGGCTGCTGCGCCGCCGCCCCGCCCTTGCCCATCAACCGATCGATTTCATTCTGATCCATGGGTCAGACCAACCTTCCGCGGGATGACCGGGGAGTCGCTTCCGGCCGCTGGTGGTGGAGCTGCTGGGTGATGCGGAGCCCGACGTAGCGGCGGCTCTGCCCGAGGGTGCCGAGAAAGCGGCGCACGCCGCGCACATACAGCTCGACCGGGACGTCGTAGGGATGGCCGGTGTGGATTACCTGGCCCACCTCGAGACGGCCCACGTCACGTGCCTTGAGCTGGAAGAGGGGAAAGCGCGCCTTGAGCTCCAGCTGCGAGCCACGCAGCGAGTGCTCGATGCTCCGGCGGGTGAGCTCGCGCTCCGCCGGGGTGGACTTAACGTTGTGGAAGTGGCGGGTCGGCTTCTCCTGCAGGAAGCTCTCCAGCGACAACAGCGGCACGCACATCGTGATCAGCCCGGCAAACCCGCCGGAGCGCACCTCGATGTTGGCCACCAGCACGTTGTCTTCCCGGTTGGCGATCTGCAGCGCGTCGGGAGACGATTCGAAGCCGGAGTACGCCGGGGTGAAGCCCAGGTGATCGGCCCATGCCTCCTGCGCCAGGCTCCACACCTTGTCGGCCACGCCGCGGAGCACGGTGCGCTCCAGCAGGGTGAGCGGCCGCTTCATGTCCTGGGCTTCGCCCGGGCCGCCGAACAGCCGGTCGATGAGGTAGTAGGAGAAGTCGGTCCCCAGATCGACCACGCCCTGCCCGCCGACCTTGTCACCCATGTCGTGGATGTAGGCCGCGCAGGGGCTGGCGAGGGAGAAGATGAACTCAGCGAAGGTGGCCTGCTCCACGCTGCTCAGGGACACGTCGACCGAGGCCCGGAGCCGGGAGGAGAACAGCGCCTGCAGCGACACCGCCAGACGCTGGTAGATCCCGTTGAGCAGCGCCTGGCGGTCCTTGGCGATGCGCGGCGGGCGCAGGAAGTTGTAGGGAATGACCTCGACCGGCATCTCGGGCGGCGCGGCCGGCGCGGCACCCTTGAGCAGCGAATCGATGTCCTTCTGAGAGAACAGGTCGGCCATGCGTCAGCTCACTGGATGACGAATTGGGGAAGGAACACCTTCACGGACGCCTTGCCGCCGAGCATCTCACCGGTCATCGTCGCGATCCTGGCCTTCAGGCTGTCCCGGGCGCCGGGTGAGGTGAGCTGGGGCATGGTCATGCTCTCGAGGATGGTGGTCACCTTGTCCCGCAGCTCCACCTTGCGATCGTCGAGCAGCTTGGCGTCCTTCTCGCCCGCGACCGCCAGGGCCACAGTGGTCATCAGGAACCGGTTCCCCTGGGAGCCGGCTGGATTCACGATGATGTTCTCCAGCTCCACCATCTTGGCCGGCTCGCTCTCGCCCTCGCCCTTGCCATGCTCCGGCTTGGCCGCGGTGCTGTCCGCCACCGCCGGGGCCTGCCGGGCGATGATCCGGGGGGCCACGACGAACGCCGCCAGCAGACCACCCAGGACCGCGCCCCCCAGTGTCAGGCCGACCAGGAGGCCGGTTTTCTTCCGGGGCGCGGGTACCGCTTCTGCCGCCGGTGCCGCAGCTGCTTCCGCCATCTCGCCTCTCCTGTGGGAACTCTTGGCCGGGTCGTGGTCTCGATGCGGCAGGGAAAGGCAACCGGCGTACCACGCCGGCGGTGCGGGCTAAGTGATTGTCAGGGAACGTCGTGGACTGGTGGGGCAGACTGGATGCGGGACGGAGAGGAAGATTCTGCCGAGTAGCCGAGGTGGGAGTTGCCGGGCCGACGGCCGTCAGCCATCAGCCATCAGCCATCAGCCATCAGCCATCAGCCATCCGAGGCAAAACAGCCCTCCCCGACGTAGGTCAAGGAGGGCTGCACTGCGCCGCTTCAGCTGACGGCTGACGGCTCACGGCTGACGGCTACTACCGCTTCAGATTCACCAGCTCCGTCAGCATCTCGTCCGCCGTCGTGATCACCCGCGCGTTGGCCTGGAAGCCACGCTGCGCGATGATCATGTTGGTAAACTCCTCCGACAGGTCCACATTCGAGCTTTCCAGCGCGCCCGGAGTGATCGTGGACTGGTTGCTGGTCCCCGAGAACCCGATGATCGCGTTGCCCGAGTTGGCCGACTCGCCGTACATGTTGTTGCCCTGCCGGAGCAGGCCGCTCGGGTTGTTGAACGAGGCCAAGGCGATCTGGGCCAGCGTCTGGTTGATGCCGTTGCTGAAGTAGCCCGTGATGACGCCGCGGGAGTCGACGCTGAAGTCCTGCAGGTTGCCCATCGGATAGCCGTCCTGAGCGCTCGCCACCGCGTTGGAGGGGCTGGCGAACTGGGACAGACCGTTGATGTCGCCCAGCGCTCCGGAATCGAGCTTGATGTCGACCGGCGCCGTGGCGCCGCTGCCCGGATCGAACTGCAGGCTGTTGGCCCCGCCGTTGTAGGCGAAGGTCTCCAGCCGGCCATCGGTGTCGAAGGTGACGAAGCCGCTGCCGCCTCCGGTCACCGCGCCCGGCGCGGGCACCGACGCCTGCCACAGCCAGCGGTTCGGCGCGGTCGGGTCCTTGGTGAAGGTCATGCTGAGACTGATCGGGGTGCCCATCGAGTCGTACACGGTGATGGCCGCCTGGTGAGTCACGTCGCTCGCCGCCTGGCGCTCGACGTAGTTGCCCGCCTGGCTGTCGAACACCCCGTTGAAGGCGGCGGCCCCGGGCGCGGCACTCCGGATGTTGAGCCCGGAAAGCGCGTTGATCAGCCCGCCGTCGCCGGTGACCGTCATGGCGCCGGTGGTAGTGTCGATCGCGGCCCCGGCGAGATTGGTGATGCCCAGGGTGGTATTGATCGCCGCCAGCAGCTGGGTGTAGGTGGTGCCCGCGGCGACCGCTACGCTGCCGGACGGAACCGCCGTGCCACCCTCGTTGGCGTCGATGGCGATATTGTCGCCCGCCACCAGGCCGAGGCTCTGCCCCGTGCCGTCGCGCAGGCTGGTGACCAGATCGGTGCCCACCGCGATGTGACTGAACTGGTCGGTCGACGAGGTGCCGCCCGCGGCGAGGTTGCCGTTGGCCGCACCCAGCGCCTTGAGCAGCGCCGGGTTGGAGCTGGTCACGTTGAGTCCGACCGCGGCGATAGCGGTGAAGCCGATGGCGCCGGTTGCGTTGTTCTGCGCCGCCGTCAGGGTGTTGAACCCGGCGGCACCGAAATC
>JBGQJV010000100.1:0-15220 GCA_041499215.1 Gemmatimonadota bacterium | reverse complement strand
TGCAGGGACAAGAGTATAAAGATGCGTGCCAGCGAGTGGTCGCGCCAGAGCCGGTTGCGCCGTACCTTGAGACTTTCTCAGAGCCATCTTGCGTCGCCTTGTCGCCTTGTCGCCTTGTGGCCTCGTCGCCTTGTCGCCTGACACCCGACACCCTTCAGCCGATCCCCCATGCCCGAGCTGCCCGACATCCGCCTCTACTTGCACGCACTCGAGCCGCGGGTGCGAGGCGCTCGGCTGCTGGAACTCCGGATCCTGCGGCCCTTCCTGCTCAGGTCGGTGGAACCCGACCCCCACGCCGTAGCGGATCGGGAGGTGCGCTCGCTCGAGCGGCTGGGCAAGCGGATTGTCTTTGGCCTGGAGGATGACCTGTTCGTGGTGATACATCTGATGATCGCCGGACGGTTCAGGTGGGCCGCGCGCGGCGCCCGGCAGCCCGGCAAGATCGGCTTGGCCGCCTTCGACTTCAGCACTGGAACCCTGCTGCTGACCGAGGCGGGCACCAAGCGGCGGGCCTCGCTCCACCTGGTGCAAGGTCGCGCGGCGCTGGAACAGTTTCGTCGCGGCGGCATCGATGTGGAGGCCGCGACCGCGGCGGAGTTCGCCGCGGCCATGCGACGGGAGAACCACACTCTTAAGCGTGCGCTCACCGATCCCCGCATCCTCGATGGCGTGGGCAATGCCTATTCCGACGAGCTGCTGCATCGAGCCAGGCTCTCCCCGCTCCTGCTCACCAGCCGGATCACCGACGAGGAGATGGACCGCCTCTGGCGCGCGGCCCGCGACACCCTGCGGGAGTGGACCGCCAGGCTGATCGAGGCGACCGGCGATGCCTTTCCGGAGAAGGTCACCGCCTTTCGCCCGGGAATGGCGGTACACGGACGCTACGGCGAGCCGTGCCCAGTCTGCGGTACACCGGTGCAGCGTATCCGCTACGCGGAGAACGAGACCAACTACTGCCCTACCTGTCAGACGGGGGGGCGGTTGCTGGCTGACCGGGCGCTGTCAAGACTGCTCAAGCAGGATTGGCCCAGAACCCTGGAGGAGTTGGAGGAGCTGCGGGGCCCGCGCGAATGAGTGCCTCCCTGGTCCGGGTCATCGGACGCTGGGGCCTTGCCGCGCTCATGCTGAACGGGGTGATCGGCAGCAGTGTGTTCGGGCTCCCCTCTGTCATCGCGGGAAAACTCGGCTCCGCCAGTCCCTGGGCGTGGATCGTCGCCGCGCTCGGTATCGGCGTCGTCGTGGCCTGCTTCGCGGAGGTGGCCTCCCGGTTTGGCCAGGCCGGAGGGCCTTACCTCTACGGCCGCGCTGCGTTCGGCCGCCTCGCCGGCATCGAGATGGGCTGGGTCGCGTACCTCGTTCGGCTGACCGCGGCGGCCACCAACGCCAACCTGTTCGTGATCTACCTGGGTGAGTTCTGGCCCGCCACCCAGGCGCCGCTCGCCTCGCGGCTGGTGCTCGCCGCTCTCATCGCGCCCCTCGCGGTCGTGAACTACCGCGGGGTGGCTCCCGGGGCACGCCTCAGCGGCATCCTGCTGCTGCTCAAGCTGGTTCCCCTGGCTTTCTTCGTCCTCGCAGGACTCGCCCTCGTGCTCCCGCAGGCCACCTTTGCCGCGAGCCAGTCCGTGCCCGGCGGGCACTGGCTCGATGCCATTTTGCTCCTTGTCTTTGCTTACGGCGGATTCGAGGCAGCGCTCATTCCCCTCGGGGAGGCGAAAGACCCGAAACGCGATGCCCCGTTCGCGCTCTTCCTCACCCTCGGCATCTGCGCCGTGCTCTATAGTCTGGTCCAACTGGTAGTGCTCGCGGCTCTGGTCGACCCCGCCGCGAGCCAGCGTCCCCTCGCGGCGGCGGCACGGGAGTTTCTCGGGCCGGCCGGCGCAGCCCTCATGGCCACCGCCGGCCTGCTTTCGGTCTACGGCTACCTGGCGGGGGCGACGGTCAACGTGCCCCGGCTCACGTATGCCATGGCAGCGGAAGGAGACCTCCCCCGCCCCTTCGCCTGGATTCATCCCCGCTTCAAGACACCAGCCGTCTCGGTGGTGATCTACGCCGTGCTGGTCTGGTTGCTCGCCGCCTCGGGGGGGTTCCTCAGCAATCTCTCGCTCTCGGCGGTCTCCCGGTTGTTCACCTATGGCGTCGTCTGCGCCGCCCTTCCCCGGCTCCGCTCGCTGGATCGAATCGGCCAGGGAGGCACCCTGGCCCGGTTCCGTCTCCCGGCCGGTGAAGTCTGGGCCGCGGCCGGAATCGGTTTCGCCCTTGCCCTCGCCACCCGCATGACCCGGCAGGAGTTCGGCCTGATGGCTTTCACCCTCCTGCTCGGACTCATCAACTGGTGCTGGGCCCGGTCGCGAGGGCGTCCGGAGCAGACCACTCCATGAGGTCAACCAGGTTCGCTGCGGCGGTGCGGGAGCGGCTCCTCGCCCGCGCGGATCCGGTAGTGAAGGCCAACTACGAGTGGTACTTCAAGGGCGCGGTCCGGTTTCTCGGCCTCAAGACGCCTGGCATTCGCGAGGTTGCCCGCGAAGTCGAGCCCCTGCTCGAAGGCCGACCGATCTCCGCGCTGGTCGACGAGAGCTTCCGCCTGCTCCGATCACCCTGGGCGGAAGAGAAGCACGTCGCCATCGCCTTACTCGGCCGGAACGTCCAGCGATTACCTGCCCGATTCCTACGGGACTTCGAACCGGTCTTCGACCGCTCGGTTCATGACTGGGGCGCATGTGACCACGTCGCCGGCCGGATCCTCCGGCCCCTGGTGGCACTCCCCGCGACACGCAAGCGCATCGTCGGCTGGCGGGGCGCCCGGTCGCCCTGGCGCCAGCGTGCCGCGGCAGTGGCCTTCGTGAACGAAGCCCGCCATGGACGCTACAACAGTGAGATTCTCACCATCTGCCGGAGCCTGGTGAGAAACCCTGACCGCTTCGTGCAACTCGGCATGGGCTGGGTCCTGCGCGAACTGTTTCTGGCAGACCGAACGGTGGTCCTCGGATTTCTGGCCCGGCACTACCCTCTGATCAACCGGGAGGCGCTCCGCTACGCGGTCGAAAAGATGCCAGCCACCCTCCAGATCCGGCTCCTCGAGCAGCATCGAGCGGCTGCTCGGAACCCGCGAGACTCGTCCTCCGCGAGCCGCGCTGTGCCTGGCAGGCGCGTAACCAGATCGTGACTGGGGCGATAACCGGTCGTGGCCTGACGACGGTTGTTTCGCCCGATGAGTTCGCGATTCCATGTCTCCCTCGGGATGGCTCGTGCAGTCCTGCTCGCCGGCCCCCTCGCCTGGGTGCCGGCATCGGCGCGAAGGTACCGGTCAAACCCCGCCAGCCCGGCGGCTCAACCTCACAACCTTGGAACGTCGCGACCTCGTCGCGTTCCTGCACGCCCCGACCGACACGGCTCCCGGCGCCAGGAGGCACTGAATCGCGTGGCTTCTGTGACAGGCGTGTGACCCGCGCGGCGGAGAGCCGTTGCGGTCGGCCGGTATGGTTGCGCCTGCTCTTCTGACTCGTTCCCACCCTACACCAATAGGAGCGGATTCATGCCTATCGGCTCGGTGACCGCCCGAAGCGCCGCCTGCATCGCGGTGCTCACTTTCGCGGCTGCCTGCGCGGACAACGATGTCCAATCACCCGCCGACGCCAGCGGTACCCTGGTGGAGATCGGCACTCCGTTCCATCAGGCTCTCAATATCCAGGGCCTCCCTTTTGACGGGCTCGCCACCTCCGCTTCGTGCAGTGTTGGGGGCGGGCTGGAGCAGGTCGTGCTTCCGGTGGGTTTCGCCGCCACTCCGGTTGCCCGGGAGGGAGAGGGCTTTCTCGATCTGCCCGACATGAACACGGTCAACGAAACCGGCTGGCGGGCCGGCCGCTTCCTCTACCGCACCCACGAATTGACCAGCAACGGTGGCGTGTCGGTCACGGACCTGGTGACCGGGGGAACCCGGATCCTCGCCCAGCGGGCCGATTTCGAGCGGTTCGACGGCATCGCCTGGACCCCCTGGGGCACGATCATCGCCGGGGAAGAAGTGAGCCCCTCGGCCGCGAAGGATCCCGCGTTCCCCAACGCGGTCGGCGGTCACGTCTATGAGTTCGATCCTGAGACCGGGGCGGCGAAGACTCTTGCCGCCGTCGGCGCCCGGGCCCACGAAGGGCTGCGCTTCGACCGTGACGGCAATCTGTACGGCATCTCCGAGCGGAGCCCCGGCTACATCTACAAGTTCGTGCCGGACCACAAGCGGGACCTGACCACCGGCGACCTCTATGTGATGCGGCTGGTCGAGGACCAGGGCGATCGAACAGGATGGGGCGAGTGGGTGAAGCTGGACCGCGATTCGGTGAAGGTGAACTCCGACGCGGCGGCGGATGCTGCTACCGCCACTGGATACAACCGGCCCGAAGACGTCGAGATCGGCACCAGCACCGGCAACGACCTGCGTGGAAACAGCACACTGTATGTTGCGATTACCGGCGAGAACCGGGTGCTGGCGATCGACCTCGATCCCCGGGAGCGGGGACACCGTAACCACGTGTTCGTGTCGGACTACGTGCGCAACGGTGTCAATGCGCCGACCGATTTCACCTTCCCCGACAACCTGGCGCTGGACAAGGTGGGGAACCTGTACATCACGGAGGATCCGGGTGGGAACGCCGCAGGCGGCAAGACCCTGGGTGATGACGTCTGGGCGGCCCCTTTCAATCCCAGCTCGAGCAGGGTGTCCCGCCCGGTGGCGCGGTTCCTTTCGATCACGGACTGTGAGGCCGAGCCGACCGGGATCTACTTCAGCCCGAGCGGGAAGACCCTGTTCGTGGACATCCAGCACCGCGGGGGAGCCGATCCCCGGGATGTCGCCCTCGCCATCAAGCGGCTGTCCTCCCTCGATCTGCTGCGCGCCGGCAACACCAGCGCGTCCCGCTAGCCGCGAGGATCACAGCCCGAAGCCCTGCGCCTACGAGCGGCCAGCGCACCAATCGGAAGCCCCGCCGTCTCTCGCAGACGGCGGGGCTTCATGGTTCAGATCCGCCAGCGGATCCCCGCGGGCGGGACTCCTCATGCTCTCCAGCTCCCGAGGCAGGACTCGAACCTGCGACCCGCTGATTAACAGTCAGCTGCTCTACCAACTGAGCTACTCGGGAAGGATCGTGGCGGGCGTAGAATCTCACTACCAGCTCCCAACCTGGTCAAGCGGCATCGCAGCAGGACTCAGGCCGGAATGCAACCACGCCGAAGGCTGACCCTCCCTGGTCAGGCGTCACATTCCAGGGCTTCTAGGGCACCCCGCGTTCGCCCACTGAGCGAGTCGCAATTCTCCCAGCACAGCGACATTGTGGCGCCATTATAATAACATCGTCGAGCCAATAGCCTGCCGAATCAGGCAAACTAGGCGGTCGGTTTAGTGCGAATGGTCGAAATCCATGACTTCACTGTCAATCGAACGGCAAAGCGTAAACCATTTAGCAGCATAGCATTACCATAATTGCGAGCAGTCGCTCTCATAATTGTATCAAGAGTGAGCGCACACTATTGTATTTCAATGCACCAAGCCTGAATACCCCCAGATTCGCGGTTGTCATTATGGCACCTAAGTGCCTGTGGAAAATGCCTTTACATTGCCTCCAGTACCGTGTAACTGTCCGGTCCTTACCTTGCACTCCATGACGTTGCTCCCGCTGGTCGGGCATGAGGCGGAGCGAGACCTGGTACTCCGGGCAATCGCTGAGGATCGTCTGCCTCAGATGATCCTCCTGACCGGACCCCAGGGTGTGGGCAAGCAGCGGTTTGGGCTATGGGTGGCACAGGTCCTCCTTTGTGAGGACGGTCACACGAAGCCATGTGGAAGGTGCCGGGCGTGCCTGCAGGTGATCGGGTTGGCCCATCCGGACCTGCATTGGTTGATGCCGGTTCCGCGGCCCAAGGCTGCAGAGCCGGACAGGCAGGTAGGCGAGCTGGCGGAGGCGATTGGCGCAGTCATTGAGGAGCGGCGCAAGAACCCCCTCTACGAGCCCCTGGACGGTCTGGCGGGGCACTTCGTCGCCACTGCCAGACTGCTCCAGCGGCGGGCGGCGCTGACTCCGGCAGTAGCAAGGCGGAAAGTCTTCCTGGTGGCCGAGGCGGATCGCCTGGTCCCCCAGGAGGCCAACCCTGAGGCAGCGAACGCACTGCTCAAGCTGCTCGAGGAACCGCCGGCGGACAGCCAGTTCCTGTTGACGGTGGTGGACCCTAACCGGCTCCTGCCCACCATCCGGTCGCGGGTTGTGCCGCTGAGGCTGGGACGGGTGCCGGATGCGGTGGTGGAGCGGTTCCTGGGGGAGCATGCCGGGCTGGCTGGCTCGGAGTTGAAGACCCGGGTGGCCGTGGCCGGTGGATCGATCGGCCGGGCGCTCGGGGCGGGAGACGATGTCTCGAAGGCGGTACGGGCCGCCGAGGAGCTGCTCCGGGCAGCACTTGGGGGGGCGGGGAATCGGGCCGAGCGGGCACTCAAGCAGGGTCCATGGGCTGCGCGGGGCGACTTCACCGCCATGCTCGACGCACTGGCCGAGGCGCTGGCGGAAGGGGCAAGAGTGGCCGCCGGACGATCGGCCCGAAGACCGCTGCCTGAGTCTCTGAGGAGTCCGAGACCGGTCGAAGCGTTGCTGGCCGCGCAGACCAGGGTGATGGCCGCGCGGGAAGCGGCCCAGGGCAATGTGAACCCGCAGCTGTTGCTGGCGGTGCTGGCCGACGAACTGGCGGAGGTGTTGTGAGCCTGAGCCATGTGAATGAGGGCGGCCGGGCGCGAATGGTGGACGTGGCGGACAAGCCGGTAACCCGGCGCACCGCCATAGCCGAGGGCAGAGTCCGAATGAGTCCCGAGGCCTTCGCCCTGGTACGGGACAACGCCGTCGCCAAGGGTGATGTGCTGCGGGTGGCCGAGGTGGCCGGGGTGATGGGGGGAAAGAAGACCGGGGACTTGATTCCGCTCTGTCACCCCCTCCCACTCGACGCGGTGCTGGTGGAGTGCGCTGCCGATCCGAGCCTCCCTGGCGTGCGGGTTGTCGCCACCACGGTGGCGACCGGGAGGACGGGCGTCGAGATGGAAGCCCTGACTGCGGTCGCAGTCGCCTGCCTGACCGTCTACGACATGGTCAAGGCGGTCGATCGCGGGATGGTGGTTGAAGGGATCCGGCTGCTGGAGAAGACCGGAGGCACCAGAGGAGACTGGCGGGCGGAACGGTAGCGCCAAGACACGAACTGGCGCACCAACTCGCCAATCTGACCCTGACGAGGAGGACGCATGCACATCGAAGAACCTGATCCGCACGGCCGCACCCGGTGGACCCGGCGGCTCATCACGCGGGGCGCCGCGCTGTTGGCGACGGCCCTGCTGGTAAGCGCGCTTGCCGGCTCCAACTCGGGGGTGCGTGCCTCGGAGGAGGCCGTGCCGCCCAGCCTCGGGATGGTCGCGGACGAAGTCGGCGCTCTTACGCGCCGCCTGGAGACAACCCGGGGTGAGTTGGCCATCGCCCGGGCGCAGGTGGATCGTGCCAACACGATCTTCCACTACTCGGAGCTGTATCAGATCCCCGCAGACCTGACCGCGGCCATCTACGACATTGCCCTGAGCGAGGGCATCGACCCCGAAGTCGGTTTCCGCCTGGTCAAGATCGAGAGCGAGTTCAAGCCGAAGGCGTTGTCCAACATGGGCGCGATCGGCTACACCCAGGTCCAGGTCGCCACCGCCCGGTTCTATGAGCCCGGGCTTTCCACCGAGCAGCTGTATGAGCGGGATGTGAATCTCCGGCTCGGGTTCCGATTCCTTCGGGACCTCACCCGGCGCTACGGAGGGGACCTCGAGCTGGCGCTGGTGGCGTACAACCGCGGCCCCGGCCGGGTTGAGGAGATTCTGCTCAACGGCGGCGATCCGTCCAACGGATACGCCGAGAAAGTGCTGACCGGCACCAGGCACGACGCCACGAACTAGGAGCGGCAGGACGGGAAGGCGGCGGGGTTGCAGGGCGGGAATAGAGACGGGCGGGGCATCGTCACGATGCTCCGCCCGTCTGCTTTCTCCTCCGCCCCCCGCCCTCCGCCCTCCCCGCGCTTCCGACCTGGGTCAGTCGGGAATCACCAGCCTGGTGCCTGCCTTGAGCACAGAGGCCTCGTCCAGCCCGTTGGCTGACTGGAGGGCGGTGAGCCCGACCCCGTACTTCGAGGCGATGCTGGAGAGGGTCTCACCCCGGCGCACGAGGTGGGTACGGGGCCCTGCGGCTGGCGCTTGGGCAAGCTGCCGGGGAGTGGACGGTCCAGGATCGGCCACCGTGTCTACCGCCGCCGGCACACGGATGACCTGACCGGCCTTGAGCGTCTCCCCCCGCGAAAGCGCGTTCATGGAACGCAGTTTCTCGACTGTGGTGTTGTACCTGCCCGCGAGGATCCAGAGCGACTCACCGTTGCGCACTCGGTAGCGGATGCTGGTTCCACCGTGCCCGACACCGACCCGGGCGGTGACGGCCGGCTCAGCCGCGGACGCCGGCACGTAACTGGTCGGGATCAGCAGATGGGTGCCCGGACGCAAGCGGGAGGCCCGCACCCCGGGGTTGGCGTCGGTGATCAGGGACGCGCTGACCCGGTACATCCGTGCAATGGCACCAAGAGTCTGACCACGCGCCACTGTGTGGTCCACATAGCTCACCCGGCTCTTGGACGGGAGGGCCCCGAACCGTTCGGCCGCCCGGGTCCCGGTCCCGACAGGCAGTCGCACGACCGACTCGCGACGCGGCGGCGTGACCAGCCGGATGTACTGCGGGTTGAGATCCCGGAGCGCGGTGACCGAGGTGTCCGCCAGTCGGGCCAGCACGTCGAGTCCCGTGGCGTCGGGCACGATCAACGAATCGTAGACCAGCGGCTCGATGCCGATGGCCCGCTCGAAGCCGTACTTCCAGGGCTGCTTGGCGATGAGCGCGGCAGCGATCAGCTTCGGGACGTAGTCCTTGGTCTCGCGGCGCAGGAAGCGGGTATCGTAAAGCCGGAAGAACGTCGCGTCGGGATTGTCGTCGTCCTCGTCCTCCTCATCGGGCCCGAGACGCCGCAGACCCCGCCCAACCTTGCCGGCGCCGGCGTTGTAGGCGGCCGCAGCCAGGTACATGGAGCCGAATTGATCACGTAGATCGGCCAGGTGCCGGGCCGCCGCGTCGGTGGCCCGGACCGGATCCCGCCGCTCATCCACCCAGCTGTCGATCCTGAGCCCGTACAGCTTCGCGGTGCCCTTCATGAACTGCCACATGCCGCTGGCGCGCGCGCGGCTGGTGGCGCTGTTGGAGTAGCCGCTCTCGATCAGGGCCAGGTACACCATGTCCTCCGGCACCTGGTATTCCCGCAGCTTGGAGCGGATCATCGGCTCGTAGCGTGGCATACGCTGCAGCCAGACGCTCATTCGCTCGCGCGCGGGGCCCTGAAAGAAGTCGAGATAGTACTTGACCCTGGAATGAGAGCCGTAGGTCGAAACGTCGATGTCGTATGTGACCTCAGGAGTCGCGACAGCGTTGGCACCACCAGACACCGACGGCACACTGGCGTCATCGGCGCCGGAATCATGCGGTTCCGGGTGCGAGGTGGCCAGCTGTTCCAGGATGGCCGCGTCGGCGGCGGAATCCGCCGCTCCGGCGCTGTCCGCCAGGAGCTCGACCGCCCTCATGGCAGGACTATTGTCCTTCGGCATTGGCGTCCCAGCAACAGCCGCGGGCGTCGGAGCCGCAGTCGAGGCGCTGTCGGCAGCTCCGGCCCTGGCTGCTGGGGTCGGGGACGGCTGGGGGCGCGGCCCGTGGGAACAGGCAATCGCGAAGCCCGCCAGGGCCCAGATGCCGATGCGCTTCATGGGGTTGGCCTGCCTTTCGGTACGGCGTGAATCACCCTGACAAGGCTACTCACGCCTCCGGGTACTGGTCAGATGTTTCCGGCCCGCGGCGGCAACAGCCACCCCCAGCGGCCCTTTCGGGTCTGACCAGCAAGATCCCTGCTCAAGGGCAAGAAATGAACCCCAGCTTCGGCGTTTCATCGGGCTGCGCCGAGAAAACGACTAGATTCCCAGACCGCGATTTACAGTGGTGTCGGGCTTTTCCCAACGATGTCAGGGAGATGGTGGAGCGGCGGGGACAACCCGTCAGCGCATGAAGAAGCGATTGCCGAGCACCCGGTTGGTCGCGTTGAGAACCGCCAGCGCGGCACCGCGGGTGGGGTCGGCGTCTTCGGTGAGGAAACACCCGACCAGGCGCTGGGTCTCGTTCCCGTTGAGCAGGGACAGGCTCACGATCACCACGTTGGCGTCGAAGGCTCTGACCGCCTTCACCCCCAGCAACTCGAAGCGTAACTCGCTCTTGGTCGCCTTAGTGAGGGCAATGACGCACGCCTCGGCCGCACAGCGGAGCTCACCTGACTGGGAAGCCAGGCCTTCGGACTCGCCCAGCCACTCCTCGGTCTCGTGCCAGGACAACACCACCCGGGCGCGGCAGCGGCCGCTGGCAAGGCGATCCAGCACGAACTCGGAGAACTTGAGCCGGTCGGGGAGTCGAGTGGAGCTGGCCATGGTCGTCAGGTCTGGCGGTGCGCCGTATCCGGAACTGGAATAGCTTCCGGCAATGCGAAACTCGTGCCTTCTCCTCGTTCTCGCCAGCATCCTCTGCTCCACCCCGGTCACAGCCCAGGAGGTCAGCGTCCTCGAAGCCCTGCTCAGAGCCCGGATCGCCCAGGATACTGCCACCGTCGCCATCTCGTTCCGGGACCCGGCCCGTCGACAGGAGGTCCAGGTCGACGCCCTGCGGCGCTACCATGCGGCGAGCACCATGAAGATCCCGGTTCTGGTAGAACTGGCCCGACGGGTGGACGCAGGGGATCTGCGCTGGGAAAACACTCTGCAAGTGCACAACGAGTTTCGATCCATTGTGGACGGCTCACCGTACCGGCTCGACCCGGCAGATGACTCGGACTCGACCCTCTACGCCCTCGAGGGCCAGGAGGTGCCGCTGGGCCGGCTTGCCCGCCTGATGATAACCCGAAGCAGCAACCTCGCGACCAACCTCATCCTCGGCCGGCTGGACCCGGCCCGGGTGAACGCCACGGCTCACCTGCTGGGGGCCGACTCGATCGCCGTCCTGAGGGGCGTGGAGGACGGCAAGGCCTACGAGCGCGGACTCAACAACACCACCACGGCCCGGGACCTCGCGAGCCTGCTCGATGCGATCGCAGCCGGCCGCGCCGCCTCGAGCCAGAGCACGGACAGCATGCGGGCGATCCTCCTGGCACAGGAGTTCAACGACGGCATACCCGCCGGAGTCCCAGCAGGGGTTCCGGTAGCCCACAAGACTGGAGAGATCACCGCCGTTGCTCACGATGCGGCGATCGTGTATCCCCCCGGGCGCGGCCCGTACATCCTGGTGATCCTTACCCGCGGCTACCCCGAGCGGGCGTCCGCCGCCCGGCTGATGGCCGACCTTTCCGCCATCGTCTATCGCTGGGCAACGGCGCATCCCGATCCGCACGAGTAGGCGGTCGGCAATGAAGGTGCCTGTCGTCCGGGGATGTCAGGGTTAGAAACCGCCGACGTGCTGTGCCACGACGGCGGCCACACGAGCATCCGACAGGCGGTCGGCCTGGGCGTAGAGATCGGAGCGGGAAGAGGACTGGAGGGAGGTTGTGGCCCAGACGGTCCGGCCCAACTCACCGGTGGAGCGGCAGTTCAATACCAGGCGCCAGGCGTGGGTATGGGCCACCCGTTCCACAACGGGCGAAACCGTCCATCGGATGTCCCCGACCTGGACTTCTTTCCACGCCATACGGGCTCTGTGACGTCGGCAAGGACCGCGAATGTGGCGCGCGACTCGGGGTCATGTCAAGAGACGAACTCGGTTCGGTGGGGCCCGCCGGGGTATCCAGGTCACGCAGAGTCTGTAACTCGAGCCACACGCTGCCAGGGCCCTGGGGGGAACATCACCGGGAGGGCGTCGCCGGAGCCCCAGGCCTGCCGCTCCTGCGCGAATGCGGACCCGGAGGGCAGTCTGTCCGGGGGCGGCTGCGATTGAGGGGTCGGAACGCTGTCCTCACGCGCCCCGACCCCTCACCAGCGCACATCGGCGAGCTCAGCTGCGGACCAGTCGCTGGAACCGGGCGCGCAGATCGCGGGTGACCGGTCCAGCCCGGCCCTCGCCGATCACCCGGCCATCCACGACCCGGATGGGAGCCACCTCGGCGGCTGTGCCGGTGAGGAAGGCCTCTTCGGCGGTGTAGAGGTCGTAGCGGTTGAGCATCGTCTCGACCACACGATATCCCGCCTCCGCGGCGATCTCAATGATTGCGTCGCGGGTCACCCCACGCAGAAGCCCGGCGTAGACCGCCGGAGTGTACAGCACATCCTTCTTCCAGACGAACAGGTTCATACCAGTTGCCTCGGCGATGAAGCCGGAGCTATCGAGCATGATCGCGTCGTCCGCGCCGGCGTTGGTCGCCTCCACCTTGGCCAGGATGTGATTGAGGTAATTGAGCGACTTGACCCGGGGAGAGAGAGCCTCGCGCTGATTGATCGGAGTGCCTGCGGTGATCAGGGTCAGGCCCTGCTCATAGCGCTCGGGCGGCCAGATGGCTATGACATCGAAGATGATGACCACCGTGGCCCGGGGACACTTCCGCGGGTCGAGGCCCAGATCCCCCACACCCCGGGTCACGATGTGGCGCAGATAGCCATCCTGGAGACCGGAGCGACGCACACCCTCCTCGGTCACGGCGATCATCTCGGCCTTGGAGATCGGGACCTGGACCGTGATAGCCTGGGCCGAGTCGTACAGCCGATCCACGTGCTCAGCCAGCCGGAAGGTCTTTCCGTTGTATACCCGCATCCCTTCGAACACCCCGTCGCCATACAGCAGGCCATGATCGAAGACGGATACCTTGGCGGTGTTTCGATCGAGCCACTCCCCGTCGAGATAGACGAGAGCGGCGGCCTGCGGCTTGTTTGGCGCAGTCGAGCCTGGGCGCGGGGAGGTGGCGGTCATGACGGTCTGCCCGGTCTGGAGGAAGAACGAATGCCTCTCCCGGGAATGTCGCCCGGGAGCAGGCCGGACGGTAGGGGCCGGGCAGCCGCGCGAGCGATCGAGACCTATCGAACGGTCATGGCGAGTGTCTGCGTCGCCAGGCACCAACTCTCCGGCGCTGTTCCAGTCCGTCCGTGCCAGATCTGAGAATCAGGCGACTTAGGCCGCGTGATATACATAGTGGGGGCCACCAGGCCGGCGGCCGATCAGTGTTCAAGTTGCGAGCGGGACCGCAGATGGGAACACCGCAGGCCGCCGATCGGACTTAGCCTGGCGCACGTCGCAGATTGCCGCCGCCGGTGCCGGCGGCAATATTGGGGACGCCTGACGGGACGTCGATTGGTCATGAGGGCGGTGGGACTCGAACCCACTACCTAGAGATTAAAAGTCTCTTGCTCTACCCGTTGAGCTACGCCCCCGTCGGGACCCAAACGTGGGGGTCCCGCGGAGGAAACTCAAGGCCACCCAAGTTTTGCGGAGTCGTTATGCGCTGCCACAGGCTGCTCCTCTTGCCCCTGGTCTTCCTGGCCACGCACGCAGTGCCGGCTCCCGCGCAAACCTCATCCGACGATGACAGGTGGCAAGTCGCGACCGAGGCGGGAGATTATGTCTGGGATATCCGGCTGGTTCGGCTGGCGGGGGACTCACTGGTCTTCCGGCAGGCTGATACCCTCGGCGCGGTGCAGGTGCAGCAGATCAAGGAGCTACGGCTGATCCGGAAGACCACCATGCGGATCGGCGAGGGGGCCGGAGCAGGGGGTGCGATCGCCGCGCTCACCGGCTCGGACGATGAGGTCTATGACTTCCAAACCCTGGATTTTCCGGCGAGACTCAGAGCGATCCAGCAGATTCTCCTGGTGCATCCGCCGAAGACGTGATGACGGTGGCCGTTAGCCGTTGGCCGTTGGCCGTTCGCGACCTTCCTCTCCGCCTGGCCCATGCCTGACTGGAACACCCTCGCCGACCGTGTTCTCGCCGATCGACCGCCGTCCTTCGACGAAGCACTGGCGGTGCTGGCCTCCTCCGACGATGATCTGCTGTCGCTGCTGCAGGCCGCTTTCAGGATCCGGCAGCGATACCATGGCCGGGACGTGCGCATCCATGTGCTGCAAAACGCCAAGAGCGGCCTCTGCCCGGAGGACTGCGGCGTCTGCAGCCAGTCGGTGAAGTTCCACACCGGGGTTGACCGCTATCCGCTTCAGAGCGTGGCAGAGCTGGTCGCAGGCGCCCGCCAGGCGGTGGGACTGGGCGCGGTCAAATACTGCATGGTCACCAGCACGCGGGGCCCTTCGGATCGGGATCTCGATGTGATCTGCGAGGCGGTCCGTCAGATCAAGGCCGAGCTCAACATCAACGTCTGTACCTCGCTGGGGCTGCTCAAGGAAGGCCAGGCAGAGCGATTGGCCGCGGCCGGAGTCACGCGGTTCAACCACAACCTGGAGAGCTCCCGGGCGCATTTCCGGGAGGTGTGCTCGACCCACACCTACGACGATCGGATCCGCACCGGGGGGCCGGGAGGTGAATCTCCGCCAGCTTCAGCCATTGGCGCTGTATCCCGCCAACTCGATTTTCTGCAACGGCTACCTCACCACGCCCGGGCAGGGCGCGGAGGCCGACCGCCAAATGATCGCGGACGCCGGCTTCCGGGTGGCGGAGCTGGTCCCGGTGGTCTAGCAGGTAGAGAGAGACATAGTGGGCCCGCACAGCTGTGCGGACCCGCCCCATTCCCAACATGCCCACTCCATCCAAGGCTCAGCTCCAATCCTGGGACGATGCCCACCTGTGGCATCCCTTCACTCCCCATAGCGTCTACCGTGAGGAGGACCCGCTGTTGGTGGTCGCCGGGGAAGGAAACTACCTGATCGACTACGACGGCCGCCGTTACCTCGATGGAGTGGCCTCGCTGTGGTGCAACCTGTTCGGTCACCGCAAGCGGGAGATCGACGATGCTATTCGGGCCCAGCTGGACCGCATCGCCCACAGCACGCTCCTCGGGCATTCCGCCGCCCCCGCGATCGAGCTCGCCCACCGGTTGGTCGACCTGGCGCCGCCCGGCCTCACTCGGGTCTTCTACTCGGATGACGGTTCCACTGCGATGGAGGTCGCGCTCAAGCTCGCGCTGCAGTTCTGGCAGCAGCACGACGGCGGTCGCGAACGGCAGCGCAGTCTCTTCG
>JBGQJV010000099.1:0-15361 GCA_041499215.1 Gemmatimonadota bacterium | reverse complement strand
GGGACCTGTGCCCGGACAGCTGTCCCCGGCACCGGCCAGCGAACCAGCGCGCCCACGAGGGTGAGCAGCAGCGCTGCCGCCACCGGAATCACGCCGCCCAGCAGATAGCGCTCGGCCGTGCGGCCCACCTTCCCCAGCGGCGGCGGCAGCGGACCGAGGCCCGCCGCGCCCTGACGGAGACCCGCGGGCGGGGCCGGCAGGGCAGGCCCATCGAGCGCCCTCGGGGGCGGCGGGGGCGGCGCCAGCGTCGCGATCGATACTCCTGCGTTGGTCATTCGACGACCTCCAGTCGTACCACAGTCGCGTTGTCGGGGCCGCCACTCGCCAGCACCAGCTCCAGCACGCCCCGCGCGTCCGGCGCTGCCAGCGCGGCCTCGAGCGCGGTGTCGCTGCCGGCGGCGGCAAGGACGCCGTCGGTCAGGAGCACGTAGACGTCTCCCGGCCAGCACTTGTCCGTCAGGTCTTCCACCGGGTCGGGTGGCAGCTCCGGCAGGTCCGCGCCGACCGCGTAGATCAGCCGGGGGATTCCCCCGCCGGAGCCATCGGGGATCACCACCGCGTGATCCTGGGTCAGCAGCTTCCATACTCCGTCACGCCGGCGATAGCAGCGGGTGTCACCGACGTGCAGCAGGAGGAAGGCATCCGCCGCCGTAAGCAGCGCCGTACAGGTGGTGCCGCAGCCGGCGCGGGCGGGCTCGTCGCGGCTCATCTCGGACAGCTCGCGATGCGCGTCGGTCAGGGTCTCGGTGAGGCCGGCCGTCAGGTCCACCGCGGAGCAGGCAGCCGACCACCGCCAGACGGTCGCCGCCAGCCGCTCCGCCACCCGCGCGCTCGCCTGATCTCCTCCCTGGTGGCCCCCAAGACCATCGAGCACCGCCGCGAGAAACGGCCGGACCGCGCCCTCCTCCTCCCAGGTGGTCTCGGACACGCCGTCGCGCACACATCTCCCGCCGAGCACTGCCATGTCCTCGTTGCGCGGCCGCGAGGGTCCGCAGAGGGATGCGGCGCTGGCGCGGATGCGGCGTGGTGCGGTCACGGCACTGCCTCGACTCGGAAGGAGAGCGAGCCCAGCCGCACGTGGTCACGCCCCGGCTCCACCGGCTGGGTCGCGCTCGGAGCGAGTGGCGGGGTGGTGAAGGTGCCGTCGGTGCTGACCCACGTGCTGCCGCGGCCGGCGAGATCGGTGATGGTCCAGATGCCCGTCGGCCCCCGCCGGAACTGGCAATGCCGGCGGGAGAGTCCCTTGTTGAAGAAGGGATCGAGCTGCATCGCGAACGGCCCCTCGCCCCGGCCGACGATGGTATCCGGATCCACCTCGAGCGGCGCCAGCGGCTCGCCACTGGTGACCACCAGGCGAAGCTTCCGGGCCAGCACTTGCACTGTGGTGCCGACACCCCCGTGTTGGGGGCCGGCGGAAGGGGCGGGAGAGGCGGCAGGCGCCGAAGGGCTCCCAGCGGTCGCCGGCGCGCCAGGGGTTGGCGCGCGGCGGGGCGGAGGTGCCACCGTCGGTGCCGCCACCGGCCTCGCGGCGGGAAGCGCCGCCCCGCCCGCGGCTGTCGGCCGGGACACCACCGCGACTCCATGCGTGACGCACTTCTCCCCTGGCTTGGCCAGCTCACCGCAGGTGGGACAAGCGGCGAGCTGACGGCCGCAGCCGTCGCAGAAGGCGCCATCATCCGGCACCCGCGTGGCACAGTGGGGGCAGGGCGCCAGGGTCAGCATGCGTTGCCCCGGCCGTCGAACCCGGTGGGCACGTCCTCGATCAGGACGGTGCGCCGTTCATCCGCGGCAACCGCGCCGAGGTTCTTGGCCAGCCGCGGCGCCAGTCGGCTCGCCAGCCGGTCGCGCATGGCGGAGACGAGGGCGTGGGCCATGCTCGCATTGCGGCTCGGCAGCAGCTCGCCCGCCCGGGGGCTTCGGAGCAGAGTCAGCAGAGCCGCGTCGGCCTCGGGGGTGAGGGTGAGTCCGGCTTCTTTCGCGACCTGGCGCGCAATGACGTGCACATCCTCCGGGGTGTAGTCCTCCAGCTCCAGCACCGTCCCGAACCGGCGCGCCAGTCCGTCATCCAGCGCCAGGAACCCATCCACCACATGGGAATAGCCGGCGACGATCATCACGAAGCGGCCCTTGGCGTCCACCAGGTGGGGCAGGAGCTCGCGGGCGACATCCACGCCCTGGGGCTGGTTGATCAGCCCGGAGACCTCGTCCAGGAAGAGCACGCCACCGATCGCGCGATCCACCAGCTCGCGCACCGCCTGCGCCGCCGCGCCCTGGATCCCCTTGATGAGCTCAGTGCCGCGGACCTCCTCCACATGCGGCCGAGGCAGGAGTCCCAGTCCGTAGAGTAGCGAGCCCATGATGCGGGCGACGGTGGTCTTCCCCGTGCCGGGACTCCCCTGGAGCAGGATGTGCTCGAGTGGCGGGGCGACATCGGCACCCTCCTCCAGCTCCGCCCGCCACAGAAGCAGGTTGCCCCGCAGCCGATTGATCACCGCGCGCAGCCGCGGCTGGCCCACCAGGGTCCCGAGCTTCGCTTCGGCGTCGGCCAGGGCCTCCTCGGGCGTCTTGCCGGTAGCCGAGCGAGGCAGCTGAATGTCGTCTTCGGTGAGCTGATTCGGATCGGCGGACGGATCGGCGCCGGTACGGGAGACCTGTCTGGCAATGCAGGCGTTCAGGAACTCGCGCGCCCCACGCGCGTTGGCAAAGGCCGGCAGCGCCCAGCGCCGGAGCAGCCGCATCAGCTGCCGCATCCGCTGGTCGGCACCCGGCGTGAGCGTCTTCTGCGCGTCCCGCGCCATACCGAGGAAGATCGCGGACAGGGTGTCAGCGTCGTAGTTGGCGAGCTGCACCCGGTAGTGTTCCGGGAACCGGCTCGGCATCCCCTGGTCCAGGGCCAATACCGCCGGCAGGCTGTTGGTGTAGCCCCCCAGCACACAGAGGAACTGGCCCCGCTCGTTCTCCAGCCGGGGAAGCAGGGTGTTGAGAATCTCGCGCTGATAGTTGTGCCCGCCGGCGTCGGCCATCTGGTGGGCCTCGTCGAGGAACAGCACGCCCCCGCGGGCGCGGTCGATCGCGTCGTTCACCCGGCCCGAGGTCTGCCCCACGTAGCCGGACTGGAGCGATGCCGGGTTGGCGTACTCTACTAAACGCTCCGTCGGCAGGACGCCGGCCTTGCAGAGCAGCCTCGGCAGCAGCTTGGCGATGGTAGTCTTGCCGGTGCCCGCGTTCCCCATCAGAAGCATGTGCCCGTCCAGCACCGGCCGGGTCGGGTCGCGCGCCTTTCGCTCCTGGGACGCCCGGATGATCTGCTTGAGCTGCTCCCGCACCGCGTCGATCCCCTTGAGGGTATCGAGCTGCGCGAACAGCTCCTCCAGCGAGACCGGCTCGTCCACCGGGCCGGGGATGTCGTCCGCCGCCAGCACCCTGCTCGCCGTGCCGGAGACGCGGGCCCGGGCCGTCTGGGTGGTCTGCTGCACCAGCTCCTCGACTGCGTGCCCGTGTCGCCGTGGGAGATCGACCGCGTTCACCAGGTAGCGGCAGCGGGCGGTGAGCCGGGCGGTCACCCCGTCGTCCATGGTCCAGCCCTGCAGCAGGAACTGCCGGCGGGCCACCTCCGCCAGCTGCTCGGCCGACCAGTCGTCCAGCCGCACGATCTCCCCGAAGTGGCGCGGCAACGGACTATCCGGGCGCAGGAACGGGGCGAAGGGGCCGGGTTGGCCGGTGACCAGTACCAGCGGATCGGAGCCATCGCCCCGGTTGGCCAGCGCGTCGAGCAGGTCGAACAACGCCTGCTCTCCGCCACTCGTGCCATCCGGTGCGGGCAGCAACCGGTGCGCCTGGTCGACGATCAGGGTGCCACCCGCCGCGGCGGAGAGCAGGTCCTCCGGTTTCTGCGAGCGGATCTCGCGCGCAGTGACCAGCGTGGCCCCCTTCCGGGTGAGCCCGGTCTGCTCGGCGCAGTCGGCGATAGCCCTGGCCAGCCGCGAGGTCCCCGCGCCGGGCGACCCGAGCACCAGCCGGTGCGAGCGAACCGCATGTCCCTGCTTCCGCACCAGGACCGCGTCGGCCAGTTGCGCCCGAATGGCGCTGGCGATGACGTCGATGCCGACCAGGTCGGCGAAGGGATCCGCGCGCAGGGACAGCCGCTCGCCGCAGCCCTTGCAGAAGCGCGCGACGTCGCGGTTGGCCGTGGCGCAGCGGGGACAGTTTCCGGTGGCAGGGGTCGCTGCCGCGGGTCCGGCGGGCGTGGTGGCGGTCATCCCGCCGCCTGGGCGCTGCCGCCGGGCACGTTGCCGAGCTGCACCTGGGCCGGATCCACCGCGAGGGCGAGCACGGCGTGCAGCATCAGCCAGCGCTCCGCGAGCGCGGCGCGGGCCAGCGCCTCCGCATCGTCGCAGGCCTTGCGCGTCCCCGCGGCCAGATCGGGCGGCACGCTCTTGCCCTCGATCGCGGCCTTGGCGACGACTTGACGGGAATGGCGCCAGCGGAGCAGGAGCGCGATGGCCACCCAGGCGGTCAGGATCAGCCCGATTCCTGCGCGGTTGGCGGCGGACCGGAACACTTCGCCCTTGGCATCGATAACCGCTGCCCCGGCCGATAGCGCTCCGACCGCGCCAGCCAGCGACAGGAACCGCCCGAAGAAGCTCCGCGTCGCGATCCAGCCGGTAATCCCCAGCTGGAGCCATCCGGCCAGGATAGCCACCATCAGCGGCATGTCCCGCTCGGGCTGGAACGTGCCAGTGACGTCGAGTCGGGTCGCGCTGAACATCGCGGTTGCGAAGACGGCGACCCCGATCAGGAGCGCCACTCCGCTGCGATACAGCTTCCGTGTCAGGGCAGGCTGACTGGCCTTGAGGGCGGCGAGGGTCTTCCCGTGGGGCGACCCACGCAGCTCGATCGCCTTGTCGTTGATGACCTGAAGCCGGCTGTCGCGCGTCTTCCCCTCCTGCGAAGCCAGCTCGAGCTCCAGTACCTGCCGGCGCGCGTCCTCCGCCGACCACCGGACCAGCGCCGGAATGCGGAATCCGGCCAGGGCCCGCTGCAGCTCGTTGCGCCGCGCGACCAGCTCGGCCAGCACATTGGGCGCACCCTGGTAGGCGGCAAAGGCCTCCCGCATCGTGTCGGCCAGCTGGCCGCCGATCCAGGCCAGCAGCGCGTCCCACCAGCTCGGCGCTCCGGTGCGCGCCTGCGCGGCCGCGAGGGCAAAGGCCGTGGCGGCCTCCACCGCCACCAGCTTGCGGTTCCGCTCGGGCGCCGCATCACGGATCGCTTCCAGCTGCTTCACGATCGCGCCACCCGCGCCCTGCAGTACTCCCGCATCGGCCGCATCACTGCTCCAGGGCGGCAGTGCCGCAAAGCAGCTGGCGAGCACCGCGCTGAGCGGCTTGAGCGTAGCCTGCCACTCATTGGCCAGCAGCGCGATCACCACCTGGCGCCGCGCTCCCGTCTCGGGCCTGGTGGTGAGCCAGGCCAACGCGGCGACCTCGAACCGCCCGTCCTGCACCACCCGCCACCAGCCGTCCATGAACTGGCCCATGCCGGCGTAGCCCGCGGCAGCCCTGGCCCATGCCTCCTCGCGCCAGGCGTCTTCCGGCTCCGCCAGGCTCACGCCGTGGATCGCCTTTACCTGGTTGAGCGCGCAGGCCATCCAGTCGATGGCCGCGAGGGTGGCCCGGGTCTCGCGACTCAATGTGCGCAGCCTGCCTACCCGCTCCGCGGTCCCGGGGAGGTGGGTGTCGAGCCAGAGCGTCAGCGGGTCGGCCGGATCGAGCAGCTTGCGGAAGCACTCCGCGGCGCGGTCCGCGAGCCTGGCGCGGAACACGTCGATGTCCGTCACCACCGTGCCGTCGCCATCGGTCCACGAGCCGGCGGCGGCGTACTGCATCAGATAGTGCCGGATGACCGCGGTCGCCTCCGGCTTGCCCTGGCGGACGTCGCCATCCAGCTCGGCCATCGCCTCGCGCAGCTCGTTCTCCGGCCGGGTTGTGAGGTACAGCCAGAGCGGGTGCCCCGGATCCACGAGTCCCGTCGGTCGCGCCGGATCGCCTTCCAGCCAGGCGCTCAGCTCGGCGTAGTCCCGGCAGACCGCCCCGTCCGGCGCGGTAAAGGGAAGCGTGGCATCCAGCAGGTAGGCCGCCTTCTGCCGTCCGGCGGCGCGGTTCTTGGGAAACTCCTTCTCCACGATGTCGGTCAGGTCCGCCACCAGCCCCGCGTCGGCGCTGGCCCACTCGCGCATGTTCCAGGCATAGAGGAAACGCTCGCCGGCCACCGGCTCGTCGCGGAGGAAACGGGCGAGTCCGGCCGGAGTATCCACTTCATGGGGAGCTCCCTGCGCCGGCCGCACCGTGAGGCGCGGATAGGAGACGTGGCGCACCGCTGCCGCCCGGGGGATAGCCTCGCCGGCCAGCCAGCGCTGGATTCCGTCGTAGGGGATGCGGATGTTCGCCGGCAACAGCAGCGCCTCGACCAGGCTCCGGAAATCCGGGGGGAGATCATCCGGCATAGGCACCGCGCCGCGGGACTTGAGCGCGATCTGATCCGCCTCACGTCCCACGAACGGGTGCTGCCCCGCCCACAGGGTGAGCACCATGATGCCGAGGGCGTAGAAGTCGGCCGGCGGCCCGACCACGACCCCATCACCCATCGGCAGCAGCTCCTCGGGGGCCATGAACGGCAGTTTGCCGCGGATGGTCCCGCTCTTGGCCGCGCCGCCGCTCAGGATGGAGGACGAGCCCAGGTCGCTCAGTACCAGCCGGGTGCGGGCGGCGTCGAGCCAGAGGAAGTTGTCGGGCGACACGTCGCGGTGAACCACACCCCCGGCGGTGTGCAGGGTGTTGAGCGCCGCCGCCGCCTGCTGGATGATGCTCCTGAGCCGGGCCGGATCGCGGTGCGGACCATCGGCGGCCTCCGATCCGCCAGCCAGCGGGCCACCCTCGGCAAAGGCGAGCAGCTCCCAGGCGCGGGGCTCAGAGTGGGGATCGGCGTCCAGCAGCGCGATGATCGCGTTGGGCGGCAGCGCGCGCCAGCGATCCAGCACGTCCGGCTTGGGCCGGGCTCCCTGGGTGTAGAGCTTGAGCACCGCCCGCGGCACGGGGCCACCCTGCACCACGTACAGCTCCGCCTGTCCCCCGACGAAGAGCAGCCGTTCGATGGTCAGCCGGTGGCCAGCCAGCTGCAGCGTCTCTCCCGCCGCGTAGCTGGACTGGCGCGGCGCCTGCGCGAGGGGACGATCAGCGCCCCCGCCCACCGGCAGCGCGGTGGTCGCCACTTGCGCGTGCAGCGGCGCGGCCGTCGTCGCGATAGCGGCGTGTACCGGCATTGCGGTAGTTGCCATATCGACGTGCGCCGGTGTTGCCGGAGAGCCGGGGATGGGTGCGGGCGTCTCGCTGGTGCTCATGTGGTGAACTCGGCGGAGCCTTCGTTCACTTCGGTGATCACCCGGGTGAGCGGAACGCCGCCCTGGCTCGGGTCGGAGCAGAGGCTCATGCCACCCGGCATCGGGTGCTCGCAGCTGAAGGCGTGACACCTCCAGGCGATCACCTCCAGCCGCTCGCTCACCACCCGGAACCGGAGCGCCACCTGGAGCGCTGTCCCCGCCGCCCGGGCTTCCTGGGCGGTGGGGAACGATCGGCCCGATATGGCATTGAGCGAATCCTGCGCGGCCTGCTCGGCCAGCGCCCGCACGCGCGCCTTTTCCTCCGCGCTGCGGGCGCCGCTGGCAGCAGCGCGGAGGGCCGCGAGATTCGGACGCGGCGGCGCCTTGGTGGCGGGAAGGGCGGACGGGGCGGGAGGGACGGGAACGGCTAACGCGACCGGCGCGGCTTGGGCTGGCGCCGACGCGGGCACCACTGCTCCGGTCTCCGCCCCCCCACTCTCGCCCTGTCCGCCCTGTCCGCCCTTCCCGCCATCGGTTTCAACCGTGCGCAGTAACTCCCCGATCTCATCCAGCTCCGCGAAGGCCTCCACCGCCTCGGCGTCGGTTTCCAGCCGCGCCAGCTCCTGAGCCGCGCGCGGGGTAAGCCCTGCGCCGCAGTCAGGGTTGGGGCAGAAGTCGAACCGGCTGAAGGTGCCACAGGCTCCGCACACCACTCCCTCCGGCGGCAGCCCGCACTGCCGGCAATACGCCTGCCCCGGGGAGAACGGCTCGAGGCAGAACACGCAATGCCCGGGATAGAGATGGGCGGAGCAGGCCTCGCAGAAATCGCTCGCCTCGCTGGGAACCGCGGCTCCACAGCGGGGGCAGGCGGTGGCCAGCCTTCGCGCCGAGGTCACAACGGCCTGGGCGGCGGTCTGGGCTCTGGCGGCGGGGGCGCTGGCGGCCCGGGCGTCTTCAGCGGTCATGGCGGTTGGCGGGTGCCCGGTGGGATCGCGGCCGGAGACGTGCCCGAGCGCAGGCTGTAGCGGGAGAAGCTTCAGCCGGCAGCGACCCTGTCAAGCGGAGCAGGAGGCAAGGCGGGTGGCCAGGCCGCCCACCTCTCCGGAAGGATTCAGTGGGCATCGATCCGGACGTCGAACGTCCCACCGGTGATCACCAGCGCTCCCGGGGGGCTCGAGAAGCCGGGCGTCAGGCTGCCGGCGAACGTTCCCACGGCGCGGTTACCGGCCAGACTCGAGATGGTAACGGTCCCCACGTCGGTTGGGATTCCACCCCAGTCGTGCCCGGTCTTGACCTCCGTCACATCCAGCGCCACGCCGCTGCCGAGGTTGTACGTCGTCCCAGCAGTGACCACCACCGAGGTGCTGACGGCCAGGAAGTAATCGGTACTCAACCCACTGAGCGTGAATGCCCCTCCCGACCCCTGCCCGGCGACCGTTGCCCCATTCCAGGAAACCCCGGCGATCGTCGCGCTGACCTTGCTGCCGTGGTTGGCGGCGGGGACGGAGGTGAATCCGGCCGGCAGCGCCACGTCGAACGTGCCGTTGGTCACCACCTTGGCCCCGACCAGCATGCTCCCCGGGATGGGGATCGCGGTGAAGTTGAAGGTCCCGGCCATCCGGGTGCTCGTCAGACTCGTGATCGTGACTGTTCCGGCGTTCCCGGAGTAGTCCGTCTCCCGGAATGCGGGTGTCGGGCCCGCCGTGATGGTCAGGGTCCCCTGGCCACCCGCGCTGGTGCCGGGGTTCACGCCGAGTGGGTACGTACCGGGCGCGCCGATGAAGCTGAGGATCAGGCCGATGGTGGTGTAGTTGGTGGTAGAGACCAGCCTGGTACCCGTGAGGACCAGTGAGCCGGGCACGCTGCCGACGGTGGCGGTAAGAAGGCTCGCGTCGCTGGCCCAAGCCTGCCCGTCGATCCTGGCCGTGAACGCGGCGCTGCCGCCGCCTGGGCCGGCGGGACCACCGTCGCCACCGCCGCCGCAGGCGGCCGCAAAGGAAAACGCCAAAGCGGCAACCGCGAGCCACCTGTTCGAGGTACGCATGTGCCCTCCCTGACGCCCTGAGTCACGCGGAACGAGGAACGCGGATCGCGGAACAGTTCGATTGGCGACTACCGCCTCCGCTGGGCCCCGGGAGCTCATGGCCGACCCCCACGCCGAACGTGCCGTTGGTGATCACGCCGCAGGCCCCCAGACCGATGAGCCCGGCAGTGCCCGGGAAGTGAAGCCACAGAAGGCGCGGACCGCCCGAGCGGTCAGAATTCCCTTGACCTTCCGGGTGCAGCGGAGGCACGGACCATGGCGAGCGCCGTGGCCCGGCACCGGCCCGGGCGTCTTCACTGGTCATGGCGGTTGGCGGGTGTCCGGTGGGTGAATCGCGGCCGGAGACGTGCGCGAGCGCAAGGTGTACGGAGACAAGCTCCGCCCGACAGCGACCTTGTCAAGCCGCGTGCGAAGCGGGCGGCGAAGCCGCCCGCCTCCCGGACAGGACTCGTGGGACATCGATCCGGACGTCAAAGTGTCCTCCGCTTACCAGCAGCGTCCCGGTGGCGTCGCCCAGTGGCTGCAGCGTACCGGTGAAGTTGCCGACCACCCGCCCATCCGCCAGGCTGGTGACGACCACGGTCCCGACGTCTCCCGCAACCCCGCCCCAGCTCTGCCCGTTGGTGAGGCCAATGACGGAGAGCCTTACGTCGCCCGAAATTCCGCCCCAGCTCTGCCTATCCTTGAGATCTTCCACCGGGAGGTTGATCCCGGTCTGACCGCAGCACGAATGCCCACCACTCCCTCCCATCCCGACGGTCGCTCCATTCCAGCGCTGACCGCCGGGGCTCGCGGAGGCCTGCGCGCCTGCTACGGCGCGTCGATTCGCACGTTGAAGCTTCCGTTGGTGATCGTGATCGGAGGATCGCCGGTGCCGCCGTTGGGTTGCAGGGTCCCGGTGAAGTGCCCTATTACGCGGCCGTTGGCAACGCCGGAGAAGGTCACGGTGCCCACGTCGCCGCTGACACCACCCCAACTGTGACCGCCGGGGAGGGAGATGATCGTGATCTTCACACCGGACAGCAGATTGAGTGTCCCGGGAGAAGTCACCGGCGTAGTATTGCTGATCTGGAGGCTGCCGCCGGTGGTGGTCCCACCGAGCACAAACACACCACTGGAGCCCAATCCGACCACCGTGGCTCCGTAAAAGAGGTCGCCGTTCAGCGTAGCCATGACTTCACTGCCGTAATTGTCCGTGAAATCGGTGAATCCCGCGGGAAGGTCAAAGTCGAAGGTTCCCTCGGTGATAGTCCGGTTGCCCACCAATGCGCTTCCCAGCTGCGGTTGCGCGACAAAGTCAAAGGTGCCGCTCACATGGTTACCGGTCCGGGTCACGATCTGGAACTTGCCCGACTCCCCGTCCAGCGGGGTGGTGCGGGTCTCGACCGAGGCGCCATCCTGCTCTATGATCGTCGCCGTCCCGCCGGGTGTGGTGCCGAAGTTTACCCCCAGCGGATAGATCGCCTGGAACTTGACATACCCGAGGATCAGCGAAATGCTCGTCACCTTGGTGCCGGAGATCTTGGTGCCGGTAATGAGGATCGACCCGGGGACTCCGGTGCTGCCCGGCGTCAGCTGCAGCCTGGCGGCATCCGTGGCCCAGCTCACCCCGTCGATCTTCGCGGTGAACGCCCCGCTGCCCCCACCCCCGCCGCCCGGGCCGGTGCTGTCGCCACCGCCACCGCAGGCCGCCGCCGCGAACACCAGGGTACCACCGAGAACCAATCGATGTAGAGCGCGCATGGAGCCTCCGGGACTGCGGTTCGAGAACAGGGATGTCTGGCTTGATGTCGCCCGACTGCGCCGGGCGTAAGGCCACCGGGGCTCGCTACGGGAGCCCCACGTCGAAGCTGCCGTTGGTCACCACCAGCGGCGTGGTGGCCGGCTTGCCTACGTCGGGGGCGAGCGTGGCGCTGAAGCTGCCCTTCACTCTCGTGGCGGTGAGGCTGGTGACGGTCACGGTGCCGACGTTGGGGGAACCGGTCACGCCCCAGCAGCAGACGCCCGGCGGGCCAACGTTGAGACCCACGATCAGAAACCGGGTGGGTGCGGTAGTGCTCAGGGTGTAGGTGCCGGGAACGGTGATCCCCGAGAGGATGATCGTGAGCGCATTCTCCGAGCTGGTGGTGCTGAACTCCACCCCGCCGGCCACCGGGATAGAGGGGGCGATGAGCCAGGCCCCGTATGCCTTCCCCCCCAGCGTGGCGGTGACGCTGCCGCCCTGGTTGTCCGGTACCGGGGCGACGGTGCCCTGCAAGGGCAGATCGAACTTGCCTTGTGTGACGACCCGGGTACCGCCGGCGGAATTCCCGACCCCGGGCTCCACGGTGTATGCGAAGGTTCCCTTGACCCGCCCGCCGCTCAGGGTGGTGATCGTCACCGTGCCCGCCACACCGTTGAGCGGGGTGCTCCAGGGTCCGGCGCCGTCGCTCAGACTGGCGAAGCCGCCATACACGGTGGGTCCGACCCCGAGCGCATAGGTCCCCGGGCCGGTCACGTTGAACAGGCTGAGGGAGAGGGTCACCAGCGTGGCGGTTTCGGTCCCGATGATCACCAGTCCCCCCGGGACACCCGCTACCGCAGAGGCCCCGACTGAGATCGGTTCGGCCGCCCAGCTGCTGCCGTCCACCCGGGCGGTCAGACCGCTGGAGGAGCCGCCCGGGCCGTTGGAATCGCCACCACCGCCGCAGGCGCCCAGGGCGATCAGCGTGGCAATGCCGCACCCGGCGAGTGGCAAGACGCGCATGGAACCTCCGCACCGTGAAATAGAGAAGGAGAGCGCCGCATGCGAGCCAGCCGGTCGAGCCGGCTGGCTTGGCCTCGCTATTGAATGCCCACGTCGAAGGTGCCGTTGGTGATCACCAACGGCGTGGTGGCGGGTTTGCCCGGCGACGGTTGCAGGGTCGCCGTGATCGTGCCCTTGACCCGCGTCGCCGTGATGCTGGTGATGGTGATGGTGCCCACATCCAGGGCGGACCCTCCCCCGCCCCAGCAGCAGTGATTGGCATCGCCGCCGTTGCGCCCGGCCCCGATGCTCCGAACCGGACTGGTGTGGCTGATGGTATAGGTGCCAGGCGCGGTCACGCCGCCGAGCAGGATGGAAAGCCCGTGTTCCTTGGTGCTGGTGCTGAACTGAAAGCCAGGCCCCCCCAGGTCGTCCTGCAGCAGCCCGAAAACCGACCAGGCGTTGTACAGCTGTCCGCCGAACAGGGCGCTCACCACGCTGCCGACATTGGCGGGCACCGGGGCGATCGTCCCCGTGAACTCGAGGTCAAACTCCCCGTCCGTGACGGTGCGCGTCCCACCGACCGCGTTGTTCTGCCCGGGCTCCGCGACGTACGAGAAGGTCCCCGCGATCCGCCCGCCACTCAACTTGGTGATGGTGATCGTGCCGGCCGTCCCGGTGTTCTCCGTGATCCAGGAATTGGCGTTACCCCCGCCATTGCCCTCGCCGACCTGGCCGATGCCACCAAAGACGTCGCTGCTCACACCCAGCGCGTAGGTCCCGGGGCCAGTGATGTTGTAGAGGGAAATCGTCAGGCCTTGCGACACGGCGCCGGTTGTCTGGCTCCCCAGCACCAGCACGCCGCCCGGCACCCCCGCGATGGCCTGCGCGACGATCGAGATGGGCAGTGCTTCCCAGCTCTGCCCGTTAATCTTGGCGGTGAAACCACTGGTTGAGCCGCCCGGCCCGTTGGAATCGCCGCCCCCGCCACAGGCGCCGAGGACGAGGAGCGTTGCGGTACCGGCAAGAACGAGGGGAAGAGCGCGCATTGGGGACCCCCGGTGGCTGGCCTGCGTCGATTCCGGCCGTTCCCCGGCCGGGGTGGGAGCACTCGCCCGGCCCGCGTAATCCGGCCCGGAGGATCGCCTGCCCGCAATGCGCAGGATCTGGGAGGGAACCTTCATCGGAGATTCGGGTAAGTTGGCGACACTCCGCGGACGATCAGACCCGCCTGGCCCCCCGGGATGGAGCGGCGGTCCGCACCAGGGTGAGCGCATGGGCGCGGCGCCGCACCCGGCTCCAGATCCACCCGGCCACCACGAGGAACAGGAGCCCGAGCCCTCCCACCGTCACGGTGAGGAGTCCTGCGAGCGTCGCAACCCCCAGAACCAGGTACTGCAACGCAGTGGCGCCGCCGTAGTCCACCCCGGTGGACCGGTTACGAATGGCGAGAGCCTTGAGCACGCCGTCGTCTTCCAGTCCGGCGACGGTGACCAGGTCGCCATCGCCCACGATGGGTTGGCCCTTGTAGTACGCCGGCCGGTCGTCTACCCGGAAGGACAGCGCGATCACGGGGCTGGCCGCACGGGGACCATGCCGGACGGAGCCATCGGTCAGGCTGGCCGGGGAGACCTTGCTGACCTTTCCGGACAGCGCAACCAGCCTGGCCATGCCTACCCCCCGGAATGAAAGGCCGACGGCGCGAAGGAACGGGTCCCCGTCGCGATTGCGCAGGAGGGACCCGAAAACCGTCATCACAGGCGGAAGGGCGGGCAGGCGGAAGGGCGGGAAGGCGGGAAGGGTGGGGAGCGGCCGGATGCACTCAAGATGCCCGGCTCCTCCCGCCCTCCCGCCTGTCCGCCCTCCCGCCTGCCCTCCGCTTGCGGGAACGTTCCAGAGGGATATGATCACCCCGGTGGCCCGGCGTGAGCGGGTGCAAGGCCGGGCATCCAACGGCAGGACAAAGCATGCCCATCGAAGGCCAGGAACAGCCCTCTCGCCACGGACGCGGGGGAGAGAGCGGTGCGGGAGAGAACGAGCTGGACCGGGTGTTCAGCCTGGCCTACGAAGAGTTGCGCCGTCTGGCCGCGAGCGTCCGGCGCGACGATCCCTCCGCCACCCTGACGCCGACCGACCTGGTGAACGAGGCCTGGCTCAAGCTGCGCAACTCTCCCGGTCTCGCGGCTACCTCGCGGGTCCATTTCAAGCGGGTGGCCGCGCGCGCCATGCGCCAGGTGCTGATCGAAGCCGCCCGCCGCCGCAAGGCGGGGAAGCGTGGTGCCGGCCAGGCGTTGGTGACCTTCGACGATGCGATCGACGGCGCGGCCGAGAGCGCCGAGGACATCCTGGCGCTCAACGAGGCGCTGGAGGATCTCGCCCGGCTCCACCCCCGGCAGGCGGTGCTGGTCGAGAGCCGGTTCTTCGGCGGACTCGAGATGATCGAGATCGCCGAGTTGCTGGATGTCTCGGAGGCCACCGTGCTCCGGGACTGGCGGGCAGCCCGGGCATGGCTCGCCCGCGAGCTCCGCCGGACCGCCTGACCCTCGCCGCCACCCTCGCATTCCCCCATGGACCCGGAGCGCTGGGAACAGATTCAGGCCCTGTTTCACGGGGCCGCCGATCTCCCCGCCGCGGAGCAGCGCGCCTTTGTCACGGCCCAGGCCGGCGGCGACGCCACCCTGGTGGAGGAGGTGCTCGCCCTCCTGATGGAAGACGCCCGCGAGGACTCGCTGCTCGACCGCGACCGGGCCGTCGTCGCGGAGCAACTGCTGGGCGGATCTGCTCCCCCCTTCCCTGACACCCGCTTTGGCCCCTACCGCGTCCTCAGGCTCCTGGGCGAAGGCGGCATGGGAGTGGTCTATCTCGGCGAGCGCAAGGACCTGGGCAGTGTCGCCGCCATCAAGATCCTGCGGGACGCCTGGCTCTCCCCCGCACGGCGCGACCGGTTCGAGAGCGAGCAGCGCACCCTGGCCCAGCTCAACCATCCCGCCATCGCCCGGCTGTACGATGCCGACGCCCTGCCCGACGGCACCCCGTGGATCGCGATGGAGTACGTCGATGGCCTGCCGCTCACCAGCTGGTGCGATGCCCATGGCGCCAACATCCGGGAGCGGCTCCGGCTGTTCCACATCGTGTGCGAGGCGGTGCAGCACGCCCACCGCCACCTGGTGATCCACCGCGATCTCAAGCCCTCCAATATCCTGGTGACCGCCGACGG
>JBGQJV010000098.1:0-15405 GCA_041499215.1 Gemmatimonadota bacterium | reverse complement strand
GTGGCGGCCGAGGTGCTGGAGCGCGGCGGATACCAGGAGCTGCTGCCGCCGACCTTCGAGTATGAGGAGGTCTTTCTCCGGGCCGGCGGGCCCGAGGTGGGCGACCGGCTGATCCGCTTCATCGACCGCGACGGACGGATCCTGGCCCTCCGCTACGACTTCACCGCCAGCCTGGCACGGGTGGCGGCGACAACCTTCCGTCACGCCCCCCGGCCACTCCGGCTCAGCTACGGTGGCAAAGTCTTCCGTCAGGAGCCCGATCGCGGCGGCCGGCCGAGAGAGACGCTGCAGGCGGGGGCGGAACTGCTGGGCCAGGGCGACCTCGCGGCCGACGTGGAAATCGTGCGGCTCACGCTGGACCTGGCTCGTGCCATGGGGCTCAGGGATTTCCAGCTCAATCTCGGCCACGCCGGCGTCCTCGCCCCCGGACTCGAAACCCTGTCTGAGGAGCAGCGCGGCCCGGTGCGGCGCTGGATCGACCGTAAGGATCGAGGCAACCTTACCCGCGCGCTCGCCGGCGCACCGGAGGATGCCCGGGCCCTGGCGCGGCTGGCTTTTGCGATCGGGCGACGGGATGCGCTCGAGAAAGCCCTGGCGGGCGCGCCGTCCCGGGCGCGTCCCGGCCTCGAGCACCTGCTCCACCTGGACAGCAGGCTCGACGCGGCGGACCGGGACCACGTGGTCTACGATCTGGGCGAGGTACGCGGCCTGGACTACTACACCGGTGTCCACTTCGAGTTGTTCACCGCAGGAGCCGGCCGATCCGCCGGGGCCGGCGGTCGGTACGACGCGCTCATGGCTCGGTTCGGGGAACCAATGCCCGCCGTGGGTGTCTCGCTCGACCTGGACACGATCGCCGAGGCCCTGGCGGGAGGAGAGCAGTGAGCGGGGCGCCGCTCCGCCTGGCCCTCCCCAAGGGCCGGCTGTACGACCCCGCGGTGGCCTGCTTTGCCCGTGCGGGGATTGTCGTGGATCCTGAACCCGGTCGCCGGCTCCTGATCCCGTCGAGCGATCCCTCGGTCGAGTTCCTGGTGATAAAGCCGGCGGACGTCGCGGTCTACGTCGAATCCGGTGCCGCCGACCTCGGCGTTACCGGCACTGATGTCCTCAGGGAGAGCGACGCAGACGTACTCGAGCCGCTGGAGCTGGGGTTTGGTGCCTGCCGCCTGGTGGTCGCCAATCCGGCGAGCGCGCCGTATCCCGAGCTGCCGGGAGGCCAGACGGCGCGAGTGGCGACCAAGTACCCGCGGCTGGCATGGCAACATTTCGCTGAGCGGGGCCGACCGGTGGAGATCATCGCGGTGAACGGCTCGGTCGAGGTGGCGCCGCTGCTCGGCCTGGCGCACTGGATCGTGGACCTGGTGGACACGGGCAACACCCTGAAGGCCAACGGCCTGGCGGAGCGGGAAGTGATCCTGCAGGTGGGGGCGGTGCTGGTGGCCAATCGGGCGAGTCAGAAGCTGAAGCTCGATGCCCACCTCGCCTTGATGGCGAGGCTTGAAAGGGCAGTGAGTGCCGACAAATGAGCTGTAGACGTTCCACGTTCCGCGTTCCGCGTTCCGCGTTGTGTGCTGCCGACCTTTCCGCAAACCGCCGGTCCTTCAGCACTTCCGTCCCCGGTCGCACAAGACCATCCCCTCGGAACGGGGAACACGGAACGCGGAAGGCGGAACGGGACAAATGACCATCCTCGTCCTGACCCTGGCCCTTGCAGCCGGCGCCTTCCTCGCCGGCCTGCTGGGGGCGCTCACCGGTCTCGGGGGCGGAGTGGTCATCGTGCCTCTGCTTACCCTCGGCTTCGGTATCGACTTCCGCTACGCTGTCGGCGCCTCGCTGGTGGCGGTGATCGCCACTTCCTCGGGCGCGGCCGCCGCGTACATGCGGGAGGGGTACACCAACATGCGGGTGGGGATGTTCCTGGAAATCGCGACAACCGTCGGCGCGGTGCTCGGCGCCTACCTCGCGAGCCAGGTCTCCAGCTCAGCCCTGGCGGTGGTCTTCGGTGTTGTCCTCATCTACTCCGCCTGGACCGCGAGCCGGCCGCGAGCCGAGCATCCGGCCCTGGCGCCCGACCCGCTGGCGGTGCGTCTCCGGCTCGACTCGAGCTACCCGACGCCGGCCGGCCCGCACCGCTACCTGGTACAGCGGGTGCCGCTGGGGTTCAGCCTGATGTTTGTCGCAGGGACGCTCTCGGGCCTGCTCGGGATCGGCTCGGGCGCGGTCAAGGTGTTGGCGATGGACCAGGTGATGGGACTTCCCTTCAAGGTCTCCACCACGACCAGCAATTTCATGATCGGAGTCACCGCGGCCGCCAGCGCCGGCGTCTACCTGCAGCGGGGCTACATCGATCCCGGGATCGCCATGCCGGTGATGCTGGGTGTGCTCGCCGGCGCAACGGTGGGAGCCACCCTGCTGGTGCGGGCCCGGCCCCGGGTGTTGCGGCTGGTGTTCAGCGTGGTGGTCTTCGCACTCGCAATCGAGATGATCTACCATGGCGCAACCGGCAGGATCTGAGGGCGGCCCTCCCTCCAGCTGGGGTGACGAGCGGGTGGAGCTCGCCCTGGCCAATGTGCTGCGCGCCGGAGTGATGCTGGCGGCCTCCCTGGTGCTGATAGGTGGGGTGATATATCTCAGCCGGCATGGCGGCGGCCGTCCCGACTACGGCCGGTTCGTCGCGGAGCCGGGGACGCTGAACCATCCCATCCGGGTGCTGCGCGCCGCCCTGGCGGGGGAGTCGCTCGGCATCATCCAGCTCGGCGTCCTGGTTCTGATCGTGACGCCGGTCTTGCGGGTGGCCTTCTCCCTGGTGGCATTCGCCCGGGAGCGCGACCGGACCTACGTCGCGCTCACCGCGCTCGTGCTCGGCATTCTTCTGCTCAGTCTGCTTGGGGTGCTGCCGTAACCGTTCCGAGTTCCGCGTTCCGCGTTGTTCCTCCTCACTTCTCACTTCTCACTTCTCACTTCTGACTCCTCACTTCTCACGTCTTTTGGCGGCGAGCCTCACCGCCAGCTCCAGCGCCTGCCGCATGCTCGTTGCATCCGCCTGCCCCGTGCCCGCGATGTCGAACGCCGTTCCGTGATCCGGTGAAGTCCGGGGAAAGGGCAGCCCCAAAGTGACGTTCACTCCCCGGCCAAACGCCGCCACCTTGATCGCGGTCATGCCGACATCGTGATACGGCGCCAGCACCGCATCGAACTCTCCCCGCATCGCCTTGACGAAGACGGTATCGGCCGGGAGCGGTCCCGCCGCTCCGAGCGCCTCGGCCGCCGGACGCAGCACCCGCTCCTCCTCGTCACCGAACAGGCCGGACTCACCGGCGTGCGGGTTCAGCGCGCAGACCGCGAGTCTCGGCTCGGCGATGCCCCACCAGTCGCGGAGCGCCTTGCGGGTGGTGACACCGGTGGCGACGATCTTCTCGGTCGTGAGCAGTGCGGGGACCGACCGCAGGGGGACGTGGGTGGTCACCAGCACCACCCGCAGCCGATCGGCCGCCAGCATCATGGCGACATCGACATCACCCGCCAGGTGGGCCAGCCACTCGGTGTGACCGGGCCACCGGTAGCCCGCCAGGTTGAGAGAGTGCTTGTGGGCCGGCCCGGTCACGATCGCATCCACTTCCCCGGCGAGCGCCATGCGGGCCGCAGTCTCGACTCCGGTGCCGGCGATGCGACCCGCCCGCATCGCCCGTGAGGGACCGGGCTTCCCCGCCGCCGAGGCCGCCTCCCCCAACCCCTCGCCCCAGGTCCCCACCGCGATCCGCCGGCTCGCCGGGATCGCCTCGATCTGGTCATCCGCCCCGATGGCCACGATCTCCGCGGCCAGTGGCTCCGCCAAGGCACGGGCGGTGATCTCGGGACCGATGCCCCGGGGGTCACCGAGGGTCACGGCGATGCGGATCATGCGGGACATGGTGGAGAAGATGGCGGGAGGGCGGGAGGGGCGGGAGGGGCAGGCAAGGCGGGCGCAATGTCTCGAGACTCGGAGAGAGACCGGCCATTGAGGTCGCCCGCCCCGCCCGCCGCTACCGCCCCGCCCGCCTACAGGCGGACATCCACATACGTCGACCGGCGCACCCGATCCACGAAGCGCTTCTGTGCCAGTTCGCCGCTCAGCCGCCCGCGGATCTGGTCCTTCACATCCTCGTAGCGGACCGCGCCTTCACCCCGGCGGGACTTGACCACCAGCACCACATACTTGCGCCGGAGGGCCATTTCCTTGCGGATCGGGAACGGACCCACGATCTGCCCGCTGTCGGCCGCGCCGATGCCTTCCTTGTACTCCGGCGGGAGCTGGGTGACCGGCACCTCATCGGGGGTGTCCCGCTCCTCACCCGGGTCATGATACAGCCGGGACAGGGAGTCGAACGAGGCACCGGACCGGAGCGCGGCGGCGATGACGGCGGCCAGGGCGGCCGCGCTGTCCGCATCGGCCTGGGTCACCGCCGGCATCAGCAGAATGTGCCGCGCCTGGACTTCGGCGGGCTGGATCCGCTGCACCTGGATGATGTGGTAGCCGAAGGGAGATTCGACCGGGTCCGAGACCACTCCGGGCTTGAGCGCGAACGCGACGGCCTCGAATTCCTTCACCATCTGGCCCCGGCGGAACCAGCCGAGATCACCGCCCTGCTCCTGACTGGCGGGGTCCTGGGAGAAACGCTTGGCCGCGGTGGGGAAATCGGCGCCCTTCCTGAGCTCTAACACGATCGAATCGGCCTGCTGCCGCACCCGTTCCTTTGCCTCCGGTGAGGCCTTGGGCGCGACGATGATGTTCTTGAACGACACGGTCGCGGGCCGGGGCGGCAGCTGGTCCTTGTACAGTTCGAAGTACGCCCGCATCTCCTTCTCGGTCGGCTGCACCGGCTTGAGCTTGCCCTCGTCCCTGAGCTTGCTCATCAGCCGGTTTCGGAGCGCGGCCTTCCGTTGATTCTCGGTAAGCCAGCGACGGAACTCCTCGGGAGTCTGGAACCCGGACTTGGCGAGTTCGTTCTTGAAGTCCACCTCGGAGCTGAATCGCTGTCGGATGTTGTGGAACTGTTCCTCCACACCCGAGGTGATTTCCTGTTCCTCCACCTTGATCGAGGTGTCGCGCTGGGCGACCTGCACCAGCACCTCCGCGTCAATCAGATCGGACACGACCTGGCGGCAAAGCGCGCGGAACTCGGGGAATGTCCTGGGGACTGGCGTGTTCTGCGAACGCTGGGTGAAGATTTCCTCGTCGACCTGCGATGCGAGGATCGGCGCCTCGCCGACCACGGCGACCACCCGGTCCACAATTCCGGGCGAGGTATCGCACCGGAACTGCGGCGGCGCGCTGTCCCCTCGGGCTACCGGCTCCTGGGCCTGAAGCGGCAGGACGAACACCAGGCTCGCGAACAGGCATGTGGCGACGCGTGTCATTAATGGGCTCCCTGTGGGGGGGAGGCCTGGGCCGGCGGCAGTCCCGGCCCGGCGCCGGGCCCGACCCCGGGCGTCACCGGCGGAGCGCCGCCCCGGGCGCTACCCGCCGCACCAGCCGAATCGGCGCTGGCCCGCTTCTCCTTGGCCAGCTCGACCGCGCGCAGCAGGCCGGCCTGGTCGATGCGATGCTCGCCCTGCTGCCGCAGCAGCGTGGCCAGCTGAGCTGGAATCGGCCGGGGGCGGGGGCCGCCGTTGGCGACCCGGTCCCAGTAGCTCTCGATCTTGATGCTGGCTGCCCGCTCCCGGTCGGGCGCCGGCATCGCCGGGTCGGACAGGTCGCCGGCGGACAGGCCCAGACTCATGCGCAGGGTGTCGATCTGCCCGCGGTAGCGCTGCATGAGACCGGCCCACTCGGTATCGGAGGGATGAATTCCGGCCGAATCGGCCTGTTGCAGCAGCATCTGGTTCTGGGCGAGCAGTCGCACGAAGTGGCTCAGCATGCTGTCGGGCCGGGCGACCAGATCGGCGGCCCAACTGGGCCCAAGGGCGTTCACCCAGCGCATGAAATCGGCCACCGTCAGCGCGCCGCGGTCGTATCGTGCCAGCGGCGTGGTGGAGCGGGCGGCCGCGTCCCGGTCCGTCAGCGCCTCCCGCATCGCGACGGCGGCGCCTCTCTCCACCTTGAGACCGCGGCGAATGCCCATGCTGTCCAGATAGATCGAGTCGAGCATCGCGCCCACCCGTTCCCGGGCGTAGGCCAGGAGCCGGTCCTGCACTTCGGCCGCCGGAGGCCGGCGGATGATGTGATAGCCGAACGGGCTCTCCACCAGGCCGGTCCGCTGACCCGGCGCCAGGGTCCATCCGGCGCTGTCGAACGCGGTGACCCACTTGCCGCGCGGCGCCGGCGGGAGATAGCCCCCCTCGGGCTTGCTGCCTGGATCGTCGCTCAACTCCTTGGCCAGCTTGGCGAAGTCGCCGCCGCGCTCCACCCGGGCGAGAGTCGCCTGCGCCTTCTTGAGCCCCGCGGCCTTGGCCGGCGGCTCGGCATTGGGCTCCAGCCGGATCAAGATGTGCTGCAGCAGCCGGATGTCGCCGGCGTTGTAGACGCTGTCGGCCATGCCGGGGGTGAGCGGCGCGCGCCGGGCCACGAGGGTATCGTGCCAGCGGCTGCCGATGAGCTCAGCCAGCTCGGGCCAGAGCACCGCGCTCGCGGTGGCGGAATCGGTCAGATCCCGGCCCGAAGCCACAGCCTGGGCGAACAGGGTCTGATCCACCCACATCCCCGAGATGAACTCGGCGGCTTCGCGGCTCATCGGCACGCCCTTGATGCCCGCCATCAGCGCCGCCAGCCGCTCCGCCTTGAGCTCCTGTCCCCCGGCCTCGGCCGCGATCTCGGGCCGGGCCCGGAACGCGTCCTTCATCTTGTTGCAGCCGGTCAGCCCCACCCCGACCACCATCGTCACCATCGCCCAACGTCGCATGAAAGCTCCAAGAACAGACTGAGTAGACCCGCTGCCCCGCTGTCATCTCGACCCCGAGCGAAGCCAGAGAACGATCTCCGACCACGCACCAGCGCCGACCCCGACTCGGAGATCCCTCGGGTCCCTCTCGGGATGACACTCCCTACTCCTCACTCCTCACTCCTTACTTCTCACTTCTCACTTCTCACCTATCACTTCTCACTTCTCACTTCTCACTTATCACCTATCACTTCTCACTCTTCACCGCCGTCGCCGTCTTCTCCACCACGGCCGCCAGCGCCCGCACCAGCGCAGGGACCAGGGCCTGGCCGCCCAGCCGAGTGAGGCGGAGCGACAGCGGCACCGTCCGACGGACGTCCACCGCGAGCTGCACATGGTCGAGCGCGGCGGAGAGCCCGGCGAACCGGGGAACCGCGCCTTCACGGAAGGTGAGACGAGCCTCGTCGCCCCGCACCAGCAGATGTTGCAGACCGAGCTCTGCCCCGATCACCCGGAGCCGCGCCATGTCGAGCAGGTTCTCCGCGCTATCCGGCAGCGGCCCGAAGCGCTCGCGCAGCTCATCACGAAGCGGTTCAATGTCGCCAGAGGTGCCTGCCCGCGCCAGTCGCCGGTAGAAATCCAGCTTGACGGCGTCGTCCGCCACGTAGCTGTCCGGCAGGTGTGCCGGCTTGTCGAGCACCACCTCCGGCGGGGCGGGACGATCGCCTTTCCCCTGTCCTCGCAACGCCGTGACCGTCTCCTCCAGCCAGCGCAGGTACAGGTCGAACCCGACCGCCTGGGCGTGGCCCGACTGCTCGGCCCCGAGCAGGTTGCCCGCACCCCGGAGCTCCAGGTCCTTGAGCGCGATACGGTACCCCGCCCCCAGCTCAGTGTGATGCTCCAGTACCCGGAGCCGTTCCTCCGCATCCGGGTCGATCAGGTCGGGAACCAGCAGGTAGCAGTAGGCCCGGCGGTGGCTCCGGCCGACCCGGCCGCGGAGCTGGTACAGCTGGGCCAGCCCGAAGCGCTGGGCGTCGTGTACCACCATGGTGTTGGCGTTGGGGACGTCCAGCCCCGACTCGACGATCATGGTGGAGACGAGGATCTGCACCTCGTTCGACACGAACCGCCGCATCACATCTTCGAGCGCCTCTCCCGCCATCTGGCCGTGGCCCACCGCCACCTGGGCGCGGGGCGCCAGGGACCGCACCCGCGCGGCAATCGTCTCGATGGTCTCGATCCGGTTGTGCACCACGAACACCTGCCCGCCGCGGTCCAGCTCGCGGGCAAAGGCCTCATCCAGCAGCGCGTCGTCCCACGGCTCCACGAAGGTGAGGATGGGGGAGCGGTCGCGCGGCGGTGTCTCGATCAGCATCAGGTCACGGAGTCCCGCCAGCGACAGATGCAGGGTCCGGGGAATCGGAGTGGCGGTGAGGGTGAGGACGTCGACGCTGAGCCGCAGGCTCTTGAGTCGCTCCTTGTGCTTCACCCCGAAGCGGTGCTCCTCGTCCACCACCAGCAGGCCGAGGTCCTTGAACTGCACATCGGGCGAGAGCAGCCGGTGGGTGCCGATGATGATGTCGGTCTCCCCGGCCGCCAGCCGCTCCAGCGCCAGCTTCTGCTCCTTCCCGGTCCGGAACCGCGACAACACCTCGATCTTCATCGGGAAGTCGGCCAGCCGCTCGGCGAACGTCCGGGCGTGCTGGTCGGCGAGAATCGTGGTGGGCACCAGCACCGCCACCTGCTTACCTCCCTGCACCGCTTTGAACGCTGCCCGGACTGCCACCTCGGTCTTGCCGTACCCCACGTCCCCAACCAGCAGCAGGTCCATCGGGATCGGCTGCTCCATGGCCCGCTTCACCGCCTCGGTCGCCTTCCGCTGGTCGGGGGTGTCCTCATAAAGGAAGGAGGATTCCAGCTCCCGCTGCCACCGGGAATCGGGCGGGAAGGCGTAGCCGGCGCTCACCTTGCGACGGGCGTAGAGGTCGAGCAGCTCGGAGGCCATTTCCTGGATCGCCTGCCGGGTCTTGTCCCGAACCCGCTGCCAGCTGGTGCCGCCCAGCTTGTGCAGTCTGGGCGGCGGCTGGTCCCCATCCTCGACCGCCGCCCGGTAGCGCTCCAGCTGATCCAGCCGGTACAGCGGGACATTGAGCCGGTCGCCCCCCTCGTACTCGAGCACCGCGACCTCGAGCGTCGCCTCCCCGACCTGGATAGTCTCGATGCCGCGATAGATCCCGATGCCGTGATCCAGATGCACCACGTAGTCGCCCAGTTGCAACTGGCCCGTGACCGCGCCCGGCGCCGCCTGCCGATAGCGCCGCGACCGGCGGATGCGGCGTGCCCGGCGGAAGATCTCATGGTCGGTGAGAACCCGGAGACTCCGCATCACGAACCCGCCGTCCAGCGCCCCGATAGCGAGCGTGGTGTTGGGCCGTCCCGAGCCCTCACTCAGCAGCTCGTCGAGCCGCTCGAGCTGCCCCTCGTTGTCGCACAGGATGAGGGTCGGGAGGTCGCTGGAGAGCATGCTCCGGAGCCGGCGGATGTCGCGCTCGATCCGCTCCGGGGGGAAGAACCCGGCATTGAGATCGCCACTCTCGACCCGCACCGCGAGTCGAGGGTACATGGCGATCCGCTCGCCCCACACCTCGGGCGCCTCGAACAGATCCTCCCGCGGAGGCACCAGCTCCCCCAGACGCCGGGCGACCTCCAGGTGATGCGCCGCCTCCCGCCAGGAGCGGGTCACCTCCTCGGTATTGGCGAGCGGCAGCTCCTCGATGATGAGGGTGTCGGAGGGCAGGAGCTCGAGGAGGGATTGGCGGACACTCGGTTCCGCGCTCCGCGTTCCCCGTTCCGCCTCTTCGCTGGCGGGCACCGCGGAACGGATCGGCAGGACGGTCAGCTCGTCGACCGCCTCTCCCGAGCGCTGGGTGGTGAGATCGAAGCTCCGGATCGACTCGAGATCATCACCCCACCATTCCAGCCGCGCCGGTGCCGCCATGCCGAAGCCGTAGACGTCCACGATCCCGCCGCGGACGCTGAACTGGGCGACCTCCGTCACCGTCGGGACTTTTTCGTAGCCCATCGCCTCCAGCGCCGCAGTGACCTCCGAGAGGCCAGTTGAAGAGTTCCGAGTTCCAAGTGCCGAGTTCAGGGTACCACTCCTTGAACCCGGCACTCGGAACTTCGAACTGATCCTCAGTGTCTTGTCCCTGAGACCGGCCGGAACTCTGGTGCGTTCCTGACTCGCGCGCGCGGTGGTGATGAGGATCCTGAGTCGCCCCTCGAGCAGCGCCGACAGGGTCTCCGCCCGTTCGCCCGCGATCTCGTAATGCGGCTCTTCCTCTCCCAGCGCTTCGCGCTGGGGGTACAGGGCGACGGCGTCTTCGGTGAGGTGGGAGAGATCGGTGAGCCAGCGCTCCGCGTCGGACGGGGTGGTGGCCACCACGCAGAGCAGCCGTCCGGGGTGACTGCGTGCGAGCCACGCCGCCAGCACGGATGGGCTGGAGCCCGCGAGCCCCGCGATGGAGAGTTGGCGGCCGCGCGGCGGCAGCTGGTCGCGAAGATCGAAAGCGAGCGGCGTCCGTTCGAACGCGTCGAGCAGCAGCTTGAGGGTCATGAGCTCCGGCGAATACCGCTGGCCAGCCCGACCTCGACCAGGCCCAGAGCCAGGGCCAGCCACAGGAGCGGGCTCTGCAGGCTGGCGCGGCCCGCGCCGGCGAAGGCCGCGCCGGCCGCATCAGCCAGCGAAACCAGTCGCGCCCCGGACCAGAGCTCGGTGACCGCGCTCTCTGACGCGGGGGCCAGCAGCGACTCCCGCGGGTCGAGCGACACGACCAGGGCGCCCACGGTGTCCCGCCCCGCCAGAAGGTAGTACCCTCCCTGCTGGGGCGGCCGGAAGGCGGCTCCTCCCTCCACCCGCCAGCGGCGCTCACCCTGGGCCACCTCGGTCACCAGGTCAGGGAGCAACACCCCGTCTCCCGGCGCGCCCTGCAGCGTCGCCACCTGTCCCCGCGCCAGCCGGTTCACCAATGCGTCCATGAACGGCATGAAGCCCGCGCCAAGCGGGAGCGCGGTCCACGCCGGGTCGAAGCGACTGCCGACCAGGACCACGCTGCCGTCGCGCACCACCCACGGCGCGCCGCCCGCGGTCGCCACCACACCGGCCGTGGCGCTGGCCCGCGCCGGCTCGAGAGCGTGGCGCCGGCCAATCGCCACCCGCCCGAGCAGCGCTCCGCTGTCGCTCATCGCCGGCGTCGCCACCAGGGTGCCGAACCGCCAGCCGATGCCGCGGCGCTCCAGCGACCGATTGAGCGCGCCCAGCGCCGCGGGGTCCTCCGGTGGCACCACGATCGACGCGCCGGCGCCAAGCGAGCCCAGGGTGATCTCGTTGCCCCGCCGGATCCGGCCGCTGGCGAGCAGCACTTCCATGGCCGCATCGATGTAGCGCTCGGCGGGATTCCAGAACACCTGCGCAACCGGCGCCACCCGCACCAGGGCGATCCGATCGTCATCGGCCCGCAATTCATCCGGCGCCTTGGCGGCGCGCACCGCCCACCATCCCGGCACCGCCGGTCCGATCGAAAAGCTCCCCGCACCGCCAACGGGAATCAACGCCTGGCGGGCCGGCCGGTCCGCCAGCGAGACCGAGACCGGAGCCGCACCCCCCGAGTCACCCGCGATCCGCACCGTCACCGTGCCGCCCTCCGGGGTCCAGGGTTGCGGGCCTGGCTCGACCGAGGCGATCCCCTGATTGGGAGGGGCGGGCTCGGAGGGGCGGGCGATCATCAGCGGCACACCCACCCTCGCCGGCGCCAGCGCGGTAGCCTGCAAATCCGAGAGCAGGACGATCCCACCCGGCCGGGCATCGCTCCGCAGCACTCCGCCCGCGAGGGTGATCGCCTGGCCCAGGTCCATCCGCCGGGAAGTGGGCTGCACGCTGTCCACCGCGCGGGCCAGGGCGTCGGGCGAGCCGCGCCGGGCCACGCCGTCGCTGGTTAGCAGCCACAGCGCATCGGACGGGGTGGCCTGGGTGAGTATCCGCTTCGCCGCGGCGCGCAGCTCGTTGAGCCGCGGCGTGCCGGAGACCACCACCCCGCTCGACGGCGAGTCGTCCAGCACCAGCACCAGGGCGCTGGGCGCGTGACTCGCCGCCTGCTTGAGCGGCGCCGACGGCCCGGCCGCGGCGAGGATGAGTGCGACGATGATGATGGTGCGGACCAGGAGCAGCAGCCAGTGCCTCAGCCGGAGCCGGCGCTGGTGCTCCTGGGTGACCTGCACCAGGTAGCGGACGGCCGGGAATTCGACGGTGGGCGGGTCCCGCCGCTGGATCAGGTGCAGCACCAGCGGAATGGCGGCAAGCGGCAGCCCGGCGAGGACCCAGGGAGAAAGGAATCCGATCACGCGAGTCCGGCTGGACGAGCCACCACGCGCCGGAGCGCGTAGCCGAATGGGGTGTCGGTAGTGATGTGATGGTACTGGATGCCGCTGGTACGACAGGCCCGCCGCCAGGCAGTCACCACTCCCTGCACCGTCTGCCGGTAGGCCTCCGCCCAGTCCTTTGGCCGGAGCGTGACGCCTGCCCGGGTCTCCGGATCTTCGAACCGCGCCTCGGCCGGGCCACCCAGCTCCAGCTCGGCCGGATCCATCACGTGCAGCACCAGCACCTGGTGCCCGCGGTGTCGCAGGAATTTGAGCGCTCGGAGCGCGAGTTCGCGCTCCAGCAGCAGGTCGGAGATGAACACCACCAGGCCCCGCCGCCGGAGCAGATCCACCACCCGCCGGAGCGCGGGCTCCGCCGCGGTCCCCAGTCCGGGCGTGAGCCCGCCGAGCGTGCCCAGCAGCTGGTACCAATGCGAGGTGCGCGCCCGCGCCGGGACCACGGCGCGGACCCCTTCGTCGAACGCGATCAGTCCAGTGGCATCCCGCTGGCGGAGCAGCAACAGCGCCAGCGCCGCGGTGAGCCGCTGGACATAGGCGAGCTTGGAGAGCACCAGCTCGGGGTTGCCGCTCCACGCCATCGACCGGCTGATGTCCGTCACCAGCATGGCCCGCAGGTTGGTCTCCTCCTCATACTGCTTGACGTACAGCCGGTCCTTCCGCCCCAGGAGCTTCCAGTCCACATAGCGCAGCTCGTCGCCCGGCTGGTACATCCGGTGCTCGGCGAACTCCACTGAAAACCCCCGCCGCGGTGAGCGATGGAGGCCGGTAAGGAACCCTTCAACCACGCCTTCGGTCAGAAGCTCGAGCCCGGCGAGCTGGGCTGCTTCGCGCGGGTCAAGCAGATCGAGTCGCGGACGGGCTGGCTTCGCGGGGGCCGACATGGGGGCCGCAACGTATCGGGGCCGGGCCGGTGAAGTCAACGCGAGACCTCCCTGTCCTTCGGGCCGGACAGAATCCCGCCTCCCCGTTCTTCCGCCCTCCCGTCTAAGGTGTTCTCTTTCATACGGTTACTCTGGCAAGCCCAGGTGGCATATCCCCTGCTCCTCCTCCAGGTGTCCACTCCGCTGTCCTGGAGGCCATTATGACTGCCGCCTTGAGTATTGCCCTGGCCGCCCTCACGGCGACCGCCCTGCCTGCCAGGACTTCGGTCCCGGCCGAGCCCGTCGATGTCATCGCCCGGTGGGTACGGGCGACGGGCGAAGACCGGCCGCGGATCAGTGTGTGGCTCAATCAGGATGATCCCTACCAGCAGAGCGATCAGGCGCGGGTGTATTTCAAGTCCGATCGCGATGCCTATGTAACCGTCATCCGGATTGATACAGACGGACGCATGCGGGTCCTGTTTCCGATCGATCCCTGGGAGGACAACTTCGCCCGCGGTGACCGCACCTTCGAGGTGCTGGGGCGCGACCGGGACGAGGCCTTCCGGGTGGATGACTATCCGGGGGTGGGCTACATCTTCGCCATCGCCTCCACCGATGCGTTCAACTACGACGATATCGTCCGCGGTGATCACTGGGACTACCGGGCGGTTTCCGACGGCCGGGTGCGGGGCGATCCATATGTTGCCGTCTCCGACTTGGCCGACCAGATCGCCCGCGAGGGTGACTACGACTACGACGTTGCCAGTTACGACGTCGAGCGGCATTACGACTATCCCCGATTCGTCTGCTACGACTGCCACACCTACGCCAGCTGGCACTACTGGGACCCGTACAGCTCGTACTGTTCCCGCTTCCGGATCGTGATCTACGACGACTGGTTCTATTACCCCTACCGCCGGTACCGCGGTGGCGTCGTGATCGGCCGGCCTTATCGGCCGGGCCCCCGGTACGTCTTCAAGGACACCGACCCGCGGAACAACTACGTCACGCGCGTGGCGCAGCGGCCTCGCGGTGGCGACCCGGGCCCCAGGCGCATCGGCGAGCGTGACCGGACCAGCGCCGACATCGGCGGACGTGGTTCGATCCCGACGCCGGTTTCACCGCGGCGCCGGACCGACGACGGCAATCGCGGCTCGAATCCCGGCCGCTCGCCCTCGGACGACAACCGCCGCCGGCCCGACAACGGCCGGCCCGAGGTCCAGCCCGGAGGCGAGCCCCGTCGCCGCACGGACGACGGCAGCCCCAAGCCCGAGGTACGGCCGGACAACGAGCCCCGGCGCCGCACCGACGACGGCAGCACCAAGCCCGAGGTACGGCCGGACAACGAGCCCCGCCGCCGCACCGACGACCGCAGCGCCAAGCCCGAGGTACGGCCGGACAACGAGCCGCGACGCCGCACCGACGACGGCAGCCCCAAGCCGGAAGTGCGGCCCGATCGGAGCACTCCGCGCTCGGGCAGTGATGAGAGCCCGCGGCGTCGCGGCATCGAGGAGCGGCCCGACCAGAGTCCCCGGAGCCGGCCGGATGATCGCGGAGCGCGCTCCCCCGAGCGTTCCTGGCGGCCCGAGCCTGCACCGGATCGGCGGCCGGAGAGCCGTCAGCCGCGGGCGGAGCCGGATCGCGGCTCCTCACGCCCGCCCCGCGCCGAGCCCAGGGCTGAGCCCAGGGCCGAGCCCAGGGCCGAGCCGCGACAGGCCCCGCCGGAACGACGTGCCCAACCGAGTTCCAAGCCTCAGAGCGGTGGCGCACCCGAGCTACGGCGCCGCAAGCCCTGACGGCACCGAAACCTTCCCAGCGCCCGTCCGTAGCTCCAGCGGCCGGGCGCTTATCTTTGGTGCCGCCGGCCCCGATGCGACTTCCTCATCCCGGACTCTCGATGCGCCGCCTGCTGCCGCCGCTGTCGCCGCTGTGTTCCAGGTCGATCCGCTGGTCCGTCGCGCTGCTCCCGCTCACCCTGCTGCCGTCGCCCCCGCTCGCCGCCCAGACCGCGGCGCCGCTCCAGAGCGCCGCGGCGACCATCACACCCGCCGACATCAGGCAGCGGATCGGCATCATCGCCGACGATTCCATGCTGGGCCGGGATACCCCCAGCCCGGGGCTCGAGAAGACCGCCCAGTATGTGGCCGATCAGTTCAAGCGCTTCGGGCTCAAGCCCGGCGGCGAGAACGGCAGCTGGTTCCAGCGCTACACCATCTCCCGGCGGCGGATCGATGCGGCCGCCTCCC
>JBGQJV010000097.1:0-15736 GCA_041499215.1 Gemmatimonadota bacterium | reverse complement strand
GGGTTGCCGTTGTAGGTGCCCTGCTGCGAGACGCCCTGCTCGATCAGGAACATCAGGTCCGCCCGCCCGCCGAACGCCGCGGCCGGCAGGCCCCCGGCGATGGCCTTGGCCAGGCAGACCAGGTCGGGCTGCACCCCGAACCGCTGGGTGGCCCCGCCCGGCGCGATGGTAAAACCGGTCTTGATCTCGTCGAAGATGAACACCACCCCGTACTTGGTGCACAGCTCCCGGACCCGCGGCAGGTAGCCCGGCTGCGGCAGCACGATGCCGATATTCATCATCGCGGGCTCCATGATCAGGCAGGCGATTTCCCCGCCCCGCTCCTGGAACACCCGCTCCAGGTGATCCGCGTCGTTGAACGGCACCACCTCGATGTACTTGTGGGCGTCCTTCACCATACCGCGGGAGACCGGCGCCTTGGCCGGGCGCTCCCGTCCACCCATGACGTCGGCGTTGGGCACGATCGAGAACATCACCGAGTCGTGATGCCCGTGGTATGAGCCTTCGATCTTGCACACCACATCGCGGCCGGTGGCCGCCCGGGCCACCCGGATCGCGTCCATCGTCGCCTCGGTGCCGGAGTTGGCGAACCGGATCGCCTCCAGGTTGAACCGGCGACAGATCTCCTCGCCGAACTCGACCGCGACCTCGGTAGTCGCGGCGAAGTGGGTCCCCCGGCTGGCGGCCTCGCGGCAGGCCTCCACGATCCGCGGATGGGCATGGCCCACCACCATGGCGCCGAAGCCGTTGTGAAAGTCGAGGTACTCGTGCCCGTCCTGGCACCACACCCGGCTGCCCTTCCCCCGGGCCAGATAGACCGGGTAGGGCTGCATCTTCTGGAACGACGATACCACCCCGAAGGGCAGGATCCGGTGGGCCCGCTGGTACAGTGCGGCCGACTGGGGGGTCCGGCCAAGGAGCTGCTTCATCTCCTCGTCCGCGATCTGCTGGGCGCGGGACAGTAGACGGCTGAGTCCCGCCTGCTCTTTTGAAGGAACAGTGGCGGTCATGACAAACCTGTGTTGTAGTGTTCGGGGGTGCCTGGGTGCTATCGCCTGCTGCGGGGAAAATTCGCGGGCCGGGGCTCTCTTCATATTGCGCGCCGGGACATGGGTTGTCAACTGCGTCTGTGGCCTGCAAATTGGGCTCTTCCTCCCCGCCAACCGCGTTCGCTCTCCTGAGGCGAGTCCGCATGGAACCGGTCATTACCCTGGACCACGTCACCAAACGCTTCGACGACTACGTCGCGGTGCACGAGGCGCACTTTCAGATCGCCAAGGGTGAGTTCTTCTCGATGCTCGGCCCGTCGGGTTGTGGCAAGACCACCACCCTCCGGATGATCGCCGGCTTCGAGCAGCCGACCTCGGGGCGCATCCTGCTGGAGGGACAGGACGTTTCCACCGTCCCCCCCTACCGGCGCAACGTGAACACCGTCTTCCAGCATTACGCGCTCTTTCCCCACATGAACGTGCGCGACAACGTCGCCTTCGGCCCCCGCAGCCAGAAGCTGGCGGAATCCGAGGTCACCAAGCGGGTGGAGGAGCTGCTCACCGTCACCCGGCTTACCCAGTTCAAGGACCGCAAGCCCTCCCAGCTCTCCGGCGGACAGCAGCAGCGGGTGGCGCTGGCCCGCGCGCTGGTGAACTACCCCAGCGCGCTGCTGCTGGACGAGCCGCTCGGCGCCCTCGACCTCAAGCTGCGCCAGGCGATGCAATTCGAGCTCAAGCGTATTCAGCGGGACGTGAACATCACCTTCATCTACGTGACCCACGATCAGGAAGAAGCCCTCACCATGTCGGATCGGATCGCCGTCATGAACGAGGGCCGGGTGGAACAGATCGGCACGCCGGAGGAGATCTACCATGCCCCGGCCACGGTGTTCGTGGCCAACTTCATCGGCGTGGCCAACCTGCTCCCCGCCACGGTGGTGGGCATGAACGGCCAGATGGTGGTCACCCTGGAGGGAGCCACCCGGATGGAGGCCGCCGCCGCGGCCTGGGCCGCCAAACCTGGCACCCAGGGGACCCTGATGATCCGCCCCGAACGGCTCCAGTTCAGCGAGTCGGGCAAAGGCCTCCCGGTCACCCTTACCGCGGCCGCCTTCTCCGGCCCGGTGATCCGGCTGGTCCTCAAGACCGGGAGCGGGCAGGAGATGATCGCCCACGTTCCGTCCGACGGCCCCCGTCCGCCGCTTGAGACCGGACGGCAGTACATCGTGAGCTGGGATGCCGATGGCGCCCGGCTGCTTCCCCCCAAACCGACGACATCGCCTATCGATATGGATCTCAGACCCACCCTCGACCTTGCCATTCAGCCCAAATCGAACCCCGTCGCCTGAGGTGACTCCATGAGCAAGCACGAATACGACGAATCCGAGCTCCAGGCCCTGGTCCGCCGCGCCCTCTCCCGGCGCGCCTTCCTCGGCCGGACCGCGGCGGCCGCGGGCGGCCTCGCCTTCGGCAGCGCCTTCCTCTCCGCCTGCGCCAAGAAGGAGGGCGGGGCCGCGGCTGACAGCATGGCGGCCGGCGCCACCGGCACCGCCGCCAAGACGGTGCGGGTCTCCAACTGGCCGCTGTACATCGACAAGGAGACGGTGGACGACTTCCAGAAGGCCACCGGACTCTCGGCCATCTACACCGAGGATGTCAACGACAACAACGAGTTTTTCGCCAAGATCGACGAGCCCCTCAAGCGGGGCCAGAGCATCGACCGCGACATCATCGTGCTGACCGACTGGATGGCCGGCCGGCTCATCAAGCTGGGCTACACCCAGCCCATCGACGACAAGGCCTTCCCCAACAAGGCCAACCTGGTCGACAGCCTCAAGACCGTGGGCTTCGACCCCGGACGGGTGCACAGTGTGCCGTGGATGTCCGGGATGACCGGCATCGGTTACAACCCCAAGAAGACCGGCCGCGAGATCACCAGCTTCAACGATATCTTCGACCCCAAGTTCAAGGGCCAGGTCACCATGCTGACCGAGATGCGTGATACCCTGGGCCTGATGATGCTGGCCGACGGCAAGGACCCGGGCAACTGCACGGTGGACGACGCCAAGGCCGCCTGCGCCAAGATCAAGAAGTACCGGCAGAATGGCCAAATCCGCGCCTTCACCGGCAACGACTACGCCGAGGATCTCGCGGCGGGCAACCTGGCGGTGGCGGTGGCCTGGTCGGGCGACATCCAGGGTCTCGCGGCGGACAATCCCGAGCTCCGCTGGATCGCGCCTAAGGAAGGCGCCATGCTGTACTCCGACAACATGCTGATCCCCAAGACCAGCGACCGGGGAGCCCTGGCCGCCGCGTTCATGAACTACGTCTACGACCCGGTGCACTCCGCCAAGATCGTGGCCGCGGCCCCCTACCTGTCACCGGTGAAGGGCACCGGCGACGAGCTGGCCAAGACCCACCCCGATCTGGCCAAGAGCCCGCTGCTCAATCCGCCGGACGACGTCCGCGCCCGGCTGCACGTCTTCAAGTGGCTGGAGGACGCGGACGACACCGAATTCAACCGCCTCTTCCAGGACGCGATCGGAGCCTGATCCTCGATGGCCGGAATCGCCGCCGGCGGTTCACGCCGAAGCGCACTCGCCCCCTGGCTCCTCGTGGCGCCAGGGGTGCTGTGGCTGCTCGCCTTCTACCTGGTGCCCACCCTGACCCTGGCCCGCACCTCGTTCGCCACCGGCGATCTGCCGTGGTACAACGGGTACCAGCGGGCCTTCACCGACTACGGCCAGCACATGCTGCGGTCGTTCGGGTACGCCTTCACCGCTACCATCGCGGCGATCCTGCTGGGCTATCCGCTGGCCTATGTGATGGCCTTCCGCGCCGACCGACTCAAGAATTTCCTGCTCGGCCTCGTGATCCTGCCGTTCTTCACCACCTTCCTGGTCCGCACCTTCGCCTGGAAGACCATCCTCAATGACGGCGGTCCGGTGGTGAGCCTGCTGGGCAGCCTGCACCTGCTCCCGGCGGACGGCCGGCTCCTCAATACCATCTGGGCGGTGATCGGCGGGATCACCTACAATTTCCTGCCGTTCATGATCCTGCCGATCTACGTGAGCCTGGAGAAGATCGACCGCCGGCTCACCGAAGCCGCCCAGGACCTGTACTGCAACCAGTTCACCGCCTTCCGCAAGGTCGTCCTGCCGCTCTCCCTGCCCGGGGTCCTGGCCGGCAGCCTGCTGACGTTCATCCCGGCCTCCGGCGATTTCCTCAATGCCGAGCTGCTGGGGAGCCCGAATCAGAAGATGCTGGGCTCCGTCATCCAGGGGCAGTTCCTCACGGTGCGGGACTACCCGCTGGCGGCTGCGCTGTCCTTCGCGCTGATGGCCCTCATCACCATCCTGGTGGTGATCTACGCCCGGGCCCTCGGCACGGAGGACCTCGCCTGATGCCGTCCGAGAAGAAGGGCGCGGTGGGATCGCGCTGGACCGGACCCATGCTGGACGTGTACGCCGGCCTGGTCCTGCTGTATCTGTTCCTGCCGATCTTCGTGATTATCGCGTACAGCTTCAACAAGCCGGAGGGGAAGTTCAACTTCGTGTGGAAGGCCTTCTCGCTGGATGCCTGGCGGGATCCGTTCATCTTCCCGGCGCTGGTGGAGGCCATGAAGCTGTCGCTCAAGGTGGCGGCGGTCTCCACCAGCGTCGCCACGGTGTTCGGCGCGCTCATTGCGCTGGCCCTCTGCCGCTACAGCTGGAAGGGCGCCGGTCCGGTCAACTTCCTGCTGGTGTTGCCGCTCACCACCCCCGAGGTGGTGCTGGGCTCGTCCCTCCTGTCGCTGTTCCTGCAGGCCAACGTGGTGACCGGCTTCTGGACCATCGTCATCGCCCACATCATGTTCTCGGTGAGCTATGTGGCGCTCACCGTGAAGGCCCGGATTCGCGGCTTCGACTGGACCCTGGAGGAAGCCGCGATGGACCTGTACGCCAACCCGCTCCGGGTGATCTTCAAGGTCACCCTGCCGCTGATCGCCCCGGGCATCGCCGCGGCGGCGATGCTCTCGTTCGCGCTCTCGCTGGACGACTTCATCATCACCCTGTTCAATGCCGGTAGCCGGGTCACCTACCCGCTGTACGTCTACGGCGCCCGCCGAGCCGCCTTCCCGCCCCAGATCAACGTGCTCGCCACGGTCATCCTGCTCGGCAGCCTGCTCCTGCTCGGCGCCACGGTGTTGTGGCAGAATCGCCGGCTCAAGGAGGCGTTGACGGGGAAATAGGAGGCCGTTGGCCGGTTGGGCCGTCGGCCGTTGGCCATTGGCCGTCCCGATGTGAGAGACCCTCCAGTGGATGCGCCGCCGGAGGGTCATCTTGTTGTGGGCAGCCAAAGACCAGAGGCCAACGGCCAACGGCCTCTACACCCGAATCGGCAACGTCCGCACCCGCTTCCCCGTCAGCTGGAACAGCGCATTCGCCACCGCCGGTGCGATCGGCGGGGTACCCGGCTCGCCGACACCGGTCGGCGGAGCATCCGACGGCACCAGGTGCACCTCTACCCTGGGCATCTCGTTGATCCGGAGCACCCGGTAGCGGTCGAAGTTGCCCTGCTCCACCCGCCCTTCCTTGAGCGTGATCTCGCCGTAGAGCGCCGCCGACAACCCGTAGGCAATCCCGCTCTCCATCTGCATCCGCACCACGTCGGGGTTGATCACCGTCCCGCAGTCCACCGCGCAGACCACCCGGTGTACCCGCGGCTTGCCGCCCTCCAGAGAGACCTCGGCCACCTCGGCGACATACGAGTTGAACGACTCGTGCACCGCGATGCCCCGAGCCCGGCCCGCCGGGAGCGGCGTGCCCCACCCCGACTTCTCCGCCGCGAGGGTGAGGACCCCGAGGTGTCGGGGCTCGTTGGCCAGGAGCGCGCGGCGGAACGCCACCGGGTCCTTGCGCGCGGCGGCCGCCAGCTCGTCGATGAAGCACTCCACCGCGAAGGCCGTGTGGGTGTTGCCCACCGAACGCCACCACTGCACCGGCACCGGCAGCACCGGCGACTGCAGCTCCACCTGGATGTTCGGAATGGCGTACTTGGTGGTGGCGGCGCCCTCCACCGACGTGACATCGATGCCGTCTTTCACCAGCATGGGTTCGAACGCCGTGCCGGCGATGATCGACTGGCCCACGATCCGCTGGTGCCACGCGATCACCTTGCCGGAGCCGTCCAGCGCGCCCTTGAGTGAGTGCAGCGTGAGCGGCCGATACTGCCCGGCCCGCATGTCGTCCTCCCGGGTCCACACCAGCTTGACCGGAGCGGCCCCCTTGATCGCCTGCGCCACCGACAGCGCCTCGAGCAGGTAGTCGCTCTTGGGGTTGGCCCGCCGGCCAAAGCTCCCCCCCGCGTACAGCATGGTGATCGAGACCTGTTCCGGCTTGAGCCCTGCCGCCTGCGCCAGGGCCCCCTGGTCACCCGTCTGGAACTGCTCCCCGTTCCACACCTCGATCCGGTCCTTCGAGAGCCGCACCACGCAATTCATCGGCTCCATGCAGGCGTGGGCCAGGAAGGGGAGCTCGTAGGTGGCTTCCACGGTCCGGGCCGCCTTCGCCAGCGTCCCCTCCGCGTCACCATCCTTCCGGGCCACTATCCCGGGCTTGGCCGCCAGCTCGCGATACTGCGCCAGGATTTCGGCGCTGCCCTGGGTGAACGCCTTGCTCTCGTCCCATTCGATCTTCAGCAGATCGCGTCCCTGCTTGGCAGGCCAGAAGGTATCGGCGAGGACGGCCACCCCCATTGGCACCTGCACCACCTCGCGCACCCCCTTGATCTTCTTCGCCTCGGAGGCATCGAAGCTCTTGACCGTGGCCCCGAATCTCGGCGGATGGGCCACCACCGCCGTGAGCAGTCCCGGCAGCTTGACGTCCTGGGTGAACACTGCCTGGCCCATCGATTTCGACTTGGTGTCGACCCGCGCCGACTGCTTGCCGATGAGTTTGAAGTTCTTCGGGTCCTTGAGCGGGACATTCTCCGGCACCGGCAGCTTGGCCGCCTTGGCCGCCAGCGAGCCGTAATCCGCCCGCTTGCCACCCTTCGGGTCGGTCACCACACCGGCATCGGTCGTGAGGCCGGCCGCATCGACGCCCCATTGCTGGGCCGCGGCCGCTACCAGCATCGCCCGGGCTGTGGCGCCGGCCTTCCGCAGCTGCTCCCACGAGTTGGCGATGGCGGTGCTGCCGCCGGTCCACTGTGCCGGTCCCCAGAAGATGTTGTTGTACTTCGACGCGTCGGCCGGGGCCCCTTCCACCCGCACCTTGCTCCAGTCCGCGTCCAGCTCCTCCGCGACGATCGTCGCCAGGCCGGTGTAGGTCCCCTGGCCCATCTCCAGGTGCTTGGCCACCACGGTCACCGAACCGTCCTCGCCCACCCGGACAAAGGCATTGGGCTCGAACACCGGCTTGGCATCGCCACTCGCCGTTCCCTGCCCCCCGTTGCCCGCTGCCCGGGGCCCGCATCCCGGCAGTTGAACCGCCAGCACCAGACCGCCGGCGGCCGCACCGGTCCGGAGGAAGTCCCGTCGAGACACCTGCATCGTTGCGCTCATGACTCAGGCCTCCTGACCGGCGGCACGGTGAATGGCGTTCCGGATGCGCTGGTACGTACCGCAGCGGCAGATGTTCCCGCTCATCGCGGCGTCGATGTCCGCGTCCGTCGGCTTGGGCGTCTTGGACAGCAGCGCCGCCGCGGACATGATCTGGCCGGACTGGCAGTACCCGCACTGCGGCACCGACTCCGCCATCCAGGCCTGCTGAACCGGGTGACTGCCGTCGCCGGAGAGTCCTTCTATTGTCGTGATCTTCTTGCCCGACACCGCCGACACCGGAGTGATGCAGGAGTGGATCGCATCGCCCTCCAGGTGCACCGTGCACGCCCCGCACTGGGCTATGCCACAGCCGAACTTGGTTCCCGTAAGCCCGAGGGTGTCCCGCAGCACCCACAGGAGCGGCGTGTCCGGGGCGACATCCACCGACTGGGCTTTCCCATTCACCGTCAGAGCGATCACGGATTCCGCCTTGTCGAGGTGAAGCATTGTTTGGAATGATCAGTCGAAAGTGCGAACAGCGCGGTCCGCCGTCAAGCCGCCCCGAGGAGCGAGCTCCGGGGAGCGGGCTCGGGTCCCCGGCAGGGACCTCGCCATGGTCGAACCCGGAAAGGCGGCGGACCTGGTGCTCCTCTCGGCGGATGCCATTGCCGACATCCGGAACCTCGAAAGGGTGGAGTGGGTGATGCGGGGTGGGGTGCGGTATGCGACTGCAGGGTTTCGGACGAGGGAGTGAGCAGTGAATATCCATGTAGGCGCCGCACAGCTGTGCGGCGCCTACAGAGATTCGCACCACTCCCGTCCCCAGTCCCCCGTCCTACGCCTCAGTGCTCGTCCCACTTGCCGCGACCGCGTCCTGCTCCCGCTTCCAGGCGATATACGAGTAGAGGACCGAGCTGAGTGCGGCCGCGCCCGCAACTCCCATGGCACCATAGAGTGCCCAGCTGGCGGCAGTCAGGGCGGTGGCAGCGATACACAGCCCCGCAATCACGAAAACTACTCCGCCGAATCTGTGAGTCTTGCGCCATACCGTGTCGCTGCTGAGGGTCCAGGGGGTGCGGATCCCCATGAACCAGTTGGGACGGATACGGGTCATCAGATTGCCCAGCAGCACGAACAGCCCGCCGAGCCCCAGGGCCGCGACCCGGTTCATGTCCACGCCCCAGCCGAGCGCCTTGCCCAATGAGAAGACGTGAATCCCCACCAGCAGCACCAGCACGGCGTTGGCAATGGTCCAGTAGGTCGGACCGAAACGAGCGTAGTTGGCCCGTTTAGGGTCGATTCGCGGCAGCACCGTAAAGACCGTGGCCAGCACCAGCCCCAGCACCGGGACCAGGAGAGACGCGACCAGGCGGGAGGACCAGCCATTCGGCTCGCCATTCAGGTCGAAATGCGTGGCGACCTGTGCCGGCAACTGGGGATACGCCCATACCGAGAAGCCCGCAGCCCCCCCCAGAACCAGCAGACCCGGAATCAGCTTACGCATGATCTGTCTCCTTCCTCCCTCGTCCGTTCTTGCGTTGTGCCAGGCCGATCAGTTGCTGGATCAGCTCCTGGAAGACCGTGGTGTTGAGTGAATAGCGGATGAACTGCCCCTCGCGCTCGGCCAGGACCAGCCCCGCCTCCTTGAGAGCGCCGAGGTGGTGGGACACCGATGCCCACGCGATGGGGAACTCGTCCGCGATCTCTCCTGCGGTGCGGTCCCGGTCCCGGAGCAACGCCAGAATCTTCCGCCTGGTCGGGTCCGCCAGCGCCTTGTAGGTCTTGTCCATGAGACTAAGACTATAAGACCAGCATCTAAATACAAGACTTTCGTTCCGATCCTGACACTTCCTTTATACCCGGTGCCCGCGAGCCCCGGGTCCTCAATCCCTCCTCACTTGTCACTTCTCCCTTCTCCCTTCTCCCTTCCCCCTTCTCACTTCTCACTTCTCACTTCTCACTTCTCACTTGTCACTTCTCACTTCTCACTTCTTACTGCCCGCTCACCTCTCCACCGGCAACTCCTCCCGCTCCGCCCACTGCGTCCAGGAACCAGTGTAGATCCGTACCCGCGGATAACCGAGCAGGTACTTGAGCGCGAAGTAGACGTGACTCGCCTCGGTGCCGCTGTTGCAGTAAACGATGATGTCGCGTTCCGGCGTGATTCCCTGGGCCTGGTAGGACGCTCGCAGCGCCTCGGGCGACTTCCAGACCTGCACCAGGTCCCGCTTCTCCAGGTCGTCCTTCCATGGGTGATTCAGCGCGCCTGGGATGTGGCCGCGGCGGAGCTGCGCCCCCGCCTCCCCGGAGTACTGCTCCGGCGGCCGGGCGTCCACCAGCAGCGTCCCCGACCCGATCGCCGCGGTGCGCACGTCCTCCAGCGGGGCGGCGCCCGCCTGGAACTCCTTCGGCGGGAAACCCCTTCCCCCGGTGATCCAGCGTGGGTAGTGCTGGGTGAGCGGCCGGCTCTCCAGTTCCCATTTGGCGTACCCGCCATCCAGCAGGTAGACTCTGCGCGCGCCGGCGCTCGCCAGCAGCCAGCACACGAAGGTCGCGTCGATGTCGAGCTGGTCGCCGGCGCTGTACACCACCACCGGCAGGGACCGGTCCAGCCCCAGCCGGCCGAACAGCTCGGCATAGTGTTCCGCCGGGAGCAGCTGGAACGGCAGCTCGTGATCCTGCGCCCGGAGAGTCTCGATGTTGAGCCAGGCCGCGTTGGGGATATGGTCCTGCAGGTAGCTCACCCAGGACTGGCGGACATCGATGACCCGGACGGGACTGCTGTCGCCCAAGGCGACGAGCTCGGCGGTGGCGATCAACCTCGGCACCTGCGCCGCCAGCGGTCTCCCGATGGCCAGCAATCCCGCCAGCCCGAGCCGGAGGAGCCCCTCACTCTTCACTGTCCACCCCCATCGATTCCTTCTCCATCTCCAGGTAGATCCGCACGGCATTGCGCCGGAGCCGCGAGTTGTAACTCACCGGTCGGCCCTCGTCCGCCGGCGGCAGTGAATCGAGCGCGCGTCGCATCGACGTGCCCTTGGCCACCGCCGCCCGCATCGACTCCCGGAGCCCGGTGAGGTACTCTCGCGCCTTCCGGGTCAGCTCCCGGGGATCTGCCGGGATCCGGCCATGCCCCGGAACCACCACCTGGGGATTGAGCGAGTCGATGAAGGTCAGCGTCCGGAGCAGCACCGAGGAATTGCCGTCAACCACCATCGCCCCTCCGTCTTCCAGCAGGATGTCACCGGCGAAGATGACTCCCTCGCGCGGCAGCCAGATGACCAGGTCACCCGCCGAGTGCGCGGATCCAGGGTGGATCAGCGCGATGGTCCGCCCCCCGAGCCGCAGGGTATCGCTCGCCGGGACCGGACGATCGGGCACGTTGGCGTACTCGAAGCCCAGCAGCTCCTGCAGGCCCACCACCCGGTCCCAGTCGGCCAGCAACTGGTCGGGCCCCCCTTCGGCGGCGAGGACCCGGGTGTCAGGATGGGCCACGATTCGGGCACCAGCACGCTTGAACTCGATGGCGCCGAACATCATGTCGGGATGGTGGGCGTAGAGCACCAGATACCTGATCGGCAGCCTGGTCCTGGTGCGAATGGTGCGTATCACCGCCCGCGCCTGGGCCGGGCTCGCCACTCCGCCAAACGCCACCACCCCTTTCGGGGTGATCACGAACCCGGCGTTGGGTCTGCCTTCTGCCCCCTTCCCCGAATCGCCCAGCACGGCGTAGACCCCCGGGGCGAGACGTTGCACCGGATAGAGGGTCTTTTCGGTCGTCAGGGAGAACGCCCGCGGCGGGACGGAGTCCTGGGCGGCGGAAACGGCGGAAGACCCGGAAACGGCGGCCGCTACGGCCGCGAAAGCAAAGGCGGCCCGGCGCAGAAGCGCCGGTCCGCCCTTCCGCCAGTCCGCCCGCCCGCTCACGTCGTCGCGAACTTGATCTCGGTAGAGCCGGAGAACTCGTTGCCGCGGTTGTCCCGCGAGAGGAAGGTCAGCGGAGCCTCCTGCTCGGCGCGGAGCTGGAAGCTCACCATCGGATCCTTGCTGATTCCCGAGGTCCACTCGAACCGCGCGACCTCGGCGTCACCGTAGCGGATCCGCACGTCCTGGATGAACCAGGGCGGGATGACGTTGGCGTTGGCGTCCCGGAAGAAGCCCGTGTCCATCGGATGCTGGACCAGCACCTGCACCCGGATGACATCACCACGCTGGATGCGGTCGGGCACGACGACTTTGGTTCGGCCGGTCTCTGGCATGGTTCACCCGCACCCGTTGAGGGTGGTCTCGACCTTCAGGTAATCCGCCCACAGTTCGCCGGTATTGGTCTCGGCAATGGCCCTGATCCAGCTCGTCCGCTTCATCTTGATCCGGGTCTGCAGGTTCACCGGGCCCAGCGCGGGAGTGAGATGAAAGGCCGATACCAGGGGATCGGGGTTGTGATCCACGATCAGGAACACGCTCTTCACGTATTGATCGGCGGCCATCGGCAGCTCCGACTCGATGACCACCGGTACGTAGCGCCCGTCTTCTGCCATGGTCGGCATGTCCAGGGTCACCTTGCCCCGCTGGATGGTCCGCCCCTGGAACCGCTCAGTGTAGATCTTCTGGACGGCCTCGTTGGGCACAGGCGGATCGTCGGGACCCGCACGCGAGATGCGAAGCGCCGCGGGAAGCCGCTTCGACGCGCCCGACACGCCCTCGATGGCTGCGGCCAGTCCGAGGATGCCGAAGGCCTGCAGGAACCTCCGCCGCTCGATCGGATCAGTCATGGATATCCTCATTGTCCCTGCGACAGTTACTTGGAAGGTGGGGACCGGTGCCACACCAGTCAAGCGCGAGTGCTGGCTAGCCAGGGCGCCCAGCAGAGCTGCGGCCTCAGGCGTTTCCGATTTCCTTCACCTGTCGTTCCAGCCGCAGCCGGTCCAGCTTGTCCGCCGGCAGCGCCAGTAGCAGGTCGATCCTTCGTGACAGAACCGTGAAGGCACTCCGGAAGGCGCGCAGCTTGGCCTCTTCGTTGCCCTCCACTTCGGCGGGATCCGGCATGCCCCAATGCGCCACGATCGGCGTCCCCGGAAAAATGGGGCAGGCTTCCCTGGCCCGGTCGCAGACGGTGATGACGAAGTCCCACTGCTCCCGCTCCAGCCCGTCGAGCCCCCTCGGAGCGTGGCCGCTCCAGTCGATTCCGGCCTCCGCCAGCACCTGGATGGCGTATGGATTCACCCGGGTGGCAGGCTTTGACCCGGCGGAGGCAGCCTGAAACCGTCCCGAGGCCTTGTGAACCAGCAAGGCCTCGGCAATCTGGCTGCGGGCGGAGTTGCCGGTGCACAGGATGAGGATGCGTGGCGGGACGTGGGTGTCGGACATGTCGGCGCTCAGGAAGTGGCAGGTGTCCCGCCGGGGAAGAATCGGCGGGCCCACAGCGAGACGTACACCAGCCCCACCAGCGCCGGAACCTCGATGAGCGGTCCCACCACCGCCGCCAGCGCCTCTCCAGAGGCGAGCCCGAAGGTCCCGATCGCGACCGCAATGGCCAGCTCGAAGTTGTTGCCCGCGGCGGTGAAGGAGAGAGCCGCCGTGTCGGCGTAGGAGAAGCCCAGCCAGCGGCCCAGCGCGAACGCCAATCCGAACATGACAGCGAAATAGGCCAGCAGCGGCAGGGCGATCCGGAAGACGTCCAACGGCCGCGCGAGAATCCGGTCTCCCTGCATGGCGAACATCAGCACGATGGTATAAAGAAGGCCGAGCAGAGCCACCGGTCCGATGCGCGGCAGGAATCTGGTCTCATACCAGCCACGCCCGCGCCGCCGAACCAGCCACCGCCGGGTCAGATACCCCGCCAGGAGCGGAATGCCGAGGAAGATCAACACGCTGCGGGCGATGGCTCCCATCGAGATCTGCAGCACCGTCGCGGACTCTCCGAGCCATCCTGGCACCACCGCCAGGAAGAAGTATCCGAGCAGGGAGTAGGTCAGCACCTGGAACACCGAGTTGAGTGCCACCAGGACCGCCGCCACCTCGCCAGAACCGCAGGCCAGCGTGTTCCAGATCAGCACCATCGCGATGCACCGGGCCAGCCCGACGACCACCAGGCCGTTGCGGTATTCCGGCAGATCGGGGAGCATCAGCCACGCCAGGACGAACATCACCAGGGGGCCGAGCACCCAGTTGAGCGCCAGCGAAGTCCCCAGCAGGCGCCCATCCCCGGCATGTTCCCGGATTGACTCGTATCGCACTCTCGCGAGCACCGGATACATCATCGCCAGGAGGCCGAGCCCGATCGGCAACGAGACGCCCGCGATCTGGATCCGATTGAGGGCTGGGCCAAGCTCGGGAAGCCGGCGCCCGAGAAGCAGTCCCAGCGCCATGGCCGAGAAGATCCAGGCCGGCAGATAGCGGTCCAGCACCGTGAGGCGCCGAAGTACCCCCCCGTCCGGGATCGCAAGCGCCCGCGCGCCGCTCATCCGAGCCGCTTCGTCATGAACGCCGAGGACGCCGGACAGATCGAAGAGAACTCGGCCGTACCCCGGATCCCGGCAGGGGCAGCTTCCCGAGGCACCCGCTGGTAACCCCGCCTGGCGAAGAAGGCCTCCGCCGTGGTGGTGAGTAGATAGAGATCGGTGATGCCGTTGCCCGCCGCCACCTTCTCCAGCGCGGTCACCAGCTCCGAGCCCAGCCCGGTCCCTCGACGGTCGGGCTCGACTGCGAGAGAGCGCAGCAGCCCCACCACACCCCTCGCCTCCAGGCCAACCACCCCGACCAGCCGGTCGCCGTCACGCTCCCCCAGGAGCCGAACGTCGAGGGACAGGTCGCCGGTCGGCAGACCGTTGACCTCCAACAAGGCCTTCACCTCGAACAGACTCGCCGGACCAAGCGTGGCGATACTCACCGCTCCCCTCCACAACAGTCAGGACCACAGCAGGCGGACGCCGGCACCGAAGCCTTGGTCGCCCGGATAAATGCTCCCATCACCTTGCCGTCCAGCTCGGCGGCGATCCGCTCGCCCTCGACTCCGGCGCTCTCGAGCAGGCTCCTGGCATCCTGCACGGTGTAGATGCGGGTCGGCTCCACCGAGACGGACACGAACCCGGCTCGGCTCAGCTTGTCCACGTATTCCCGTTCGTCCAGCGCACCTGCGACGCATCCGGTCCACAGCGCGAGGCTCTGGCGCACCGGTTCCGGCAAAGCGCCGCGGGTCACCACGTCGGACACCGCGAAGCGGCCCCCCGGCTTGAGAACGCGGAACGCTTCTGCCAGCACCCGGTCCTTGTCGCCCGAGAGGTTGATCACGCAGTTCGAGATGATCACGTCCACCGAAGCATCCGGCAGCGGAATCTCCTCGATCCGTCCCCGCAGGAACTCGACATTGGTCACCCCCGCCTTGCGCTGGTTCGCCCGGGCCAGCGCCAACATTTCATCGGTCATGTCCAGGCCAAACGCCTTCCCAGTGGGCCCCACTCGCCTGGCGGACAGCAGCACGTCGAGGCCGCCACCCGATCCGAGATCGAGCACGACTTCTCCCTCCCGGAGTTCGGCAAGCGCGGTGGGGTTGCCACATCCGAGCGAGGCCAGTAGTGCCTCGGCCGGAAGGCCGGCGGTTTCGGCGGCGGCGTAGAGATCACTGGTGATCGGGTCGGCACAGGAGCTCGACCCGGTTCCGCAACATGCCGCCTTCGGCCCTCCCTCGAGCACCTGCAGCGCCGCGCGCCCATACCGCTCGCGAACCACTTCGCTGATGTCCGACATGCCGCCACTGATCATGAAAAGTTGATGGATAAGGTGAAAAAAAAGCTACTCGCAGCACCGCACCCGGCTGGCCTTGACGGCCGCCGTGGGCGAGATCTCCGCAACGGCTTCCTCCAGACCATCGAGCGCCCCAGGCACAAGGGAGTAGTACACCCACCTTCCCTCCCGACGGTCCTGCACCAGGCCCGCGTCCTTGAGCGTCTTGAGATGAAAGGAGAGACGCGATTGCCCGGCTCCGAGCGACTCGGTGAGCTCGCAGACACACCGCTCCCCCGGACCCAGCATGGCCATGATGCATAGCCGGGTCTCATCGGATAGGGCATGAAATACCCGGGCAAGCTGGGCCATGCCGCGAACGGGGGTGACAGAACTCATGGCGTTAATATATCAACTTTTTTTGATACAACCAGTGGCCGACCCCGGAATGCGCTGGCCTGGGACCCGGTGCGCCCTGCCCGGTGCCCGGCAGCCTTCGCCG
>JBGQJV010000096.1:0-15800 GCA_041499215.1 Gemmatimonadota bacterium | reverse complement strand
GTGCGAGGCCGTCATCCCCGCCCAGGCTGCGCGGATGTTGGTGCGTCCTTCTACCGGGAGCGCACCGGGGCTCATGAGGACGCCGTCCTTGGCGTAGATGACGGCGACGGAGTCGAGCTGTTCGGCCGCGAGCAAGGCGGCAAACTTGGCGTTGAGACTGTCGACCTGCGTTCTCGCTCGCTGAAAGTCGAGGCGAGAGGTGCCGGGCAGGCCACCGGAGCAAGCGGTTGCTGCGAGCAGCAAGGTGGCTCCAAGGCGAATAGCCATAGATGGACTCCAGCGCTAGGGGCGTATCGGACCGACGACCCCGCATAAGCTGGCAGCCGATGGTCGCCGCGACAAGCCCGCCCGACAGGGCGGCTGTCCCCGACGAACAATGCCGGCCGAGGCCTCAGCGGGAAGCGACGAGCATCACACTCGGCGGCGGGGGCGGCCACGCGCGCATGCGGCCTCGCTCCGTCCGTTGCGCACATCACAAACCGACCGACCACCTTGATGCCAGGCCGCTTGACTCGGCAGCGGCTGGTGTGGAACGCGGGTCCTGCGAGATCACCCCGGTGTCGGACGGAGGCTGACACCGGGGTCCGACAATGACCGACATGTCGCTTCCCGGTCCTCCGAATGTCGATTGGCAGCGGCTCGGGTATTCTCCTCTCGAACTCATAGGGGAGACAATCATGTATTGGCATGATGAGGACGAGTGGCGCTGGTACCGTTGTTCGATCATCGGCTGTGGGGCAGGGCCGCTGCGGGTGCGCCCACATCCGCGTTTGCGCGAGAGCTGGTCGATCGGGTTTACCGATGGCCCGGTGTGGCTGATTGCGGCTTCCAAGCCGCGCTGCCCGCGCTGTGGCGATGAGCTGGAGGTGCTCGCCCCGCGTGGTCCGACGGTGTTGGCCAGGGTGATCGAGCACTGACGAAGGTCGCCGGGGCCGATGGGCGGCCGCCAGCTCCATGCGACAATCGGCTCGACCCGCTCAGGAGCGCCGGGTCCAGGCGAGCCGGGCGCCCAGTGCGATGAACACGATCCCCGTGAAGCGCTGCAACCGCCGGCTCTCGGCCTCTCGATTCCGCAGCCAGGCCGAAGCGCGGCTCGCCAGGACCGCCACCGCCGCGTTGACCAGCGTACCAGAGCCGTTGAAGAGGAGCCCGAGCAGGACGATCTGTGCCACGGGGCTCCCCCGAGCCGGATCCACGAACTGAGGCAGGAACGCGAGGAAAAAGAGCGCAACCTTCGGATTGAGGATGTTGGTGACCATCCCCTGCCGGAATACGGCTCCCAGGGACGCGTGGGCGAGGCTGGCATTGGCGGCCAGCGGCTGGGGCCGGAAGAGGGCACGGACGCCCAGATAGAGAAGGTAGGCGGCGCCGGCCAGGCGGACCGTGGCGTAGGCCTCAGGGACCCGGGCCAGCAGTGCTGGCCAGCCCCAAGGCGAGCGCGGCCAGGTGAACAAGGCAGCCGGCGGCAATCCCCAGCGCCGAGATCAGCCCGGCGGCTCGCCCCTCGCTCGCGCTTCTGGTCGCCACATACAGCATGTCCGGCCCCGGAGTCAGGTTCAGGGCAAGGCCGGCGCTCATGAAGAGCAGAATGGTCTGAAGGGTCGGCACGAGAGAGCCGTGGCCCGGTTGTCAGGAGAACAGCCGGAAGAGCCAGCCCAGGCCGGCGAGCGGAATCGGCAGCAGCGTCAATCCCAGGGAGAACACAAAACCGTAGCGGAACAGGGCTGGGGCCACGGCAGGGGCGCGGTCGCCGAGCCAGCGACGGAGCAGCAGATCGGCGAGGGACCCCAGCGAGTAGCCGGCATTGGCGAGCAAACCGTAGAGCAGGACGCCGGTCCATGGGAAGCGAAACACCACGGGGTGTGGCGGCAGGTGGGCGAACAGTGAGGCCGCCCCCAGGGAGAGCAACCCGGCCGTGCCGATGCACAGATTGAACAGGGGCCGGCGGGATTCCCACCACCCGATGACCGACCACCCGTTGTGTGGGTAGTACAGCGGCGTGAAGAAATACTTCTCGACTGCGGTCATTGTCCGGCTCTCCGCGCAGGTCGGTACTACTTTATGCCGCAAAGTGGCGGGCCGCAAGAGGGGGCGACACAGCCCCGGCCGGCTACCGCCACTAGGGCCGTCTCAGGGGGGGAACGCGGCTGCCGTTGGCGGAGCAGGCGATCAGGATGTTCAGCCGCTTGAGCCGGGTCTCCTCGCGCTTGGCGCTCATCACCCAGTGGCTGCTGGTCCGGCGGTACCACGGAGCCTCGCCCTGGAAGTAGCGCCAGGCGGTGGTGTCTGCCGCAAGCCGTCTGCGATACGCCGGAGGCAGCGAGGTGGGCCGCTGCTCGAAGGAATAGACGCCGGTGCGACTGTCCTCGCGTGCCTCGAAGACGGCTAGGCCGGTCTGGGTCATTCGCCTGGCTTCGATGAGACGCGTGACGTGCCGGACGTTCACATTGCTCCAGATGCTCCGTGGCTTTCGAGGGGAGAACCGGATCGAGAAGCTGTCGTGATCCAGCCGCCGGCGCACGCCATCGATCCAGCCAAAGCACAACGCCTCGTCCAGGGCCTGCGCATAGGTGATGCCGCGGTGGGCCGCGTGGCTCTTGGCGATACGCAGGACAAGGGCGCTGGCGCTCTTGTGGTGCTTGCGCAGCCAGCCTCGAAAGGCAGCCGGTGTCTTGAAGTGGGTGGGGGTTGGCTCTGACATGAGGTGAACTGGTAGAGGGGGCTAGCTGCTGCTCCACCCTTCGTGGTTTCGAAGCGAGGACCGGCTTGACCGGAGAGCCGGCCGCGAGTGTCGGCAATCCGCCATCTCCCAGGGTGGCACGAGGGTGATGATCCTCTCGGTGCGGCGAGGCCGTTGGGCAATCGTCGCAGTCAGGAAGGTCGAGAGGCCCGAGCGCCCGGGGCGGGGAGTCATCTCGCCGCAAGCGCTTGCACCGGGAGTCGCTGGTGCGACCTCGACGTCTACCTCGCGGGTGAAGCAGCTGAGCGACCGGGGCGGATGGACGCCGCGGCCAGCCGCTCGGTCCTGCTCAGACTCCCCGGATCTGGGGGGCGGCCTCCAGGACCTCGAGCAGGGGGACCTGGGTCGCAAGGATGCAACGGCGCGCCTCCGTCATGGAAAACCACGCCGCCCGGTCGACCTCGGGAAAGTCGCGAAACTGGCCCGACCCCTTCGGCCATTCGACGGAAAAGGTGTTGCTCGTGAGTGATGCGGGGTCGAAGTCCCCTTCGATCGCCCAGGCGTGCACCACCTTCCCCCCCGCTTGCTTCACCTGGCCAAGGGCAAACGGGGTCCCGGTGGGATCCATCCCGGTCTCCTCACGAAATTCGCGCCGGGCGGTGGAGAGCAGGTCCTCGCCCGGGACGACCTCACCCTTCGGTATGGACCATGCGCCAAGATCCTTGCGGGCCCAGAACGGGCCTCCGAGGTGGACCAGCAGGACTTCGGGTCCCGCCGGCGTGCGCCGAAAGAGCAATAGGCCGGCTGCAGTCTTGGGCATCGAGCTAGGCGAGGATCACGGCGAAGGCTGAATCCAATGGTGGCGACCGGCTCAGGAGTCTTCCGGGTCCCGCTGGTACGGCCACGCCAGCGCCTGGCGGCACGCGGCGCATACCAGGCCGTGAGCGAGTGGGTAGTGCGGATCGAAGTTTACCCAGGTCTCGACCCCCGCGTCCTCTCTGACGATTGCCGGCAGACCGCGCGGGTCGGGGGCCTTGTCCGGCACGATGTCGAGGTCGACAAGCGACCACGCCATGCGATTGATCTCGACGACGGTGGAACCCTGTGCCAGCAGGTACTGCAGTCCGGGCGCGAGATGTGGGCAGACAGTATCGACCTGGTGCCGGGCGCCGGTGGAGGCCAGGCCACGGGTAAGCGGGTCGAAGGTGCTGGAGAACATGGCCCGAAAAGCTGCCGGCCGCGACTGGATCACACAAGCCCGGGCGCGGCCTGCTGTCCGAGAGAAGCCAAATAGGAGGCGCGGGTCGGCTTCCTGCGGCGGCTAGACGGCTGGCTGGTATCTGGATTGCTGCAGAAACCAGCGCAACCCGAACGCCCCGGCTACCACGACGGCTGCAAGCAGGAGGGCGCTCGACCAGTCATTGCGATCCAGCAGCTGAGCAATGATGGCTCCGGCGACACCGAACGCGAGCGAGGTACCGGCGCCGATCAGGAAGAGGGTGAAACTCGTCCGTCTTGCGATCCTGCCTGTCCCGAAGGGCGTGTCCTCGGACCACGCCTTCCAGCTGCCGGCGACCTTCAGGGCGAGCCAGAGCCCGAGGAACTCTCGAGCCCCGAGCTGCCAAGCCGCCGTGTACAGGGCCCGCTCCAGCAGGCCGAGGGCGGCCGGGTGCTCGGGGTGTGGATTGGGTCCACCCCGGGCAGTAGAGCCAAGGCGCGCGGTAACGATGCCCCAGGCCGTGCGCATGAGGGAGCTCGTGGCCCAGTGGCCGATGAGAATGGCGAAGAGGTAGCCTGCCGCGATGGCCGCCAGGTGTTCAAACATCGGGTACCCTCAGGAAGGAGGACGTGGCCGCGCCAGGCGCGGCCATCACCGCATGTTCCCATCCAGAAAGCTGAAGACGTCGGCTTCCCAGATCGGGACCTCACGGTAGATGAATTCGTGGCCCTCGTCGGCAGTCTTGCCGGTCGGCGGATAGATCCTGACCCGGTGGCGCTTGCCGAGGCGGGCCATCTCGGCAGAGAGCGCCTGGGCAGGAGCGACGGAGTAGTCGTTGGCTGCCTGGATGAAGAAGACGGGTGCGGTGGTGCGGGCAACAGCCGCGAGGAGCCTGCCGCGCAATTCGGGAGAGTGGTCCCAGCTCCCTGCCGATCCGGAGAACAGAACGGCGGCGCGGAACCCGCTGTCGCGCTCGGCCATGAGGAGGGACAGGGACGCGCCGAATGAGTGTCCGGCCACCGCGACCCGGCGCCCATCGACCTCCGGGAGCCGCCGGAGGAAGGCGAGCCCGGCGAAGGCGTCGCTCAGGTGCTCACCTTGGAGCAGCCGAAGTTGCAGGCGGTTGCGCGCCTCCTGGCCGTGTGCCGCAAGCTCCTGATTCATGAGAGCACTGGCGGAGGTGCCCTGATCGACGGAGAGTCCGGAGCCGCGCCGAAAGACGAACAGCAGGACGTACCCATGGCGGGCGAACACCGGACCGATCGCCTCCGCCTGCGCCAACTGCCGCTCGACCGTGTTGCCGCTTCCGTGGTTGAACAGGACGGCAGGGAAGGGGCCGGACCCCCGTGGGTGCCACAGAAGAGCGCGCAGCGTGAGCGCCCCGCTTGGGACCACGACCGTATCCGGGACCTCCGGCAATTGACCCAGCGCCGGAACGGCGAGTCCCAGAGCCAGGGCGATGACCACGATGGCCACGCGCCGCGCCGGTGCCACCCTACCTCACCGGTCTCTGGAGGGATCGAGCACTGGCTTGATGTCGATGACCGGGGTGCCGTCAATCGCCTCCAGGCCTTGTACGCTCAGCAAGCCCAGGGGCTCGACGGCGAGCACCCTGACCCGATGCAACCCGATGGGATTGGGGCGATCGGGGGACCGCGTTGCAAAGACACCAGTCAGCGGATTGGTCGGGTTGTCCCGGGGATGGACCTTCAGAACGTGGCGCTGACCCTCGTGAAGCCAGGTGAACAGCAGGATCTCCTCGCCGCTTCGGATGCCGTCCAGGGCGGGCACGAAGGCCGGCTCGACCTGAACCTGCGCGTTGGGTGCCCCCTCGGACCCCTGTTTCGGGGCGTCGGCTCTGCGTTTCAGCGAGGATCGCACGGAGCCGATTTGCTGTAGTCGGGCGTTATTGAGGTGATCCATGGTTGCAAGTCCGGCTGCGTGTCCGGGTCAGCAAGGCCGGAAGGTCCGTCGCCGAGCCCCCCGGCTCGGCCCGGATAAGCTGCAGGGCGAGCGGTGGCGCGGCAAGCTGAGCCGCATGGAACGGAAACGGATCTTCATGAGAATCTGCCCATGGCTTCAGGTACTCCGCTATACGCTCGAGACACAACATCCCCCATAGGGGTGCCCGAGCGACCCGGCTCAGGGCGCCAGAACCCGGAGAGGTCCATGCGCCCTGCTTCATCAGGCAGCCACCCCATCGCCGCTCGGCTGCTGTTCTCCCTGCTAGGCCTCCTCGGCGCCACGGCGAATCTCACGGCCCAAACCGCAAGTAGCGGCACTTCCGCCGTGGCGGACAGCAATTACTTCCGCGAATACCACGCGGTGCCGCGAGATACCGTGTCGCAGGTGGTGTACGAGGGCTGGAAGCAGTTCGCGCTCAACTGCGCGCGATGCCACGGTGACTTTGGGGTCGGAACGTCGTTCGCACCGGCCCTGGTGGAATCCGTCAAGGCTACCGGGACCATCCCCACCCAAGAGATGTTCATCCAGACAGTCTGCGCGGGCCGGGCGGAGAAGGGCATGCCCGCCTGGTGTGCCATGGGGCTCGACATCTCAGCCATGCAGACAATCCATGCCTACTTGCTGGAGCGGGCCAGCGGGAAGGTTGGCCTGGGCAGACCGGCAGTGCGCGGTTCGTAGGTTGAGCATGGCCGGCGCGGGGTGACGCCTGCCGGCCTGCATGGAGTGACGGGCGTGGGCAGACGTGGAGCGAGTCCGTGCGCTGGGTGTCGGTCCTTCCGGGGCCGGAACCGAGCGCGTGCGGTAGCCTGAGGCCGCGGTCCTCCACCCCACCCGTTGTGATGACCAGGTGGTACGCCGATGGCGGTCGGAGCCGGGTAAAGTAGAAGTCCTCCGCCGCACCCCAGCGCGCCTGCCATACCGCCAGGAACTCGGGGTCCTCCCGCGCCGCCAGGCGCTCCTGCCGCAAACCCGACGGCGCCTCGACCAGAACAGCCAGATCAATCAGTCAGCGAGCTCCGGGCGCGCGGAGTATGCTCCATCGAGGAGGATGACCTCACTCGGTGCGCGCTCCGTGGGCACACGCTCAAGCGGGTAGGTCCCGTCGTGGCGCGGTCCTGCCACGAAGTCAAAGGCGCACCAGCGGGCGGCCCTGCCGGCGCGCAGGGGCTCGATGGCTTCGGCGCGGAGCCGGGCGCCAGTCAATCGCATCCGCCGCTCGTTGGGCAGGGGTCCGCGCATCCCATCCGGCGGCCGGGATACCGGCTGCGAAGAAGTCGTCGCACGGCACGCGGGTGGCGCCGAGCGCCTCCGCGACTAGGGAAGCCAGGGTGGACTTGCCCGATCCGCTCGGTCCATCGAGGGCGACCACGATGGGACCGGTCGCGAAGAGCCGCAGCCGCCGGATCTCGGCGAGCAGAGTTTCCACAGGCTGCGTCATGTTCTCCGCAGGTCCTTGTCTACTCGCCCCCGACGGAAACGACCTCCACCCGCCAGCTGCGCCCATCCGGGATCAGCTGCAGGCGCGGCCAGGCCAACCCCCGGGCGGGTGAAATGACGAGCAGGGCCAGTCGCACCGTATCAGAGGGGGTGGTCGCCTCCGCCAGTGCCAGCGCGACACACGCGTGTCCGCTTCTCGACCAGGTCGAATCGTGGCGACGGGCAAGGCACTCTCCCCAATCGGCGAACCGAACCGGTCGACCGGCAGTGCGCAGATCGGCCACCGGCGGCGTACTCAGGTTGAGGACCAGCGGTCGCGAGGCAGGGAGGAAGAAGGCCGGGGCAGGGTGGGGCAGGCGGACCACGCGAGGTTCGATGAGAAGCGTGTCACAGGCGGCTTCCGCGGAGCAGAAGGCTCCTGTGCCAGTGGTGTCACGGTCCCAGGGCAAGGCCGCGATGGCGGCCGCCAGACCGGCCTGGAGCGGAGGGTGGCGACTTCCGCAGGAGGCACAGAGTAGGGCGAGCACGAGGCGGGGCAATAGAGTCAGGCCGCGTGGTGGGGGATCCATTGTACCCTCCTGTGGGAGGCAAGGGATCGGCTTGGCGAGGTCGCTCAACCTCTGGGCCGAGCCGCACTGCAACCAGCCCGCGCCGTCGCGCCCCTAGTGGGTGCAGAGACCCTTCGGGACCCAATCCGCGGCCGGCGTCGAGCGGGGCATGGAGGCGTCCTTTGTCTGAGCTCGGAGACTGGCCGGGCCCAGCCCGACCAGGAGCCCAAGTTCCAGCGATGTCCCAAACTTGCGGCACATCATACCCCGGTGCCGCGCAGGATGTGCCAGATCTCCGCCGCGGCCGCGATCGCGAAGCCGATCGGCAGCGCGATCAGGAGGCTGGTCCAGTGTCCATCCTCCCCGAACAGCGGACCACCGGCGCGCCGGCCGGGTCGAACGGCCCACCAGCCAAGCAACGCGAGCGCGCCATCAAGGGCGAGGCGGGTGGAGGCACCATGCGGACGCAGCGGCCAGCTGGCAAGCCAGGCCACGAGGACCAGCACGCCACGCAATGCGGCGGTACGGTGCGCCTTCTCTGGCGGGGCCTGCTGGTCCTGCGCGGCCGGGGGGATACTCACGGGGGATTGCCTCACGGGTTCCCGCGTCGTCTCGAATCAGCCTGGGCGGCGGTGGGGGGGACCCTGCCGTCTGAGGGCCTTGCGTAAGCTGCAGGGCGAGTCGCCCTGCGGCAAGCTGGTGGTCAGGTCGTTGTGGTCGGTGCCGGTCGCCGGTCGAGGTAGGCCATGACCAGGGCGCAGACCACGTAGGATCCCAACGCGGTCAGCGCCGCCGCGGCAGGTGAAACGGGAGGGGGGTCCGAGGAAGATGTACGCCTGAATCGCGAGCATTACAAGGCCATTCTCGATATCATCGATCACCCACCGGCCACGCTCCAGGGCGACGATCGCGATATCCGACCAGGTGGTAGGAGGCTCCGCGCCGCTCTAGGTCATGCGGGCGCTGATCGCGTGGGTGGCGTACCGGAGACATGCGAGGCGCTGGTCGTCGCGTAGAATCGCTCGACCACGGCCGTCGGGCCCGGCGAACGGGACGGCCGGCAACCGAGGACGACGAGGGCGAGCAGGACGGCGCGGGGCATGTCTGGTGCCGCCCCTCGGCAAGCTCACTGGGAGCGAGGGGGCGGCAGTGCTTCGCTCGGAACGGCGACGCCATGGGATCGGAGCACGGGCAGGAGGTCCGGGCGAACCCGGAGGGTTGTTACTCCGCCGAGATCGAGGACGTGCCAGCGGGCCCAGAGGAGCTGCCGGCTCTCGAGATACCGCACCTTGGGCCATGGAACCAGGACCGGGCGGCGCCGCACGCGGAACAGGACCACGGCGTACAGATAGAGTCCCTGGGTGGTCGGCACGACGATCGTGACGTTGTTCTCGCGGACCGGACCAAGTCCCAGAACCTGCCCGCGGAGTCGGTTTCCCGGCGGGACGGGCCCGCCCGGAAAGGTCGCCGCGAGGGTCGGCCATCCGGACAGAGTGCTGAGGAGCCCCGTGACGAGGAGCCAGGCGCCGACTGCCACCGGCAAGGCAGCCAGGAATCCCCATAGTGGAGTGAGGGAGGACTGGGGCATTGACTGGTTCAGGCGCTGAATTGGCTCTGGGAACGGATGATCGCCTCCTGCCAGTCCTGCAACATGGTCTCGTACTTTGCCGGAGTGAGCGCTGCCAGCACCTCGTTCCCCGCTGGCGCGATAGCGGTCAGCGCGTAGGTGATGGCCACCCGGGTCCGGCTGGGAGCCTCCTCCAGACAGTGCACCTGAACGGTGCCCACCCGCGAGCCAGGCGAGAATCGACCGTAGTGTGCCGTCGCTTGACTCGGTTCGTAACGGAGCACCAGCCACAGCGTCTCTTCGTTGTTGTGCGTGGTTCGGAACAGGGTCCCTGGGTTGTTGGACGGGTGGTCGGGGTGGAGATAGACCGGGTCCCAGCCCTGGATCCAGGCGCGCTCGCCCTCCGGAGAGAAGAGTGGAAAGACGTGCCCGAGGGGGAGGGGAAGGACGATCTCGCCGCTCCGCTCGACATGGAGGGGCCGGAATCGGGAGCCAGGGGACATGTCAGGACCGCCCGGAAAGCGCCAGCCCTCGAACACCCGCATGTGTCGTGGCAGCGGGGCTGGTGGCACGCGAGGCTGCCGTGGAAACGACCAACTTCGGTGCTGCCGGCCTCAATGGGGCGTGATCGCTCGAGGCTGCCCCGGCGGCAGCTGGGCCAGCGGTGGATCGCCCCGATCAGCGAGCCGGCGCGCGAGCTGGGCCTGGTGGTCCGCCAGTTGCTCGGTTTGCGATGCCACCTGCTGCAGCAACGCCCGCAACTCCTCGTACCGGTCGGCGTCCATCGACTGGGTCAGCAGGGTCATCTCGAGGTGGCGAATGCGCCTCTGCGCGCGCAGCCAGACCGCGAGAGGTAAGGCGGCCACTCCAAGGGCGGTGAGGATGATGATGAGGAGTGTGTCTGCAGGCATAGTGAGCCCTCGGAGCCGGCTGAAAGTGGGATCATGTCACGAAGACCGGAGTCCCGATACTTGTGACCGCGATTGCAGGTCTTCCGTCCGTTGTTCGTCCTCATCAGCGTGCGTACTCCGTGGGTCGTTGCCACCGCCTGCCGCTTCAAACCTGCTGGCGGGGTCGCGTTCCGGCAACCCATCGCATTCGTCCCGGGCGACGGTACCTCGGGACGACGGAGTCCGGACCGGTGCAGGGCCAGGATCAGCCAGCGCGCCGCGGGGTACCGCGCACAACGGCCGTCACCCACGCGGCAAGGTCGGTCTGGTCGACAATGGACCAGGAGTGAGGATGCCGGGTCCCGTCGGAACGGTAGCCCCGGCCGGAGGTGACGATAAGCTCCGCATGGAGATTCCCGAGCTGGCGGAATCCGCCGTTCCCTCCCTTCGGAGCAAAGGCCGCGAACAGGGACGCTCAGATATCCTCCTTGGTGGGCCTCCCGGCCCGAACGAGCCGCTGCCCCCGGAAGTGTCACGCCAACCGAAAGCCGACCGCGGCCTCGCTCCTGGCCCACAGTTCCGTCCCGAGCGACGGGTCATCTGCGAGGGGATTGCAGGTCGCCTCGCGGCAACGATCGTAGTACTTCCCGGTTGAGTTGCTGAGCTCAGGTGCGGTGGCGCAGAAGAATGGAGTCCTGGCCCCTTCCTCGTTCGAGATCAGGAACAGCTTGAGGAGCCATTGCGCGGCGCCGGGCAGCGCACGCCAGATGTTCGACGCGACCCCGCCGGGGTGGAGGGAGTACGTCCGGACCGGTGCCCCCGTGAGCCTTCGAGCCAGCTCCTTGGCGTGGATCACGTTGAAGAGCTTGGTCACGCCATAGTCCTGAAACCCGCTGCGTCTTGGGCTGGGCCGGCGCTCCAGAAGCGTCCAGTCGATGCTCTTGACCCGCATGTGGGCCACACTCGACACATTGACGATCCGGGCCCGTGGCGATTCACGGAGTCGGGGCAGGAGCAGGCTGGTGAGGAGGAACGGCCCCAGGTGGTTGGTAGCATAGGTCAGGTCGAACCCGTCCTTGCTGAGGCCGAATGTGCCCGCCACCCCGGCGTTGTTCACCAGGACATCCAATCCCTGTCCCCCGGCGAGAAACCGGCCGGCCGCCTCGCGAACGGAGCCAAGGTCGGCCAGATCGACCTGGAGGAAGCTGGCCGCCGCCTGTGGGTAGCGCGCCCGGACGGCCTCGAGAACGGGAGCGGTTCGTTCGGCGGAGCGAGCGGCCAGAACGACGCGCGCCGCGCGGGCGGCCAGGGCCTCGACCAGCGCTCGGCCAATCCCCGAGTTGGCTCCGGTGACGAGAAAGGTGTGGTCCTGCAACCCTTCAGAGGTCATGATCGGGATGGGAGCAGTTGGGTCTGCGAATGGAGGGGACGGGGCCTTCGGACCGCGCATAAGCTGCAGGGCGAGGCAAAGGGCGGCAAGCCTGCCCGTCTACGGCATGTGAACTCAGGTGGCCCGTTGGAGGAGCCAGGCCCCGGGATGCAGGGATCCAAAGGTCAGGATGGTCCAGAGCAGCGACACCGCGGGAGAGTCGAGGCGCCGGATCGGGGAACAGTGGACCTGCCTGAACGTCGCGTTGTATTCGCCGAGATGGCGGATGTCGTCGATGATGGCGTAGCCCCCGGGGCGCAGCACCCGGGCGATTTCGCGTATGGCCTGGGCCCGAGCGGTGGCATCCGCCAGGTTGTGAATGGCGGCAGACGACAGGACCCGATCGAAGCTCTGGTCCGGAAAGGGCAGCTGCCGCATGTCCGCCGTCTCGACCTGGACCAATGCCTGGACGCCTTCGGCCTTCGCATTGGCGACGGTTGCCTCGGGGTTATTCCCCGAGAGGTCCTCTGTCCGCCACAGGTCCACTCCCACGGCACGGCCTGAGCGCAGCCGTCTGGCGGCACCGATCAGCATCAGGCCTCGGCCACAGCCGATGTCGAGGACCACCTCGGTGCCGACCCAGGGGAGGGCATCGAGGAGTTGCTCCCGGCGCCGCAGCTTGCCGACCCGGCTGCCCCAGACCATTGCGCCGGCAGCCGCCAGGCACGCGATCGCGGGGCCAAGCCCGATACCCAGCAGCCCGACTCGTACCGCGAGGTCACGCGGGAGGTGCAGGGTGAAGACCGCGGGGACCAGGTGGAGCCAGATGAGAGCAGCAAGGGTGAGCCCGGCTCCAGCGGCGAGGAGCAGGTTCCGAACCACGACTGGGGCGTCGAGGCCGTAGTCAGGGGTCGAGGGTGCTTGGTCGGACAGGGCGGGCATCACGTCCCTGGAGGTGAAGTCGGACTCGGACTGACGACCCGGGTAAGCTGTGGACCGAGGCCTGCAGCGCCACGCTCTCTATGGAGGCGTCGCAACCGGCAGTGCACCTGCCTGGGGGGTGTCGCCCTCAACTGGTGCGAGGGCCGACTGCTGATTCAGTGCCGCGACGAGCTGCGAAGCGAGCCGGCGGTCCAGCCGAGCGATCCACAGGCGGATCGTGCCGGCCTCCTCCCCTGGCACTATCCTCAGCGCCCCCAGTCTGGTCGCGGCGATCTCGAGATGGGGCCTGAGCCAGCCACCTCGCAGAGCGATGGTCCTGAGCTCGTCTATGGGCAAGGTCAGCGATTCGAGGGGGAGCGCCAGGCGCTCCGCGCGGATACCGGTGAAACCGACTTCGTCGACGCGGGCCGTTCCCGTCCATTCGAGTTCCAGGGCGTCAGCCACAAGGCGAAGCAGCCCCCGGAAGCGAAATCGGGTGCTGCCGATCAGGGTGAAGGTGAAGGTGTCCTTCCCGGGGACCCGCAAGGCAAACGGCAGAGGTTCCATGGTTCCGAAGATAGCGACGGGTTACCAGTCACGCGTCGCCCGGCACAGCGAACCCCGTCCCCGCATCTGCCGCTCGCGCCGGCAAGGAGAGGCCACGGGTGGTTCGTGCGGGAACACTCGATGGCCGGGGCTAGCGGCGCCGCTTGAAGAACAGGACCTCCCGCTCGTGCCGCTCGGCGGTCGCTCGGCGGCCGCTCGGGTCTTGAAGGTGCCCAGATCACGGCGCCTCCCGGTCGCCGGGTCCTTCTTCATCGAATGAATCCGGAATTGCCCATTTGGAAGTTTGCGGATCATCGTCACCTCGCACGATGCTGCCGCCAAATCGCCCGAGCGCAGGTGCGAGCCCGGCCGCGGCGGCCGACGTGCCGTCCAGTGTTCTCAGGTGGGTGTTGCCGCCGTCTCGGGTGCGCCCGGACGCCGGAATTGAAGCGCCCCGGAGGGACACTTGGCGATCTGAGCTGCTACGGCGTCGGCCGGCGCGAGTTCGGGCCGAACCCAACGCTTTCGTTTGACGTCGAACACGTCAGGCCGGCCCCGGACGCAGTTGCCGGAGTGGATGCAGAGATTGGGGTCGAAGGTCACCGTGATGGTGGGGGTCTCATAGTTCTGGAGGCGTTTAGGCACAGGAAGCCCTCCGGACAGGGTGGTCGCTCAAGGGTCACGACTTCGCTGCCCAGAACGTAATCAGGGGAGGCGGGCGTGGAACACCATCCCAGGCGGGGCGGGTATCCGCTCGACGGGAGGTGACTCGGCCTCAACCACAGGCGGGCCGGGGCTCACCCGGTCACAGGGTCAGGCGCGGGAGACCGCTGCACCTCGGCGTAGACCAGGGCCGCGGCGGCGACGTCCTCCACCGCGACGCCCACCGACTTGAAGAGGGTGATTTCATCCGCAGTGCGTCGACCCGGCTGAACTCCGGCTGCGACCTCACCCAGCTCAGCCGCGATGTTGCCCACAGCCATGACATCACCGGACTCATGCAGCGCCGGCTCGCGGGATTCGACGTAGAGCCGAGCCCGGGCCAGGACCTCGTCGTCGAGTTCTCTCCAGTCCGGCCGGACCGCGCCGACGGCGTTGACGTGAGTGCCGGGCGACAGCCAGCTGCCATGCAGCACCGGTATCTGCGAGCTGGTGGCGACGACCACGAGGTCGGCGCCGCGCACAGCCGCCTCCGGGGAGCCCACGGCCCGCACGCCATACTGCTCCGCAAAGGCCCGCGCATTGCGTGGACTCCAGACTCGCACTTCCCGCAATGACCGGACCTGCCGGAGCGCTTCCAGGTGGCTCCCCGCCTGGACACCAGACCCGAGTATCGCGAGCACCGAGGCTTCCGGTCGGGCCAGGTGCTGAGTAGCAACGGCCGATACGGCCGCCGTCCGCATTTCCGTGATCAGGCGGCCGTCCATGATGGCCAGCGGCTCTCCGGTCTCCGGTCGAAACAACAGAATGACGGCATGGTGCGTCGGGACTCCGCTGTTGTGGGGGTAGAAGGTGACCAGCTTAGCCCCGAGCGCGTCGGCATAGGCGGGCATGACGCCAAAAAAGCCCTGGTGAGGAGCAACCGGTACGATAGTCCTGAGCGGTTGCACCACACGGCCGGCGGACAGATCGACCAGCGCGCGTGCCATGGCGGGGATGAGGTCCTGGAAACGCAGCACCCGCCGCACGGCGGTCTCATCGAGGATGACGATATGGGCTCCTGAAAGATCGATAGGTCAGGCGTCGGACACTCGCGCCGCGCTCACATCGGTCGGCGGAATCACCGCTCGAACCGCCTCGTGGTCATAGGTCGTGACCTCGAGGCGATGTCCGTACGGGTCCGAGAAGTAGGCGGAGAAGGCCCTGGTATGGTCGAACACGCGAAGCGGATGACTGCGATCCCGGAGTCCCAACGCCCGGGCATAGCGGAGAAAGGCGAGGAAGCTCTGGCCGTCGACCCGAAAGGCGACCCGATGCCAGCCAGCGGTACGCTGGGGGCCCTGCGGCCTGCCATGGAACAGGGCAAGCTTGGTGCTGCCGCCATCGGCCGAGAGCATGAGGGGCCCGCCCGGGTCCTGGGCCCAGGCCTCGGTACCCGGCACCGGGTGGAGTCCCAGGGCCTTGGCATACCAGGCCGCAGCCTCCGCCCGATCCGGGACGAAGAGCTCGATGTGGTCAATGGTGAACTGCGGGGTCAGGGAGCTGTCCATTTCACCGGCCGAGGGCGGCCAACGCGTCCCGCATAAGCTGGAGGGTCAGGCGGGCCCGGGCAAGGCCGCGCGGTAGTTAGACCCGCACCGCCGCCGCTGTCCCTTCCGATTGCCAGGAGTCCCGGGAATTGCCGTCGAATCTCGCCCTCCAGGTTGGAGTGAAGAACCTGCTCCGCGGCCCAGATCTGAAGCCGGCAGGAGTGGTTTGCCAGGGCAAAATCCCCTTCGCCACCGTCGGATGGTGGTGTACCTGCGCAGGAACGGCATCATGTCCCCGGCGAGTCGTCGCTGATCATGCGGCGGTGGCCAGGGGCCGAACGTGCCAGGTCGCGCGCTCAATCGGCAGCAGGCCGGTCACTCGAAAACTGATCAGGTGCGCCTGGACGCTCTTCCCGTACCAGTCCCGGGAGCGGAAATAGAGTACCAGGGTACGCGCCTGGCCCGGTGC
>JBGQJV010000095.1:0-16046 GCA_041499215.1 Gemmatimonadota bacterium | reverse complement strand
CGCCACGAGCAGGGTGATGCCCAGGGTACCGTGCCGAACCTTGCGAGAGGCGGGCAGCAGGAGAAACACCGCGACAGCGGCCACCCCGGAGCGGAGCCCGGCGACCTGCCAGCTGCTGAATGCCGCTGCCTTGATCGCCGCCCCGCCGGTGGCGAAGAGGCAGGCGGTGACGAGGAGCTCGAGCCGGGCTTTGGTGTGGGGGGTCGTCATACTCCGGGTAACACTTCGCAGGCGATATCGCGCTTTCGCGTTGGCGCGTGGCCGCACAGGAACGCTGACACCGCCGAGCGACGCACGCGCCCCCGCTCACCCGCGATATCACCTGCTGTGTGTCGCCGGATCGCAGACGGGGCGCCGGCGTAGGGGAGCGGAGGACGTGCGCCGCTCGGCAGGCCTTCCTTTCTTGTGCGGCCACGGCCCGAAGCGACACTGCGCCAGCGCCCCGTCCCACCGCGCTGCCTCACCGACACCCCTCACTCACCACCTTCCCCTCGATCACCACCGTACAGACATGGCTGGTGTACTCGAACGGATCGCCGTCGAACAGCACCAGGTCCCCATCTTTGCCGGCCTCCAGCGAGCCCACCCGCCGGTCCTGCCCGATGATCCGTGCGGCGTCTATGGTGATGGTCGCGAGCGCCGCCTCCCGCGAGAGCCCGTTGGCCGCGGCCATCGCCGCCTCGAACAGCACCACCCTGGTCTTGGGTACATAGCCCTCGTAGCCGCTCTCGAGGGCGACGGTGATCCCAGCATCATGCAGCCGTGCAGCGGTCTCCAGGCTCGCGCTCCGCGCCTCGCCGGTATTGCGGATCATCGTCGGGTGCAGAATCACCGGGACACCGGCCCGCTTGAGCTCGTCGATCAGCATGTAGCTCTCCGAGGCCCCGTCCAGGACCAGGCGGAAGCCGAACTCACGCTGCAGCCGGAGCGCCGCCTCGATCTCGCTGATTTCATGCGCGGTGATCAGGGCCGCAAGCCGGCCGTCCAGCACCCGCACCACCGTCTCCAGCTTCAGGTCCCGCGCGGGCCGCTTGGTGGAATCGGGGTCGGCCTGCTTCCGGGCATAGTCCTTCGCCTTCAGGAAGGCGGCGCGCAGCATGGCGACACCCTTGGACCGGGTACCGGGCGACTTGAATCGTTCGCCCACCGTGGGGCCCAGCGTCATCGCCACCATCGTGGCGCTGTCCACCAGCGCCTCGGCGACAGTGTTGCCGCGGGTCTTCACCACCATGGTCTGCCCGCTCATGAGGGCGCCTGGTCCATGCCCGGTGTGGATGGTGGTCACCCCGAAGCTCCTGAGCCATGCGACCAGCCGTTCCTGGGCGTCATAGGCGTCCACCGCCCGGAGCTCCGGCTGGATCGGGTCGGACGTCTCGAGCTGGTCCTGATCGGCCGGGGTGTTGAGCGCGCCGGCGAGTCCCACCACCGAGCGCGCGTCGATCAGGCCCGGCGTCACGATCCGGGCCGTGAGGGTACGGGTGCCACGCGGAATGTGGACCGTGGCCGCTGGGCCCACCTGCTGCACCTTGCCGTCCGGTCCGACCAGGACCACCCCGTTCGGAATCGGAGCGCCGGCCATGGTGTACAGGGTGTCCGCCTTCACGGCGAGCTGGGCGGCGAGCGTGAGGGGACGAAAGAGGACCGGGGCGGCCAGGGCGACGACCCACCAGGACCGTGTCATCCCGAGGGCGCGGAGCGACCGAGGGATCTCCGACCGGAGTCTCGAGCCGAGGCTGCCTCGGAGATCCCTCCCCCTCGCTGTGCTCGGGGTCGGGATGACAAGCTGGTTGATCAGCCTCGCCCCGATTGCTCCTGCGTTCGCTGAGCCCCGGCTCATCGCCCACCTCCCAGATCGGCGTCACCGTCGTCGTCGCCGGCCTCGAAATCCCGCATCAACCGGAAGCCGCCGGTGGCGTACTGCCGGTCCTCGGGTCTGCTCCGGTCGAACACCCGGGTCCCCTCGACCCAGGTCTCCTCGACGTGGGTGTAGGTGCTGAATGGGTCGCCCGACAGTACCAGGAAGTCGGCGTCCTTGCCGGCCGTCAGGGTGCCGATCCGGTCATCGAGGTCCAGCATCTTCGCCCCGGCGATGGTGAGCGCCTCCAGCGCCCGCGCGCGTGACATCCCCGCCCGCACCCCGAGCGCCGCGGAACGAAGGAAGAAGCGGGAGTCGGTGATCCCGTCGTCGGTGTGGTAGGCTACCAGAACTCCGGCGGAATCGAGCACCGCTCCGGTCTCCATCCGCAGGTTGATCGCCTCCAACTTCCCGCCGGGCGCGTCGATCAGGATGATGGAGCAGGGCACTCCGGCGGCCGCGATCTCCCGGGCGACCTTCCAGCCCTCGCTCACGTGATGCAGCACCAGCTTGAAGCCGAACTCTTGCTTGAGCCGAAGCACCGTGAGGATGTCGTCGTAGCGGTGAGTGTGAAAGTGCACCGTGCGCTTCCCGTCCAGCACCTGCACCAGCGCTTCCATTTCGAGATCGCGCTCGGGACGCTTGGTGGAGTCGGTCTTCGCCAGCTCCAGCTTGCGGCGGTACTCCACCGCCTTGAGAAATTTCTCTCGGACGAGCGCCGCCGCCTTTGCCCGCGTGCCGGGCCACGGCGGGGCACCGCGCGGGTTGGTGCCGTTGGCCATCTTGAGGCCACCGCAGATCTCGGTGAGCGGGTCGCTGCAGTACAGCAGGTCGTTGATGCTCTTGCCGAGCCGGAGCTTGAGATAGGCCGTCTGGCCGCTCATCAAGTGGCCCGAGCCGGGCATGATGTTGACGGTGGTGATGCCGCCGGCCCGGGCCCGCTTGACGTTGTCACTGCCGACGTCGATGGCGTCCAGCACCCGCACGTCGCCCTGGATCGGGGCGGAGCGATCGCCGCCGTCGCCGTCGCCGATGTGACTATGGGTGTCGACCAGACCGGGGATGAGGATCTTGCCGCGCGCGTCCCGCACCTCCGCGCCGTCCGGGATCCGTACCGATCCGGTCCGGCCGACCGCGACGATCTTCCCGCCCTGCACGACCAGCGTTCCGTTTTCGATCACCGGGCCCGAGACCGGGAAGATCCTGGCACCCGTCAGGGCGACGGGGCGCTCCTGCGCCGCGAGCGGGGCGGTCGCAAGGCTGGTCAGCAGCAGCAGCCATGGCCTGATCAACATGGACGGTTCCTTGTGATTCACCACGGCGGCACAGAGGACACAGGGAGCACCGCGGATACCGGCTCGCTGGTCTCCGTGGACTCTGTGTTACCCTGTGTCTCTGGGGTGTTGGTGTGCGCTCAAGGGCAGCGCCGAAGATACTCGTGGGCAGAAAGCACGTCCAATTGCCGCGATCACCCACCCAGACGCTCGGCCTCCGCCGCCGCGGCTTCCCATGCGGCGTAGGCCGTCTCCAGCTCCGCCTTGGCGAAATCGAGCTCCTTCGCCATCGTCCCGGCGCGCGCGCTGCCGTCGGGCGCGGCATACAGCTCCGGGTCGGCCAGCAGGGCGCTGCGGCTGGCCACCTCCTTCTCCAATTCCTGCACCCGGGCCTCAGCCTGCTCCACCACGCGCCGGGCGCTGCGCTGGGCGGAGGCCTGGGCCTTCCGGTCGGGGGTCGCCGGTCGCCTGGCCTCGACCTGCCGTTCGCGGCCGCGCCGGGCGGCCTCCACCTCCCGGGCTGCGGCATCGGCCTGGCGGCGCCGCTCGTCCCGCGCCAGCTCCCATTCGCCGAAGCTGCCGTCGTAGTCCGTGATCCTACCGTTTTCCAGATGCCAGACTCTGGTACTCAGCGCATTGAGCAATGCCCGGTCGTGGCTCACCAGCAGCACGGTCCCCTCGTAGGCCTCGATCGCATCCTCCAGCGCCTCGATCGACTCCACGTCCAGGTGGTTGGTCGGCTCGTCGAACACCAGGAAGTGCACCTGTTCCAGCGTCATCATGGCCAGGGCCACCCGTGCCAGCTCGCCGCCCGAGAGCGAGCCGGCACGCCGCAGCGTCTCGTCACCCGAAAAATCGAAGCGGCCCAGGTGATCCATGACCTGTCCGCGGGTCCACGCCGGTCGAAGATCGTGGATGATGTCGAACAGGGTCTTCTCCCGGGGTACCTGGGCCAGGTCCTGGCGGTACACGGTGACCTGGATGGTGTCTCCCAGCCGGGCGGAGCCCGCGGCCGGCGCCCGATCGCCCAGCATGGTGGCGACCAGGGTGGTCTTGCCGGTGCCGTTGGGCCCGACCAGGGCGACCACGTCGCCCCGGCGGATCACGCCGCTGAACCCCTCCAGCAGGGGGCGGTCGCCGACCTTCACCGACAGTCCCTCGGTGACGAGCACCTGGTCACCACCCCGGCCGCCGCTTTTGAACCGGACCGCCATCGCCGACTCGTCACCCGGGGGCCGAGAGAGACGCGGCATCCGGGCCAGCCGAGTACGCCGTCCCTTGGCCTGTTTGGTGTTCTGCCCCGCGATGTTGCGGGCGATGTAGTCCTCTTCCTTGGCGATGACCCGGGCCTGCTTCTGGTGCGCCCGGCTGGCGGCAAGCCGGCGCTCCTCACGCTGGACCACGAAGGACGAGTACCCACCGGCGTATGTCTGGGTGGTGCCCGCCTCGATGTGGAGGATGTGATCGGCCACGGCATCGAGGAACGCGCGGTCGTGGCTGATGATGAGGGCCGCGGCGTCGAGCCCGCGGAGGTGGTCCACCAGCCAGGCGGTGGTCTCGAGATCCAGGTGGTTGGTCGGCTCATCCAGCAGCAGCAGGTCGGCCGAAGTCACCAGCTGGCAGGCGAGGCCGAGCCGGCCGCGCTCGCCGCCACTCAGGTTGGCGAGCGGCTGGTGCGGCGCGGCCTCGGGGTCGAAGCCGAGGCCGTGGAGCACCGCGCTCACCCGGGCCTCCATCTCGTAGCCGCCCTCGCGACGGAACCGCTCGAGGTCGTGGTCGTAGCGGTTGAGATGCTCCTGGGTCAGCCGCTCCCCCAGCGCGGCGATGGCCTCGCCCTGCTCCTGCAGCGACCGCTCCAGCCGAAGCAGATCGGCAAAACCGGAACAGGCGGCATCCCACACGGTATGGGAGCCGGCGAAATCGCGGTGCTGGTCGAGCACCGCCACCCGGAGGCCGGCGGCGCGGCTCACACCGCCCTGGGCCGGATCCAGGTCACCGGTGATGAGCCGGAAGAGCGAGGTCTTGCCGCTCCCGTTTCGCCCGATGATGCCCCAGCGCTCGCCCCGGTCGACCGTGAGGGTGACGTCGCGGAGCAGCGGCGTGGCACCGTACTGGATGGTGGCCGCGGAAATACCGAGGAGGGTCATAGTCAGGCGAAAGTAAGCCATCAGCCTTCAGCCATCAGCCATCAGCGGCGGGCTGCCCTGAGTGCGAAACGGGGACCAATCTAATGGGAAGTGTAGTCCTGACGGCTGACGGCTGACGGCCAACGGCCCAACCTACCCGCCCAGCCTCCGCGCCGGTCTATAGGGAAAGATGTCGACCACCTCGCCCTGCTCCGCCAGGCGCTGCATCCGGAGCCAGTACTCCACGGTGAGCAGGTCGCCGTGGGCGGCGTTGAAGACCTGGCCCAGCCGGCCGGGAAGCGTGAGGAAGGCACGGAACTCCTCGGGAAACACATCGCGTTCGCTCACCGAGAACCACGGCTCGGCGCTGTACTCGTCCTCGTCGTGCCGGGCGGCGGGGATGGCGCGGAAGCGGCACTCGGTGAGCAGGCAGAGCTCATCGTAATCGTAGAAGATCACCCGGCCGTTCCGGGTCACCCCGAAATTCTTGAGCAGCATGTCGCCGGTGAAGATGTTGGCGGCGGCCAGGTCCTTGATGGCCTGCCCGTAGTCCAGCACCGCCTCGATGGCCTGCGGCTGGTCCACCTGCCGGAGGTAGAGGTTGAGCGGAGTGACCCGGCGCTCGGTGTACAGGTGCCGCATGATGACCCGCTCCCCCTCCACCCGGACGGTCCCGGCGCACTCGACCAGCAGCTCGTCCAGCACCGCGGGAGCGAAGCGGTCCTTCCGGAACTCGAGGTCCTCGAACTCCTGCGCATCGGCCAGCCGGCCCACCCGGTCCCGCACGAAGACCAGATGGTACTTGTCCATCACCTGCTGACGGGTGGCCTGCTTGGGCGGCCCGAACCGGTCCTTGATGATCTTGAACACCACGTTGAGCGAAGGGAGCGCGAACACCGCCATCACCAGGCCCTTGTCGCCTTCCGCCACCACAAACTGGGCGTCGGTGGTTTCCCGGTGACGGAGCAGCGCCCGGACCAGCTCGGTCTTGCCGTGCTTGTGATAGCCCAGCGAGGTGTACAGCTCGTCGAGCGGCTTGCGCGGCATGAGGGAGCGGAGGAAGTCGACCATAGCCCGGGGGCACTCCACCTCCACATGGAAGTAGGACCGAGTGAACGAGAAGACGATGCTCACATCGTCGGGCGCGGTCAGCAGCGCGTCGACCCGGATCCCCCGCCCGTCATGGACGATGGGCAGCACCAGCGGCAGTATCCCGGTGGTCGTGACCAGACGGCCCACCAGGTACGCCCCCTTGTTGCGGTAGAACAGCGCCGGCACCACCTCGACCGCTTCCAGGGCGGGGCTCCCGGACTGCCGGGCAAGCTCCTCCGCCAGGGCGGCCGCAAGCCGGAGCGCATCGCGCTCCCGGCCCGGATACTGGGGCGCAAAAGGGAGGCTGCCCAGCAGATCGCGGAACAGCGCCTCGAGACTCCGGTCCCATTCGTAGCGCCGGAACCCCTGTGGCGCCGCGACCGGGTGGAGCGCCTGGAAATCCCGGTCGTCGAAATACACCCCGGCGTCGGGCCCCACCACCCGGACCACCTGGCGCGCCACCGAATTGAAGAACGTGAGGGCCAGCTCGGCATCGAGCCGGCTCCGGGCATCGCGGGCGAAGGCCTCCTTGAGCGCCACCCAGAGGTCCAGATCCTCCACCTGCTCGCCTAGTCCGCGGCGGAGCTCCTGCCCGCACCAGCCGATGAACTGGCGATAGAGGGTCAGCCGTTCCACCGCATCCTGCTGCCCGCCCCGCCAGTCGCGCTGGAGAAAGCGCGCCTCCGCCCGACGGGTCACCAGCCGGAACTGGGCCTGGTGGGCATCGAACACGTCCAGAATGGCCCGTGCGCTTTCCATCGCCCGGCCCTGTCGGGCGAAGGAGTGGCGCAGCGGCGCGGCGGGATCGGGAGTGGCCATTGGCAGTGCGCAGTGAGCCGTAAGCAGTGAACGGTGAACTATGAAAGGTGAACGGTGAAGGGTGGCCGCGGGAGGGGCGGGACGTGGGGAATCCACTCAGGGCCGGGCGCACCACGGCCCCTCAGGTTATTCTATAGCCTGTCGGTGAGGTCCACCGGTCAGGCTCGAGCACATGCGCAGAGCTCACCGTTCACCGTTCACCGTTCACCACCCACCACTTACTGCTCATAGCCACACACCGAAGCCCACCCTATGCCGAGCCACCCCAAGTACGACAGCCTCGTCCCACCGACGACCGGCGACACCATCACCATGACGCAGGGGAAGCTTTCGGTCCCCGAACGACCCATCCTCCCGTTCATCGAGGGCGACGGTACCGGTCCCGACATCTGGCGGGCGTCGCGGCATGTGTTCGACGGAGCGGTGAAGAAGGCCTATGGCGGCAAGCGCGAGGCGGTGTGGTTCGAGGTCTTTGCCGGCGAGAAGGCCCGCGACAAGCTGGACAGCTGGCTCCCGGAGGATACCCTCCGCGCGATCGGGCATCACCTCGTGGGCATCAAGGGGCCGCTGACTACCCCGGTCGGCGGGGGATTCCGTTCGCTCAACGTGGCCCTCAGGCAGAAGCTCGATCTCTATGCCTGCGTCCGCCCGGTGCGCTGGTTCACCGGTGTCCCCAGCCCGGTGAAGCAGCCCGAGCTGGTGGACATGATCATCTTCCGGGAGAATACCGAGGACATCTACGCCGGGATCGAGTACAAGGCGAAGTCGGACCAGGCTCAGAAACTGATCAAGTTCTTGATTGAACAGCTGGGGGCGACCACCATCCGGTTTCCCGACAGCAGCGCGATCGGCATCAAGCCGATTTCGGAGGACGGGAGCAAGCGCCTCATCCGCTCGGCGATCGAGTACGCCGTGCGGCAGAAGAAGAAGGCCGTCACCCTGGTGCACAAGGGCAACATCATGAAGTACACCGAGGGAGGGTTCCGGGACTGGGGCTACGAGCTGGCCAAGCAGGAGTTCGGCGCGGTGGAAATCGACGGCGGGCCGTGGTGCCGGCTCCCCGGTGGCGTGGTGATCAAGGATGTGATCGCCGACGCCTTCCTGCAGCAGATTCTCACCCGGCCGGCGGAGTACGACGTCATCGCCACGATGAACCTCAACGGCGACTACATCTCCGACGCGCTGGCGGCCCAGGTGGGCGGGATCGGCATCGCGCCCGGGGCCAACATCAACTACATCACCGGCCACGCCATTTTCGAAGCCACCCACGGCACCGCGCCCAAGTACGCCAACCAGGACAAGGTGAACCCCGGCTCGCTGATCCTCTCGGGTGAGATGATGTTCCGCTATCTCGGCTGGCCGGAGGCGGCCGACCTGATCATCCGGGGGCTGGAGCGGGCCATCGGACAGAAACGGGTGACCTACGACTTCGAGCGGCAGATGCAGGGGGCCACCCTGCTCTCCTGCAGCGCCTTCGGGAACGCGGTCGTGGAGAACATGTGACCGACCGCTGCTGAGCCCAGCCTGGTATCAGCACGCCACTCCGAGACTGACAAACCGCGGGCCGAAGGCTTGACAGCGTTCGGTCCGTGCCGTATCTCCAGCCCGTCCCACCGCGGGTCCTTCCACGCACTGTAGGGCATCGCTGCCAGGCTGGACGCCGTACGCAGGGCTCGTCCTGCGTCGGACTCCTTCCTTTTGGAGAAGGGGCGAGGCCGTTGTCCCGCTCCACGTCCAGGGTTCCACCACTCTTCTGCCAGGAGGGCCGGACCATGCCACAGCTCGTCGCCTTGTCGCTCAGTATCGGTGTGCTCGGAGGCGTTGCCACGTTCGTGTTCCTGAAGTGGATGACCAGCTACCTCATCTGGGCGGCATTCATCGCGTGGGCGTGCTACTTCCACAGCGGCGGCAACCCCGAGGCACTCAAGAAGACGATCATTTGCAACATCTTCGGCGCCTTCTGCGCGTGGGTCGCCGCCCTGCTGCTGGTGACCGTAGCGCCACCCGGCCCGGCCTCGGCGGCGGTGGTCGTGGGCCTGACCGTCATGCTGCTGTGCCTTGCGGCGCATCTTCCCGTGCTCGCCACCATTCCGGCCAGCGTCTACGGCTATGCCGCGGTGTTCGCCTTTCTGCTGGGTAATGCGACCACCAATCTGACCAAGGAAGCGCTCACCTCCGCCAGCCCGGCCAACGCCCTCGTGGCGGTCACGGCCTCCATGCTGGTTGGGGCGCTCTTTGGCCTCGCCTCGGGCAAGCTGGGAGCAGCGCTGACGAAGAAGTAGGCCGATGGAAGAAAGTGAGAAGTGAGATGTGAGAAGTGAGATGTGAGCAGTCTCTCTTCTCACTTCTCACTTCTGACTTCTCACTTCTCACTTCTCACTTCTCACTTCTGGCCCTCGTCCCCGCCCCTTCAGGCGCCTGCATCTCCTCTTCATCAAATCATCATATGGGGGTGATATTATCGACATTCGTCAACCCCTGAATCCCACTGGTCAACAGCTCGCCGAGTTACGCCACGTCCGCCCCCGCCTTAGCCTCTGCCCCCGCCACCCGGCGCCTGCCGCTGGCAGGCCCGGTGGCGCCGCCCTTTCCGCTGATTGCGGCCCACTTCGCCGTGGCCTTCGGCTGGGCGCTCGCGGGGGGCGCGGGTCTCGTCTGGCTGGCCCCGATTCTGGCCGCCTGGACGTTCCTCGATCCGCGAGTGCTGGCCCTCACTCACACCATCACGCTGGGCTTCCTGACCACGACGATCATGGGAGTGCTCTACCAGGTTTACCCTGCCATGCTAGGCATCGGGTGCCGCAGTCTCACGGTGGCGTGGTGGTCGCTGTGGGCCCAGACCGCCGGCACTGTCCTGCTGGTCTCCGGGCTGGTGTTGGGCCACGGCCAACTGCTCGGCTGGGGCTGGACCGTCCTCTTCGCCGCCACGTTCGGCATAGCCTGGAACCTGCTGCCCCTCCGGCGGCGGGCCCCGCGAAACCGGCAGATCGGGGCCTACATCTCGTATGCGCACACCGCATTCGGCTTCGCCATGGCGATCGGCGCGGCGCGGATTGGGGATGCGCTCGGCTGGTGGACCACCCCCCGGCTCGAATTGCTGGCGGGACATTTCCAGTTTGCCGCGGTCGGGTTCGGTGGGCTCACCGCGATGGGGATCGGCAGCCGCATGATCCCGATGTTCCTCGGCGCCGAATCGCGGGACGGCTGGGAGGTCCGCTGGATTCCCCGGATCGTCCTTTCGGGTACAGTGGTGTTCGCGGCTGGTGCCCTGGCCCACGCCAGGCTTGCGGCATGGAGCGGTGCCCTGCTGATGGCCCTGGGCATCGGGCTTTTCCTCCGGTTGAGCCTGGGTTGGGTGCGGCGGCGTGCCCTACGGAAGCTGGACGCCACGCCGCTCCTCATCGGCAGCGCGTTGGTCTCGCTTGCCCTGGCCGTGCCGCTCGGGCTCGCCGCACTGGCCGCGGGACTCACCCGCCCGGGCCTGCAGGCGGCCTACCCCGCCCTGGTTCTGCTCGGCTGGCTCTCAGGCCTGATCCTCGGCGTGTCCTACCGCGTGCTCCCGACGCTCACCTGGCATTACCGTTTCGCGCCCCGGGCGGGGCAGCCGGGGATTCCGACGCTCCCCGACATGCTTGCCCCCCGGCTCGGCATGTCTGCGGCACTGGCCATGGCCGCGGGAATCATCCTGCTGGTTCCAGCGCTGGTGCTGGGCAGCGGCGCCATCGCCCGGCTGGGCGCCGCTCTGTTCTCGCTCGCCGTACTCCTGACCGCGGTACACCATGCGCGAATGGGGCTGGTGCAACGCGGGAGCCAGCACGGCCCGCTCCGTGCCGTCCCGTCGCCCGTCAGTCCAACATGCAACCCGAGGCCAGGATGACCCCCCCGACTTCTGCTGCGACGGGGCCGGGTCCACGAGTTCGTGGCTTCGCCCGGTGATGTCCGCCGCCGGTTCGCGGTCCCTGTTCCCGGTGCCCAGTCCTTACATTCCCTCCATGCTGCCCCAGCTCGACAAGACCATCCGGCGCTTCGCCGGCTCCGACCGCCAGACCCGGCTCGAACTGCTGCTGGATTACGCCCAGAAGCTGCCTCCGCTCCCCGAACGACTGGTGGCCGCCCGGGACCAGGGCATCAACCGGGTGCCGGAGTGCCAGTCCCCGGTGTTCCTCTATCTCGAGCGGGAGAACGGCGGGCTGGTGCTCCATGCCGATGCCCCACGGGAAGCGCCGACGGTGCGGGGGTTCGTCTCGCTGCTGGCGCGCGCCATCCACGGCGCCACCCCGGAGCAGGTCGCCAGCGTCCCGGCAGACATTCTGGACCAGCTCGGCCTTTCGGAAGCGCTCGGCATGACTCGAATGCACGGCTTGTCGGCGATGGTCGGCAGGCTCAAGCGGATGGCGACCGCGCTCTGAGCTATGGGCAATGAGGCATGGGTCGTGACCCATGAGGAGTGTCATCCCGAGCGAAGCGAGGGATCTCCGACCGTCACCTCGGAGATCCCTCGCTCGCTTCGCTCGCTCGGGATGACAGTCTGATGCAGCAGCCCATCCTCCACGCCAGGTCCCTCCTCGCCAACGCACCCCGCGTCCTGGTCATGACCGGCGCCGGTATCAGCGCGGAATCGGGCGTGCCCACCTTCCGGGGGCCGGGCGGCCTGTGGCGTGAGTTCAGGCCGGAGGACCTCGCGACACCCGAGGCCTTTGCCCGGGATCCGCGGCTGGTGTGGGAGTGGTATGAGTGGCGGCGGGAAAAAGTGCGCGCCTGCGGGCCCAACGCAGGGCACCTGGCCCTCGCCTGCTGGATGCTCGGCCGGGGTGGAGTGACGCTCGTGACCCAGAATGTGGACGGCCTGCATGAAGCGGCGGCGCACCGCGCTGGCGCGGCCGACCCTGCGCCCGCCATGCCGGTTCGGCTGCACGGGTCAATTGCGCGGGTCCGGTGCTCCGGTTGCGGCTACGCCACGGACCGGCTCGATCCGGTGGACTCCACGTCGGTCGCCACCCTGCCTCACTGCCCCAGGTGTGAGACGCTGCTTCGGCCCGACGTGGTGTGGTTCGGTGAGTCACTTCCCGAGGCGGCAATGGCACGCGCGGAAACCGCGGCCCACAGCGCCGATGCCTGCCTGGTGGTGGGTACGGCCGGCGCGGTATATCCGGCGGCGGGGCTGGTGCTCGCGGTACACGGCCGGGGACACCCGGTGATCGTGGTGGATCCGGGCGAAACGGCGTTCGACTCCGTCGCGGCCGTGAAGCTGGTCGGGAAAGCTGGCGACGTACTGCCAGGCCTCCTCGGCGACAGTTCCGAGTTCCGGGTTCAAGGTTCCGAGTAGGGCCCGCAGAGCAGTACTGCCCCTACTCGGAACTTGGAACTTTGAACTCGGAACTGGGCCCTATCTCTCGATCGGCATCTTCACCGCGTTCCCCCACTCCGTCCACGACCCGTCGTAGTTCTTCACCCGGGTAAAACCGAGCAGGTAGGTGAGCGCGAACCAGGTGTGGGAGGAGCGCTCGCCGATGCGGCAGTAGGCGATGGTGTCGTCCTCCGGCTTGAGTCCCTGCTCCTCGAGATACAGCCGCCGCAGCTCGCCGGCGGGACGGAAGGTGTGGGTATCGGGATCGACCGCGCGGGCCCACGGCACACCCCGGGCACCGGGGATATGACCGCCGCGGAGCGCCCCCTCGTTGGGATAGTCCGGCATGTGCAGCCGCTCGCCGCGGAACTCCTCGGGGCTCCGTACATCCACCAACTGTCCGCGGCGGCGGACGTGGGCCAGGACCTCATCCCGGAACGCGCGGATGGCGGTGTCGTTGCGCTCGCCCACCACGATGTTGCCCGCCGGATAGCGCGGCACCTGGGTGGTGAGCGCCCGGCCCTCCTCGGCCCACCGGGCACGGCCACCGTCCAGCAGCTTGAGCCGCTCCAACCCGAACAGCCGGAACACCCAGAAGGCGTAGGTGGCCCACCAGTTGTTCTTGTCGCCGTAGAACACGATCGTCGTGTCCTGGTTGATGCCGCGCGCGCGGAGCAGCTGCTGGAACTTCTCCCGCTGCAGGTAATCACGCTCCACCGGATCGTTCAGGTCGGTCACCCAATCGATCTTGACCGCCCCGGGAATGTGACCGGTCTCGTACAGCAGCAGGTCTTCGTTGGACTCTACCAGCCGGACGGCGGGGTCATCCAGGTGGGCGGCGACCCATTCGGTCGAGACCAGTACCTCCGGCCGGGCGTATCCGCGGCTGGCGATGGGAGGAACGGCGGTGAGGGTCTTGGCATCGGACATGGTTGGGCTCCTTCGAACCGATTCACGCAGGGGCTGGGGCCCCGAGGAGGGACGGAGAGGGAACGAGTACTCCCCGCCGGCGATCCAGAACGGAGGGGAGTTACTGATCGACTGCAGTTAAATACGACTAAATTGGTCGCAATGTCAAGGACAGCTGGCCTCGGCTGGCCGCCTGGACCACCGCGTCGCTGAATGCGGCGACGATGCGCGGGTCGAACTGGGTGACGGCGGAGCGTTCGACTTCACGGAGCGCGGCGGTGGGCTCGAAGCCGGGACGATCCAGCCGGGGCGCGAGCAGGGCATCGAAGGCGTCCACCACGGCAACGATGCGGCTGAGCAGGTGGGGCTCACGTGGGTAGTTGAGCCGGGGGTAGCCGGTTCCGTCCTGCCGGAGGTGGTGTTCATAGGACACAACGGCCGCACCTTCCAGTGCCTCACTCTGGCGCAGCAGCAGGCGGGCACCCTCCAGCGGGTGACCCCGGACCCGGGCCCGGTCCTGCGAAGTGAACCGCTCCGCTCCCGCCTGGGGCAGCGGCATCCGGGCCATGCCGATGTCGTGCAGCAACGCCGCCACGCCGCATTCACGCCGTTCGTCCGCGCCCAGCCTCAGAGCGTCGGCCACGGCCATGGAGAGCAGCGCGGTATTGAGGGCGTGGGCGGGCTGGTATGCCTCCCGCGACCCGACGTGCAGCAGCGGCAGCGGAAGGCCGTGCTCGCCGGCCAGGATGCAGTTGAGTGCGGCGACGATCGCGGCGATGTCGCCCTGCCGGAGTGGCTCGCCCCGCTCCGCCAAGCGGAACAGCTGGCGCACCACCGCGAGCGCCTCGTCGAGGGGGTAGTCGTCATTGGCCACCGGGATGTCGATGTCGACGGCCGACCAACGAATCCCGTCCCGGGGGACCGGAGCGTCCGCCGGGATGAGCCCCGCGGCCAGGTCGAGGAACACCGCCAGGGTGGCGGACGACGGCAGCGACATCATTTCGAGCCGCACGATCCCGCGGCCGGTCAGCGTCCGGGCCCAGGCCCATCCCTCGAATCCGGCGAGTGGCAGCGCACCGTAGCGGACGCCCTGCCCACTGAAGTGAAACACCGGGACTGAGTTCTCGTCCAGCAGCTCGCGAGACCGCACGGCAAGCAGGTCCTCGGCGGCGAGCCGCACCGTGGCATCGGCGGGACGGAGCCGCAGGTCCAGCGCGTGTCCCAGGGCACGGAGGAAGCGAGCCGCACCGTCCATCACGAGACCGCCCGCGGAGAGGAGGATGAGCGCCGCACCGGCATGCGGGCCGCGTCCCGAATCTCGGGATCGCGCGACTGACGCGCCGTGTCGAGCAGTGAGCCCACTTTCGGATGACTGCTCCAGTGCGTGGCGAGTCCGCGCAGGGCGGCGAGCATCGTCGGGCTGCGGGGGGCCAGCCGGCCGAGCATGGTGATGCCGCGTGCGACCACCGTGCGGCGGAGCAGGCGGAGGACTACCGGGTCTTTTACCGTGGCGAGCGCGGTAATCGCCAGCGCGCGCAGCTCCGGATCCAGCTCGGGGTCGGCCACCCGGGCAATGACCCTGGGATAGAACTCGGGGGGACAGCCGTCGGCCAGGGCGGTCAGCCCGAGCCGCACCGAAGGCTCGTAGCGGGTGCCGAGTGCCTCGGCAATGCCCCGGTCCCGGAGGGCCGGATCGGCGATGGCGAGGGCGATGGCCTCGTGACGCACGCGCGGGTCGCGATGGACCAGCAGCGGCTCGGGAGAAAAGTTCTGCGGCAGGTCGGGCAGCCGGCCCAGGAGCGTGAGCAGGTTGCGCTGGACGTACCAGGGCATGCCTTCCATGCGTTCGAGCAACAGTGGCGCGATGGACTGATCGTAGCGCCCCAGCAGATCGAGCAACCGGAGCCGCACCCGTCGTTCGCGCGACTCCGCCAGCGCATCCAGCAGCGCCGGGGCCGCTTCGATCCCGGCCGCCGGGATCAGCCGGTCGAGCGCATCGAGGTCCGGCGGGGCCGCTTCGAGCAGAACCCGCACGGTGCGGGGGTGGAACAGCCGGGAGCGGAGGGCAAGCGCCACCGGATCCTCGCGCGGCACGGTATCGAGCAGGGCCAGGAGGGCACCGATCTGCCGCTTGGCGATCATCCGGTCGGCGGCCTTCTGCGCGCCCGGTTCGAGGATGCCGCTTTCCAGGGCGAGCTTGAGCACCCGCTCGGGCTCGGGCGCCAGCCGGACCTGGTCGGCGGGTGCGTCCCTATCAAAAGCCAGCGTCACCAGACGGTGAAACTCCTCGGCCAGCACCCGCGAGGAGCGCGTTCCGGGGGCGGCGCCATCCGCCAGCCGGGCCAGTACCCGGAGCGCACCGACGGAGATCATCCCTTCGCGGCCGGGGGCCAGCGCCTGGCACAGCCGGAGCAGCGCCGCCGGGCCGAGCAACGGCGCCGCAGCCCGCAGAAACTCGCGTGCGGCGACCACCGGGCCCGCCGGTCCGAGCAGGCGGCGAAGCGTGCCTGCGACGGTCGATCCAATCAGCGCATCGAGGCTGGCAGCCTCGTCCCGGTCGGCGCCGGCCCTGAGCGCGATCTGCGCCAGCAGCTCCATCACCCGGGTATCGAACTGGGGACTGG
>JBGQJV010000094.1:0-16112 GCA_041499215.1 Gemmatimonadota bacterium | reverse complement strand
CCATTAGCCATCAGCCGTCAGCCGTCAGCTATTGGCCGTTAGCCGTTGGCCGTTAGCCATTAGCCATTAGCCGCTAGCGGTTAGCTCCTCGCAGTAAGCGGGCCGGGGTGGGCCCGGAGCGCGCGTTGGTTCGCCCATCCCGGCTGTGATCCTTCCCCAAGAGCGAATAAGGGCGCGCGGAGGGACCACCCGACCCGCCAACAAGCGCCAACCTGCCGGGGTGGTCCCGGAGCGCCGCGTTGGTTCGCCCATCCCGGTTCTGATCCATCCCCAAAAACGAATAAGAGCGCGGGGAGGGACCAGACGGCCCATCCCGGCCCCCTCGCGTGCCGTTCATCCATCCTGAATCGATCCCGCACACTTCCGGCACAACTCCCCCTTGCCCCGCGCTTGTATGCCGCCGACCTTCATCCGAGACCCTCTTCTCCGTCGCCGGAGGCCCGTTGCAAAGACCGCGGTCACGCTCGTTCTCGTGGCCCCTCCTCCTCCTGCTGCTCAGCCTCTGCGTCATGCTCGGCACGGCCTGGAAGGCCCACCAGCTCTCCCGGCAGCAGCGCCAGACCGCGGAGCAGTTGCTGGGCGACTACGCGGCCTTTGCCGCGTGGAGCTACCAGCAGCAGCTCTCCAATGCCCTGCAGGAAGTCGCCTGGCAGGTCGTCAATCCGGTAATGCACCAGGATCTGCACCACTCCGTCGACATCCCGGACGCATACGATCTCGTCGGCTACCGGGCACAGAGCCTGCGCGACTGCCGCTGCGATTCGGTGACCCGGCCCGACACCTACTTCAGCTTCGTGCTGGGCGCCGACACCCTTGGCACCGCCGGAGTCCCGCTCACTCCCTCGGCGGGCTCCTCGGTGGTCCGGTCGCTGACCGATCACCTGCGGCGTCGGCGCGATCGATCCGTCTCCGCAATGGGCGTCCTCGGGCCGTTCCCCGAGGTTCCTTCCCTGGTCGCCTACGGCCTCATGCCGACGGTCCGGCTCGACACGGTGGTCTATGGCTTCGTATATGACAGGGCCAGCCTCGGTCCCACCTTCACCGATCTGCTCGCTGCGGCGGACCTGCTCCCCAAGGCCGTCAGTCGCGGTCGGCGCAACCAGGACATCATCGCCCTGCAGGTACTCGACCGGAACGGGGACCTGCTGTATCGCGACGCCAACAGGCCCGCGGGCACGCTGGTCGCCGAGGAGCGCCTCCCTGACCGTGCCGGAGGGCTGGTGGTCCGCACCACGGTGCGGCCGGAAGCGGCGAGCGCCCTGGTCGCGGGCGGCTTCTCCCGGGTTCAGCTCCCGGTGCTGTTCGGCGTGGTGGGGTTGGCCCTGCTGATGGCCATCGTGGCGGTGGTCCAGCTCCGGCGGGAGAACCAGCTGGCGCGGCTCCGCTCGGACTTCGTCGCCAGCGTCTCGCATGAGCTCAGGACCCCGCTGGCCCAGATCCGGCTCTTCCTCGACACCCTCCGGCTCAAGCGGTACAACACCGACGATCAGCGTGAGTGGCTCCTCGGACACCTGGTCCGGGAAACCACCCGGCTGGAACACCTGGTCGACAACGTGCTGCAGTTCAGCCGGCTGGACCATGCCGGGACCAGTCGCCTGGCACTCGAACGGGTGGACCTCGCGCAGATCATCGGAGAAACGGTCGAGGCCTTTGCACCGCTGGCGCTGTCTCGCAGGGTGGAGCTGGACACCGGCCTCGCGGAGGGGCTCTCCGCCACCATGGACCCCGCACGTTTCCGCCAGCTGCTGCTCAATCTGTTGGACAACGCCGTCAAGTTCGGCCCCCCCGGGCAGCACATCAGAGTGACCCTTGAGCAAGCCGGGGACCACGGGCTGCTCCGCGTCGCCGACCAGGGCCCAGGCGTGCCCGAGTCCGAACGGGAAGCCATCTGGGAGCCGTACTACCGCGGCGCCTCGGCGGAACGGGCGGCGGTGGGAGGAAGCGGCATCGGACTGGCCATCGTGAAGGATGTCGCGGGCCGGATCGGCGGTCGGGTATGGGTCGAGGAAGCTCCCGGCGGCGGCGCGGCGTTTCAAGTCCAGTTGCCGCTGGCTCCGGCCGTGGCAGCCCCCGAAGCCACAAACGGGAGGCACGGGTGACGGGGGGGGGGCGGCGGATCCTGGTGGTGGACGACAACCCCGACCTTGCCGACGGACTGCGCTACAACCTCGAGCTCGAGGGCTACTCGGTACGGCTGGCGGCAGACGGCCCCAGCGCGATCGCCAGCGCCAGGAGCTGGCAGCCCGAGCTCGTCATCCTCGACCTCATGCTCCCCGGGTGCAACGGCTATGAAGTCCTGCGCACTGTGCGGGAGAGCGGCGGCGGCATGCCGGTGATCATCCTCAGCGCCCGGGGAGAGGAGACCGACAAGGTGCGCGGGTTCCGGCTCGACGCCGACCAGTACGTCACCAAGCCGGTGGGCCTGATGGAGCTTCTGGCGCGGGTGCGGTCGTTGCTTCGCCGGAGCGGGGGCACTGCCACCGAATCCGCCCCGCGGATCGCCTTCGGGGAGGTCGTCGTGGACCAGGCCTCACGGGAAGTGACGGTCGCCGGCACGCCGGTCACGCTCACCCCCAAGGCCTTTGACCTCATGCTTGCCCTGATCCGCCGACAGGGGGCCGTGGCCAGCAGGGTGGACCTGCTGCGGGAAGTCTGGGGGACCTCAGGCGAGGTGCTCACCCGCACCGTCGATTCCCACATGGCCGAGCTCCGGCGCAAGCTCGAACCGGAGGCGGAGGCGCCCCGGCACTTCCTGACGGTGTGGAAGGCCGGGTATCGGTTCAAGGACTGAGGCACTGTCATCCCGAGCGGAGCGAGGGATCTCCGACTGTCCCTTCCCCGGAACGGGGGACCCTCGGAGATCCCTCGCTGCGCTCGGGATGACAATCCACCAACACTTCTCGCACAAATCTCCTCCCGGCACACCACAACTTCCCGCGCGCCACTGCGTATCGTGACGCAGCCCTCGACAGATCATGATCGACCCTTACGGGAGGTTCTGCATGCGCACGCTCCTGGCCGGCTCCGCCCTGCTTCTGTTCGCGAGCCTCGCCCCGTCCCAAGCCGTGGCGGACAATGCCCCGCCCCGGACCCGGATGCTGATCACCCCGGCTGAGCTCGCGCGCCAGCTCAAGGATCCCCACCTCGTCCTGTTCCAGGTGGGGGACCAGAAGGAGTACGAGGCGGGTCATATCGCCGGGGCCCGGTGGTTCAACTTCGACTGGATCGAGAAGCAGCCCTCGCCCCTGGCACTGGAGCTGCCGCCGGTGGCCACGCTGGACTCGATCTTCGGTTCCCTGGGCGTCGGTCCCGACTCGAAGATCGTGCTCTACTTCAGCAAGGACTGGGTGAGCCCCACCACCCGAGTCTGGTTCACGCTCGACTACCTGGGTCTGGCGGACCACGCGGTGATTCTCGACGGCGGGCTGCCGGCCTGGCGCGCGGCCAACCTGCCGGTCTCCACCGAAGTGCCGCCGCCGGCCGCGCTTCGGCAACTGGCTTCGCGTCCCCGGCCCGAGGTGGTCGCCCAGGCGAACTGGATCAAGGGCCGGCTCCAGGATCCCCGCCTGACGGTGATCGATGCCCGCTCCCCCGCCTACTACAAGGGGCTCGAGACCGGAATGTTCCCCCGGCCGGGGCACGTCCCCGGGGCCCGAAACCTCTCCTTCCAGACCGTCACCAAGGACGACCTCAGATTTCAGTCGGATTCTGCCCTTCACCGGCTCTTCAAGGATGCGGGATTCCAGCCGGGCAAGGACATCGTCGCCTACTGCCACGTGGGACAGCAAGCCACCGCGGTCTACTTCGCCGCCCGGCTGATCGGACTGCCGGTCAAGCTGTACGACGGCTCGTTCCAGGAGTGGAGTGCCCGGACCGATCTGCCGGTGGAAGGGGCGGTCCCCTTTACCCAGGGCGAGCTCATCAGCACCGAGGAGCTGGCGGGACTGATTCAGAAGGACGATGTCTCCGTGGTCGACGCCCGGAGCGATCTGACCGGGTATCTGGCCAACCACATTCCGGGAGCCCCGTACCTCCACTTCGAAAGCCTGCGGGCAAGTCGCGCGGGCGTGCCCGGCGACGTGCTGTCGGCCGAGAGCTACGCCGGCCTGCTCGGCCGGCTCGGGATCCGGCGTGATCGGCCGGTGGTGATCTACGGGAGCGGCGATGCGGCAAACTTCAACGCGACCTTCCTGGCGTGGGTCCTCACCGGTTTCCGCCATCCGAAGGTGTACCTGCTGGACGGGGGCTACACCAAGTGGGCCGCGGAGAGCCGACCGCTGACCCGGAAGTATCCGGACACGGAGGCCACGCCCTATTCGGCCGACCCTTTCGCCCTTGAAGTTGCCGGGGTCGAGTGGGTGCGCCACATGGTCAACCACGAGGGAGCGGTGATCGTCGACGTGCGTCCGCCGGATCAGTATGCCGGGACCGCTGGAGCCCAGCTTCGCCGCGGCCACATTCCCGGAGCGATCAATCACTTCTGGCAGGACGACCTGCGGGATGCCGGCGGCGGCGCGAAAGTGTGGAAGGCCGCGGCGGACCTCAAGGCCAGCTACACGCAGCAGGGCATCACGCCGGACAAAGAGGTCTACATCTATTGCAACACCGGCACCGAGGCGAGCCATGTCTACTTCGCGCTGCGGCTCCTGCTCGGCTACCCCAAGGTGAGGATCTACGTCCCCTCGTGGACCGAGTGGGCGGAGCGGGAGGATCTCCCGATCGAAGCGGCGCAGGCCGCGTCGAGCGCCAAGCCCTGAACCGCCAGGAGATAGGGGTGGCCGGGCCGTCTCCACAAGCGCAAGTCATTGCAAGACAACCGCTTGCTACCAGGCGCCCAGCGGCCGCCCCTGTCTCGCCCTTGTTTCACAAGGGGCCCCCCGCTATCATTATCTTCAGTTGAAAGTCATAGCCCTTCGGGGCCCCGGAGGCGGCAACCGGGTGATGCCAGGCCGTGGCGTGGCGCTCGATTCCAGACAGAATCGGGCGTTTCGTGCTTTCAGGACTGGCGAGAGTTGACACTGCTCCCGGCTCGACATCAATTCGCTGTGTCACTCTTCGGCAGAGTCTGATGCGTTTTGCTCCTCCCGTGGGCCGCCTCGGCGTCCGTTCGAGACGCTGGCTACATGCCCTGACCGCGCTCGCCTCGACCCTCAGCATCACGACCTGCGTAGATGACGCGGCGATGCCCTCCAGCGCCGGATCGGGATCGGTCGCGCTGGTTCCCCGGTTCACCACCGACGTCGATCTCGCCGCACTCAACCTGCCCATCGATGGGCTGCACCTGGTCCTGGTTCGGCCGCCCGACGATACCGTCACCGACACCCTGGTGGCCTTCTCCGTCGACCAGGACACACTGCGCCTGGCGCTCACCGTCCTGCTGCGGCAGGAGGCCGAAACGCTGCAGGCGAGTCTCGAGCTGCTGGGCGGGGTGCTGCCGCTCTTCTCCGGCTCCCAGCAGATCGAGGTCCGCCGGGGCGACAATACTGCGGACCCGATCGTCGTCCCCGTCACGTTCGTCGGGCCAGGGTCGAACATCGCGAGTCTGTTGATTTCCCCCCGCGACACCTTCCTGCTCCTGAGCGGATCGCTGCAATTCCAGCTCACCGCGCTCGACGGTCAGGGTCGGCCGGTCACCCAGTTCTACGCCAGCTGGAGCTCCTCGGCGGGGCCGATCGTCAATGCCCTGGGTCTGCTCCACACCCCCGGTGCGCGGGGCAACACCCTGCTCCGGGTCCACCTGCCTAACGGAGTCAAGGACTCTACCCGGGTGTGGTTCGTCCCGGTGCCCACCGCGCTCCAGCTGGTCAGCGGGAGTACACAATCCGGACCTATCGGGACCCTGCTCGCAGCTCCCCTGGTGGTACGCGTGGTTGGGCAGGACGGGCTTGGGGTTGGCGGCGTGCCGGTGCGGTTCCGCGGCATCACCGGCGCCCCGCTCCCAACCGACTCCCTGGTGCAGAGCGATACGCTGGGCATGGCCCAGACCACGATGACGCTGGGCAGCCTGGTCGGCGCCCAGGTGCTGGAAGCGAGCGTAGCCGGTCTGACGCCTGTCCAAGTCAACCTGACGGGGATGACCGGCACTGCCGCCTCGATCGCCGCGAACTCGATCCTGAGCCAGACCGCATCGGTGCTCAGCGCGGTCACCGCGCCGCCGTCGGTCATCGTGCGGGACGGCCAGGGCAATCCGGTGCCGGGCATCGTGGTCAGTTTCGCGGTTACCGCGGGCGGGGGAACCATCCTGCCTGCCACCTCGGTCGTTACCAACGGATCGGGCGTTGCCACACTCACGAGCTGGGTGCTGGGAACCGTCGCCGGGACCTCGAACAACGTGGTGCAGGCCTCGGTGGGCGGACTCACCGGCAGCCCTGTCAGCTTCACGGCGTCGGCCCTTGCCGGGCCCGCCGCCCTGCTCGCCATCATTGCCCAGCCGTCGGCGACCGCCAGCGTCGGCTTGAGCCTCGTTACCCAGCCGGTGGTCCAGGTCCAGGATGCGCAGGGGAACAGCGTCGCGGACCCCGGCGTGGTGGTCACCGCCAGCGTGGCAACGTCACCCGGCGGCACGCCCTCGCTCGTGAGCCCGACCGCCACCACGGTCACAAACGGGCGGGCGACCTTCGCCAACCTCGCGATCATCGGACTGCTCGGGAATTACACACTCAGGTTCAGCGCACCCGGCCTTACTGCAATCATCTGCAACACGATTGCCCTGGGAGCGGGCAGCGTTTCCGCTTCGCAATCGGCGGTCGCGGCCGCCCCGGCCACGATCCTCGCCGACTCGGCCACCCCCGCCACCGTCACGATCACCGCGCGGGACGCGGGTGGCAACCCGGTCGCCGGAGTGACCGCCACGATCTCGGTCAGCGGAAGCGGTAACAGCATCACCCAGCCGGCCCTTCCCACCAACCTGAGCGGAGTGGCCACCGGGCAATTCGTCACCATCACGGGCGGCGAGGTCAAGACGGTATCGGCGGCCGCGGGAGGCGTCCCGATCACGCAGAGCGCGTCGGTGAGCGCGCTGGTTCCTTCCCGCATCGTGTTCAGCGGTGACTCGCTCGGCCAGACCGCACCGCTAGGAGTCTTCCGGGTGAATCCGAACGGGTCGGTACGGGTGAATGTCTCAACCCTCGGTGGGGACGGGCTGGCCAATCCGCGACTGTCTCCCGACGGCACCCGGGTGCTGTTCACCGCCCCACCGGTTGGCTCGTTCAACGACGCGGTTCACATCGCCGCCGCCGATGGCAGCATAACGGCTACGGTACAGACTGATTCGGCGAGTGCATTTCCCCGCTGGAATCTGGACGCCACCCACATCGCGTTCGAATGCAGCAACTTCGGGTTCATCAACCGCAATGTCTGCGTTGTCCCCAACGTGAACGTGCCCTTCCCCAACTTGGGCAACAAAGGCAACGGAACCGGCAAGATCGTCGTGACAGAAGTGGTCCGCCCGGGAGCGGGAGGCCCGAGCGCCTTCGCATGGGATCCGACCAATCCAAGCCGGTTGGCGATCGTTCGGGATACCATCCTGGGAGGCAATCGGGTTGGCCGGCTCTTCTTCACCAATTTCGATGGGTCGGGCGTCACCGGAGGCACGCTCCTGCTCCTGCCGGCAGACAGCATGGTGGTGCAGGAGATGGCCTGGGCGCCCAACGGGAGTTTCCTCATCCTCGCGGCCGAACACAACTTCCAGCGCCGCCTCTATCGCATCAATTCCAACGGCACGGGGCTGACGCAGCTCACCAATCCGCCGATCACCGTAACGGAGCTGGAGGACGCGCATCCGGTGATTTCGCCTGACAACACCCAGGTGCTGTTCCTGCGCAACAGCCTGGACTTCGAAGGATCGGTCTGGAACTATTTCGTCATGCCGGTGGCCGGCCCGCTGGAGAACGTCTCGCAGGTGAGCGCCGAGGCCGCCTCGTTCCAGAGCAGCCAGGCCATCACCGGCGATTGGTCCCCGGACGGGTCCCAGTTTGTGCTCGTCGGCACCGAGGTCACCACCATGGGTGTGTACGTGATGCCCAGCACTACCCGGGTGGCGACCTACCTGCTCAACCGGCAGCGGATCTCCGGCGGGCTCAACCGGGCCGACGCCTCACCGTCCTGGAGGTGAGCCCGCGGTGCGCCATTATCGCGGCGGGCGTCGTCCTGGCTCTCGCCGCGAGAGCGGTCCGGTGCCAGCAGCCGGCCGACTCCAACCGATTGGACCAGGACCGGGTTCGCGCCGCAGCGCGCCTTTTCGCCACGCCCGATTCAGCCCGCCTCCGCGGTTACACCCGTCTCCGGCCGCTTTCGCGAGTCCCCGCCCTCAATCCCTTCGTGGGAGAACACTGGATCAAGGAGCAGTGGCTCCGGCTGGTTTCGCTCGATCCGGAGCGGCCCGCCTACCTGATGTACTATCCCATCGGCGACACCGAACAGCTGGTCGGGTTTGGCTATGCCTTTGTGCAGCCGTCCGAGGCTCCACCGCCACCGGGAGGCTATCACTGGCACCTGCACCATCCCTGCAGTGGATTGCCCGGCATCGGCACCCTGCTGGTCGGAGGCGCGGAGGAGTGCCGCACGCTGGGCGGCACGCCGGCACCGACCCAGATCGTCATGCTGCATGTGTGGCTGGACCCGCCGAACCCCGCAGGAGAGTTCGCGCCGGAGAACCCCGCCCTCCCCTTCGTATCGGCCGGATTGATCCCTCCCGATTCCATGGCCTTCGCCGATCAGCACCAGGCGACTTTCCTGCGAGAGCTCGGTCTGGCGCTGGGCGAGACCATCGGGGCGCGGCCGCGGCTGGGCACGATGTCCGAGTTCGGAGCCGATTCGCTGGTGTTTCAGCGGCGGGCCGGCCCGCTCCGTGCCAGGCTCAGCGTGCTGGCGGCCACGCTTCGCAGGGCGGAGCAGGCCGGAGATCGAACCCGGTATGCTGCGGCGGCCACGCGAGCGGTCGACACCTGGCGGGGGCTCAAGCAGGTGTACCTCGATCTGGCGCCGGGGCCGGTCGTCCGAACCCTGCTGGTCAAGTGGTTTGACGCCGTGCTGATGGGGGGAGGGCACGGACCGGCCCATTGAGGCAGCCGGATCGCCGTCGATCCTCGGGTCGTTGCCGGACCTCTAGTCGCGGGATGTGCCGGATCCCATACTGCGCCCATGACACGCCGCGGCGGAGTCCACGATGGTGCGCGACGCCGATGGGCCTGGTGCTGAAGCCCCGTGACTGACCTCGTCCAGCAGGTCTGCGCCGCCACTTTGGATCCTGCGATCCGGGATCCACCCTGGTCAGGCGCCGACGTCAGCGTCGGCGGCGGGATGATGAACAGCCTGATTGCGGCCAGTGTCGTTATGAGGCGCCAGTCCCTTGTTGTGAGAAACTCACAGCGCGACTCACAACCCCCCGCGCCCAAACGTCCGCGCGCGCCCTGTCGATACGGGCCCCGCTCAGCTACTCCTCGTGGTCGAGCGGCTTCCCATCGGGGCCGACCTGAATTTCAGACTTCTTACCTGCCGTAACCACCTGGGCCTCATACCCCACCAATTTTCCTGCTTTGGTGAGCGACTCAACCTTGCGGATCTTTCCGTTGCCTGCCTTTGCATTGAGTCCATCCCGCACGGCAGGCGGCAGGGCGTCAAGTGCGACCTCCTCCTCCACCTCGACGACCGCTCCCGCCTCGTCGATGAGCACGTCCCTGCGGTGCCCAGCAACGGTCATCTCCGCCTCGTAGTAGGTGTGGCCCTTCTCCTTCTCCATGGAAAAGCCCCGGATCGTCGCACCCACGCCCTGGGTCGACACCGTCCGCTCCACCGCTGCTGGGAGGTCCGCCCGCTGAATCTTCTTCTCCTGGCTCGACGCGCTGCTGACCACTCCCAGCGCTGCGGTGATGATGATCGCGCAGCTCCGAAGCATGGCACTACCGCCTGTGAAAGTATTCGCGGTGACCAAACGCATTGTGTCCCAATTCACCGACGTACATGCTAAGCACACGAGATGACAGGCGGGTGACAAGGCGGCTCCGCTCCTGCTAGTATAGGCGCGTGACTTCGTAGCACCCCCGGCTTGCGGGTCGGGGCGAGCCGTTGTTCGCATCAATACCGGCCCTCACTGGTAGTTCACCGGCTTGCGGTAACCTTCCCGGCCGACAGAGGGTCGTCGAGGGTGTCCCGACCTCCGGGTCCCGTTGCCATGCTTCGCCTGCCCTCGCTGCGACACTCTGTCCAGGCCCTGACACCCGTCGGCCCCCGCGGGGCGGCAATCGGCGTAGTCGCCGTGCTCCTGGTGACGCACCTGCCGGCCCTCCTGCCGCAATCCACCATCCAGGATGAGGCCGTCTACGTTGTCGTTGCCCGGGAGATGCTGCGGGGTGGGCGACTCTACGTCGACGTGGTGGATCGGAAGCCGCCGCTGCTCTTCTGGGTGTATGAGGGGATCCTCCGGGTGTTCGGCACCCACAACTGGCCGGCGCTGCACCTCGTCGGCGTGCTGTGGGTGCTCGCGACGATGTGGGGCCTCTATGTGGTCGGGCGCAGGCTGGCTGGGGTTCCGGCGGGGCTGGTCGCGGCGCTGCTGTATGCCGTATTCCAGACCTTCTGGGAGGCGACCAATCTCGCCTTCAATGGAGAGGTCATGATGGATCTCCCCCTCGTGCTTGGCTTCGCGATCGCGTTCCACCCTGGTCGATCCCGGTGGCGGCCGGCGCTGCTGCTCGCTGGCGCGATGCCGGCCGTCGGATTCCTCCTCAAACAGCCGGCCGGCATTGTGGGCGCCCCCCTCGGGGTGTACGTCCTCCTGGGCAGCTACCGTCGTGCCCGCGGTCTCGACCTGAGGCACAGCTTCGTTCACGCGCTGTGGCTCATCCTCGGATTCGTCGCCGCACTTGCCGCTGCCGCGCTGCTCCTGCAGCGCGAGGGATTGCTCCGCGACGCATTCTACTGGTCTGTGCTCGACCATAGCGTGTCCTATGGGCCTCTGAGCGCCGTGTTCTGGCAACGAGGCGGGCGCATGGCGATCATCTTCGGCACCTGCTGCGCACCGCTTCTGCTCGGCGCCTGGTGGAGCGTTCGGCATCCCGAGCTGTGGGCCTCGCGCGAGCCCGAACGGATCGCGCTCCTGGTCTATCTCGGCGCGGCCGTCATCGGCACGGCGGCGAGCGGACGGTTCTTCGACTACTACTTCATTCAGCTTCTCCCGCCACTCTGCCTGCTCGCCGCGCCCTGGTTCGGACACTCGTGGCTCAGCGAGCCGAATGCGGGCCGAGCCCGGTGGACCAAGGTCGCTGTGGCATTCTGCGCCGTCATCTTTCTGGCGGTGAACTTCATCGAGGAACCCGGGCCACTAGGGCAAGACGAGGTTTCGCACTACATCCGCGTCCATTCCAGGGCCGAGGACCGCCTCTTTGTATGGGGCCAATACACCAAATTCTATCTCCAAGCGGACCTCCGACCCGCGAGCCGATACATCGCCTTCTTTCCGCTGACAGGGTACATCTTCGGCAGTCCCTGGAATCATGACCCTGCACGGGAAGACACACGGGACCGGATTCTCCCGGGGGCCTGGGCGAACCTCGAGCAGGACTTCGCCCGACATCCGCCACGGTACATCCTGGACACTGAGGGGACTCGCCATCCCCCCAAGTACCCGATCAGCCAGTTTCCGCAGCTGTACCATCTGTTGGTCCGAGACTATCGGCTGGTGTTCACCGCCTCCGGGGGATTCCTGTACGAACGGCGGGCCGACCACTAGTCCTCGGCACCGTGCCTCGCCCTGGTCCGGAACGGCTGAAACTCAAGAACATGAGGCGGCGACCGGCGACATACGTCGCCATTCTCAGGTGCGTCACGTATGCTATGGACCTGACTAGGCTACGCGGTGACCGCCACTCCGGTCCCCTCTGCGCAAGCGCCGAAGAACAATTCCGTTTGCCAGCGCCGCGCCAAGCTCCAGCGCGAGTCCCAGCCAGATCGGCAGCGTCGCTTGACCGCCCACAGCGGCGAGGCTCTGAAGGCGCACCAAGACGAGGCCGCTGAGCGCGAGCGCAGCCGCCCAGAGCCCCGGTTCCGTCCAAGCTGGCCGGCGGACACAGATGAGGAGGAAAAGGCCGAAGCCGATTTGCAGCCCGCCGTACGTGGCGGCAAAGTCGATCCGAGCGGTGGGGGTCGGCAGCAGGATATCGGTGAGCCGCGCCATGGGTAGGGGCCACAGGGTGTAGGCCAAGCCGAAGCCGACGAACCCGAAGCTCGTCAGAGCCACGACCATGCGAGGCAAGGCCATGATCCCTCTCGGAAGACGTGTGAATCCGCTCAAAGGGCAACACCCAGCCGGCGAGCAACGGTGGCGGTGGCTGTCCGCGCTGCGCCCCTGATGCACGCGCGCTACGCCGCCATGGGCGCGTCATGGGGGGAACGAGAACATCATGCCGATCTGAGGCGCCCAGTCGGTCGCCTTCGACGAGAGCCCGAGAGCGTTATCGAATTTGAGGAAGAGGACGTCTGTAAGACGCCAGTGCACACCGGAGACGAGGTCGAACTCGTCTGGCGCTCCGCCTTCACCTCCCTCGATTCCGAGGTTCAAGCGCACGGAGGGTGAGAGACGCTTGAGGTATTCGATGGCCACTTCTCCAAGATCGGGGTTCCTTCCTTCTCGATTGTATTCTCCGGTAATGCGAAGCAACACGGTCCCCCAGGAGAAGCCTCTTACCAGGCCGAGACCAGGCTTCAAGTCCCAATTCGGCTCGTTGATCAACACTTTTTGCGTCTGCGACGCAGGGGTCATCTCCAGGAAACCGAAGACTTCCGGGCGATGATAGGTTTCGCTCATCAGGCGAAAGCGCAGCTGCCCTTCGACGTCTCCGAAGCCCGATTCCCTGATCTTCGCCGGAGTGGCGGAGGGGTCGCTGGGCGCTTTTTCGAGGGTAGCGCTGATGAAGCCTGCCTCGAACTCGAGCGCAAACCAGTCGGTCACGCCATAAGCGATGAAGAGCTGCCCCTCGGAACTCCTGAACTTGCCGCGGAAGTCCTGGCCGAGGGGGCCGAAGCCCAACTTGACGGGTTGGTACTCGCGGTTGCGATCAAGGGAGTACGCCAAGAACGGGTAGAGCAACAGCTGGCCCCGGCCGATGTAGGTCCCGAACAACGAGGTTGGGATGCCGGTGCCTCTGTCCCTCAGGTACCTCGGCAGGGCACTGTCCTGGGCATCGGCCAGATTGGGCAGGCCAGCCGATCCAGCGGTGAGGACCAAAGCAAGATAGAAGGTGAGTCTCCAGACCGAGGATCTCATGGATGCCGTTCTCCGGTCCACGGAATGCTGGTTCTTCGGGTTCTACCTACGGCTGCCCCTACTCGGCTGGGTCGTAATTTTGCCACAGCGACGGCCGAGGCCCGTCCCCATGAAGGACCCCACGAACCCGGGTGTTTGTGACAGCTCCTTGGCAGGGGGAGCCGGGCAGCCAGATCCTCCGGGCCTCGTGACCTCGCCCCTACTCACGTATCTCTGCCGGGAAGTCCGTGGGTATCGCGGCATCTGATTTCGTTGGTCGTTGGTGACTCCGGCTCGGGAACGAAAAAAAGCGGACCGCATCCGAAGGCACGGCCCGCCGGGCGGCGCTGCGTGCGTTACGAGTCAGTGCGGGTCCTCTAAGGGGGGCTGATTGCAGTATCAGCGCTCGGCCCCGTGATAGCAAGGCGAGGCACGTCTCGACTATCAGGCATGAAGACACCAAAGCCCCGCACGTCGTAGATGACGGCGGGGCTTATTGTTAGCGAATGGAGTGGACCGGGATCGAACCGGTGACCCCCTGCTTGCAAAGCCTGCCCCGCCCTACCCCAAAACGGCTATCCTTGATGATGCGCGCCTTCCAGACGGTCCTCGGGCTAGGTAGTGATGCCTGGGACGTGTACCTCCTCTACGGACCGGGCGTCCGATGGGACGGCGACCTGCCGCCGAGGCCGGACTTCTGGATGCACCAGCTCGAGGAGGCCGATCGCCTGGCTCCGTTCCTCGATCCCTATGTTTTCGCGGAGCGGGCGATGACGCTGCTTACCGGGCACTAGCGGTGTCCGCAGGAGGCCCCTGGCGGTCCCTCCGTGGCACGGCCGCCAGATCTCTCGTTACCCCTAGCACACTGCCTGACACAACCCGACTTGCTACGGCTCGCCAGGTCGACTAGGCTTCCTAGGCCCGGCACCCCCAGCCGGCGCAAGCACCATGAGGCGCCCATGTCCTCGCGCCCGCTCGCCACCGACTTCCTCGCCGTCCATGACGTCCCGAGCGCCCTGCGGGGCGCCGTCCAGAAGCTGGTCCATCTCCCAGTGGACGTCATCTGTGCGGCGGGGGCGCCGGATTCTCCGATGCCAACCCAGTCAGTCTCGTCCGCGTAGATCAGAGGGAGATCTGCTTTGTTCGTTTGGGAGCTCGCCGCCGACATCGGAAACCGCTTACGGGAGCTGCGGGAGGCGCTGGACTGGACCCAGGAGGACCTCGGCAAGGAACTCGGCCGAGGGAGACAATCTGTACTGCACTGGGAGGCTGGACGAGTCAAGCCCCCGCGCCATCGATTGGAGGAACTCTGTCGGCGCCATCACTGGCCGCTCGAAGTGTTCGCGGAGGGTGGCCTGCGACCGCGGGAGCTGCTCCTGACCAGGCCAGGTTCGGCGAGCCAGGACGTAAGCGTGGATCACCGGCCGGGGCGGGTTCGCGAACCCTCTGCCGCCGCTTCGGTCGCCATCTTGCAAACCGAACTCCGCTACATCGACGCGAAGCTCACCGACGGCTCCCTCGCCCCTAAAGGCTTGGCCGATCTCAAGAGCGCCGTGGACGACGTCCGCCTGCGGCTGTGGGGGGCACTAATCGCGGACCAGCCCGCGGACTACGCCACGTTCCGTCAGCGCTTCCGCATCAACCGCGTCGCGGAGATCTGCCGCGGCGTGGCGGCCGACCTCCAGGCCAGCATGCTGCCGTGGACACATCCCGAGCTCCACACCCTGGCGGGGGCGGCGGCCAAGCTCGCCAGCTCCATCACGGCGGGGCCACGGGCTTCGCAGCCTCGGTCATGATCGGGGTTCCTCGCGCGCACTGACGCAAAAAGGTCCCCCGTGTTCCGCGCGTTCCTCGCTCTCGACCCTGACCGCCTGGAGTGGCGCTGACGCTGGCCAGCCGCCCCACCAACGCGAAGCGCGCTCCGCTCGCCCTCTCTGGACATCGACCTGCCGGCGGGTAGCTTCAGCGATCTCCCCCTGTGGTCCGCCTTGGAAAGGCACGACATGCCAGCCCATGCCCTATACCGCGATCGCGTCGCGGACCGCCTTGTCGCTGAGCTGCTCGGCGTCTGTAAAGGGCTCGTCTGCGAGGGCGTGGTCTCGGACGGAGAACTCCTCGGCCTCCGCCGCTGGATCGGCGCGCATCCAGGCGTGCAACACGGCTACCCAGGCAGTGTGCTCACCTCGCGCCTGCTCCACGTTTTCGAGGACGGGGTGATCAGCGATGGAGAACGCGCGGAACTGAGTGAAGTGCTGATGGACCTGACGGGAGAAACCCTAGACCACCACCAGCCGCTCAACCGCTCGACGCGTCTGCCGCTAGATCACCCCGTTCCGACCATCCTCTTCGATGGCCGGGAGCACGTCTTCACCGGTCGCATGCTCTACGGCACGCGATCTCAAATCGCTCGCCTGGTTACTGACCGCGGTGGCCGTGTCGGAAGTACGGTGACCCGGCAGACGGATTACCTAGTGGTCGGTCCCATCGGAAGTCGGGCTTGGCTCGAGTCCACTCACGGGACCAAGATTCTCCGGGCGCTCGAGCTTCGGACCGGTGGCCATGCGGTTCATATCGTTGCTGAGGACGCCTGGATCGAGGCGCTCGAGGCTGCGTGAAGGGCCAACCGCTGCCTCCCCCCAGGGGGGCCTAGTGTCGATCCGCCCCCACGTGAGCCGACCACGCCACGCTCCATCTGAGCGTCCGGGCCATCGAACGACACGGGGCACCTCCGGAATGGGTGCCCCAACCTACGCCGGGACCGTCAACGCACCAACAAACCCCGAGGAGACCTAGCATCGTTAGGCGGCCCTTGACAAGCCCAGTACCGGCCGATAGGTGCTGGTGGGCGAACCAGGAACACAACTATACGATT
>JBGQJV010000093.1:0-16232 GCA_041499215.1 Gemmatimonadota bacterium | reverse complement strand
CTGCGCCGCCTGCTGGACGATTTCGCCTCTCGCGAGGGCCCGTGGAGCGAAGGCGTACTGGCCCGGGCCAGCGCGGAGGAGATCGAACGGCTGGTCGGGGTCGCCCTGACCGTTTTGCAGCAAGAAGCTGCTGCGAGATAGTTCCAAGTTCCAAGTTCCGAGTTCCTGTTCCCGGGCTTCTCACGGGATCGCGCAACTCGGAACTCTGAACCCTGCTTATGCCCACCCCAGCCACGCGAGCCGCCGAACTCCGCACCCTCATCGAGCGCGCCAACAAGGCGTACTACGTTCTGGACCAGCCAGAGGTCTCCGACCAGGAGTACGACCGCTGGATGCAGGAGCTCCGGGCGCTGGAAGCGAGCCACCCCGAGCTTGCGACGCCCGACAGCCCCACTCAGCGGGTGGGGGCGGAGGTGGCCTCGGCCCTCACCAAGCACAACCACGTCCGCCCCATGGTGTCGCTGGCCAACGCCTTCGACGCCGCCGAGCTGGAGGCCTGGGAGAGCCGCAACGGGCGGATCGCCCCAGAGGCACGCACCAGCGGCTACACCACCGAGGTGAAGATCGACGGAGCGGCGGTGAGCCTCACCTACCGCAACGGCCGCCTCGCGGTTGGCGCCACCCGGGGCAACGGCGTGACCGGCGAGATCATTACCGGAAACCTCAAGACGATCAGCGAGATCCCGCTGGTCCTCAAGGGCCGGAGCCATCCGGCCCTGATGGAAGTCAGGGGCGAGGTCTACCTCTCCCGGACCGCCTTCGCGCGGGTCAACCAGGATCGGGAGCGCGACGGCGAACCGGCCTTCGCCAATCCGCGCAACGCCGCCGCGGGAGCGCTGCGGCAGCTCGATCCCCGCATTACCCGCAAGCGGCGGCTCCGGATGTTCGCCTTCCATGTGGAGGTGATCGAGGGAGACCTGGAGATGCGGACCCAGTGGGAGGTACTGGAGGCCCTCGCCGCGTGGGGCTTCCCGGTAGAACCGAACCGCGCCCGGCTGGCGAATCTCGCCGAGGTCCAGGCAAAGATCGCCGAATACGAGAAGCTCCTGCCCGACCTGCCGTTCGATGCCGACGGGGTGGTGGTCAAGATCGACCGGTTGGCGCTGCACGACGAGCTGGGCCTGATCGGCTCGCGGGAGCCGCGCTGGGCCATCGCCCGGAAATTCGCCCCGGAGGTGGCGGTCACCCGACTGCTCGAGATCCGCATCAACGTGGGCCGGACTGGCGCACTCAATCCTTACGCGGTGCTGGAGCCGGTGGAGGTGGGCGGGGTGACGGTCTCCAGTGCCACACTGCACAACGAGGACCTCATCGAGGCGAAGGACATCCGCGTCGGCGACTGGGTGGAGATCATGCGCGCCGGCGAGGTGATCCCCCAGGTACTGGGTCCGCTACGCGACCGGCGGGACGGCAGCGAGCGGCCATTTCGCATGCCGGACAACTGTCCGGAATGCGGCACCAGGGTCGAGCGGCCCGCCGGCGAGGCGATGCGGTTCTGTCCCAACGGTTCCTGTCCAGGCCGGGTGTTCGAGAGCATCGTCCATTTCGCCTCGGGCGAGGCGATGGACATCCGCGGCCTGGGCTACGAGCGAGTCCGGCAGCTGCTGGATGAGGGTCTGATCCATGATGTGGCCGACCTGTACGACCTGACCGTGGAGCAGCTCACCCAGCTGGAGCGCTTCGCCGAGCAGTCGGCGGGCCAGTTGGTGGCCGCGATGGAGGCCTCCAAGGCTCGACCGCTCTCCCTGCTCCTGTTCGGGCTCGGCATCCGACATGTTGGGAAGACCGTCGCCCAGATCCTCGCGCGGCGGTTCGGCAACATGCCGGCGCTGAGCCAGGCGCCGCGGGAGGAGATCGAGGCGGTGCCCGGAGTCGGACCGACCATCGCGGAAGCGGTGGAGCAGTATTTCCGGACCGAGACCAACCGGGAGCTGGTCGCGCGGCTCACCCGGGCCGGGGTCAGCATGGAGGAGCCCCGTGCTGTAGGCAGCGGTGGCAGTCTGGCCGGCAAGACCTATGTCATTACCGGGACGCTGCCAACCCTGAGCCGGCAGCGGGCGACCGAGCTGATCGAGCAGGCCGGAGGGAGAGTAGCGGGCAGCGTGAGCCGAAAGACCGACGCCGTCGTGGCGGGAGGGGAAGCCGGCGGGAAGCTCGAAAAGGCGAAGGAGCTCGGGGTCGAGGTGATCGACGAGGCGGAGCTCCTCCGCCGGGTTGGTGTGAGGTAGTTCCGCGTTCCGAGTTCCGCGTTCCGCGTTCCTGGTCGCCGGGCACGGGTGCAAACGCGGAACGCGGAACGGGGAACGCGGAACTTGCCGCGAATCGAGCCGTAACCTAACGTTCGCCATCCCTTGGAAGCGTACTACCATGCCGACCACGACAGCCACAGCCCCCCCCAACACCCTGCTCTTGAGCCGGCGGAGCATTCATCACCTCCGGCAGGTGCTGGAGCGGGACGCTGGCATGCAGGCGGCGACCTGGTTGCAGGAGGCGGGATTTGCCGGCGGTGAGGCGCTGTTCGAGGCGTACACCGACTGGCTGTCCGACCGATACAACGTGGACCGGCCCGCCTCGCTCGACGTCCGTCACCTGGGCGAGACGCTCTCCAACTTCTTCCGGGAGTATGGTTGGGGAACGGTCCGGGTCTCGCCGATCGCCTCCGCGGTGATCGCCCTCGACTCGCCCGAGTGGTGGGAGGCCGAGCCCGCGATCGGCGCGGCCTATCCTTCCTGCCACCTCTCCTCGGGGCTCCTGGCCGAGTTCCTCACCCGGGTGTCGGAAACCACGCTGGGCGTGATGGAGGTCGAGTGCCGCTCGCGGGGCGACGCGCGCTGCCGTTTCCTGGCCGGGGCGCCCGAGTCGCTGCAGATCCTGTACGAGAGAATGGCGGAAGGAACGGGGTATCTGCAGGCCCTGGGAGTCGAGTCCTGAAGAGAGTCCGGCAGGACGCTGATGTGCGCCTATAACGTCCGCAAGAACAAATCGCTCGATCACGACCCGGCGGCAGGTCACGCCCGTAAGCTCAACCTGTTCCGGGAGGCGGGAGCCTGGGCGGTCGGGCTCCTGGCGATGTGGCTGGTGTACCGGCTGGTGCGGCACTTCCTGTTCTAGCGCTCTCCGGGCGCTCGGCCTTCGCGCACAGACACCCGTCGCAGGACCTCATGGGAAGGCACGCGCCCTCCGGCACTACCTCGGGCTCGCTCAGCCGGCTGGACCACTCTCCAGGTGCAGGCTAGAACACCGAGGCCCCCTCGACCACCAGCGGGGGCGCCCAGCGGCTCCCGGTCCAGACCGGGTCCCGACCGACCGCCACCACCCGTCCCAGCAGGTCGTGCGCGTTGCCGGCGATGGTCACCTCCTGGGCGAGTCCCTCGATCTCCCCGCCATTCACCCGCCACGCCACCGCCGCCGGCTGGGCAAAGGTCCCTCCGACCGCGTTCCCCATGGCGGTTCCGCGGGTCTCCTCGACCAGCAGGCCGTCGCCGATCGCGGCCAGCAGTTCCTCGAACGACGAAGATCCGGGTTCCACCACCACGTTGGTGCAGGCGGGCTCGGGCTTGGCGAAAGTCGACCGCCGGCCGTGTCCGGTCGGAGGGGCACCCACCCGGGTGGCGGTTTCCAGATCGTAGAGGAAGGCCTCGACCTGCCCCGCCTGCACCAGGAACACCGGTCGACTGGGCACGCCCTCGTCGTCGACCGGCCGCGACCCCGGCCGGCCGTCTATCAGGGGATCGTCCCGCAGGGTGAAGAGCTCGCTGAACACCCGGGTACCACGCCGGCGTCCCAGAGGGGAGTTGCCCTGCAGCACCGTCTTCCCCAGCATCGCCTGCTCCACCGGCAGCAGCAGCAGCGGGAGCGCCGAGGGGAGAAATCCGATGAGCTGCCGGCCGGGAATGACCTCGGCGTCGCGCTCGGCCCATGCCAGGCGCTGGTGCAGCCGAGTGACCAGCGCTTCGATGTCCGGCAGTGCGGGGAGGTCGACGCCGGAGAGCTGCCCGCGAATCACCACCCGGCGTCCTTTCCGGATGCGGGCCGCTTCCACCGCGAGGGTCACCAGGGTCACGTCGTAGCCCGCGTCCACACCGCGGGTGTTCGCCACCCGCACCGAGCCGAGGCTTCGCTCTACCAGGATCCCCAGGTCGGCCCGCTCGGCGGCGAGCCGGTCGCGGACCATCGTCCCGATCGCAACGAGGTCGGTGAGAGTGGCGGTGGCTGCCCGGACCGAATGGGTCGTGACCCGGGGATGCCGGGCCGCGGGGCGCGGCATGGTGAGCGAGGCGGCCTCTCCCTCGCGGGCGGAAGCCAGAGCCGTTTCCAGCAGGGCGGGAGCGTCCTCCAGAACGGAGCCGGCAAAGCCCATCCGACCCTCGGCGACGACCCGGAGGTTCACCCCCTGGGCGCGGCTGGTCGCCGCGGAGATCAGCCGGCCGCCGGCAAACCGAAGGGTGGTGGTCTCGTCGGTCTTGAGCGTGGCGTCGGCCATCGCCGTCCGGCGCGCCGCCAGCTCGATGAGCGGGGCGATCACGTCGTCTCTCCCCCGACCAGCATCCCGTCGATCCGGATGTGGGGAGCGCCCTCCGCCACCGAGACCCGTCCGCTCCGGGCGCGGGAGCAGCCGCTGGCCAGGTGGGACCAGCGGAAGTCTCCCCCTACGCCATCGATCCGCTGCAGCGTCTCGGCCAGATTCCCCGCCAGCACCATCGGTTTCACGGTCTCCGTCAGGTGCCCGTCCCGGATCAGCTGGCCCCACCCCGCCGTGACGGCGAACCGGCCCAGGTGCGTCTCCCCGCCCATCGCGTCACAGCAGTAGATGCCGAAGGCGATGCCGCGGAGCAGGTCGTCGAGGGTGCCGCGGCCGTTGGCGAGGTAGGTGTTGCTGAGACGGGCTTCGGGAACCGACCTGAACGAGCTGGCGCGGGCGCTGCCCGTGGGACGTACCCCCGCGAGCGCGGCGGTCTGCCGGGTATGCAGCCGACCGACGAGCACTCCATGCTGCACCAGCAGGGTGTTCTGGGTCGGGGCGCCCTCGTCGTCGAAGGCGAACGAGCCCGTCAGGCTGGAGGCGCTGCCGTCGTCCCCCACGGTCAGCAGGTCCGACCCGACCCGATTGCCCGGTCGCATGAGCAGGTCGGCGTCGGGGCGTCGGGCCAGGGCGTCGGCCTCGCTCAAGTGCCCCAGGGTCTGGTGCACCAGGGCGGCCGCCAGCCGCGGGTCCAGCACCACCGGGTAGGTCCCGGCCCGGACCCGCGGCGCACCCAGCAGCCCAAGCGCCCGTCGGGCCGCCTGGCGAAACAGATGGTCGACGTCCTGGACGCTGCGCCAGCCGCCGCGGGCCGACCACGATTCGAATGCCCGCTCGAGGAAGCTCTCCTCCCGGGCCACCGCTCCCGCCGAGAGGCGGACCTCGGGGCGCAGATCGTAAACCAGGAGTCCGTCGGAGTTGCCGATCCAGCGCTCGGTCACCCGGTCGTCGTAGGTGGCCAGACTGTCGGTGACCCGCCGGTCGGTCGCCAGCATCTCCTGGTTGAGCTGCTCCAGCAGCCGCCGCTTCTCGCCCAGGGGAATCTCGCGCACGTCGCCGTCGAGATCGGCGAAATGATCGGCCTGGCGTATGGGGATGTCCGCCAGCCGGATGGGGGTGTCCAGGGTGACGGCGAGCGACAGCTCATGGGCCTCGGCGACCGCCGACGGGAGCCGGTCCGCACCTGTGAAGCTGACGACGCCCCAGCCCTTGCCGCGGTTGAGACAGCGGATCATCCCGCCGATCTCCACCGCCGTGGTGGCTCCTTCTAGGCGGCTCCCCCGATAGGCGATCGCGGTAGCCCAGGTGCGCTCGAGCCGGATTTCGGTGTAGTCTGCCCGGGAGCCGCGGAGGGCGTCGCTGAGGCGGTCTTTCATGAGGCGACAGGCGCCAGGCGACAGGCGTCAGGAATCAGGTCTCGCGAGGGGCGGGCGGCTTCCCAACCGCTGCCGCCCGAGGCCTGACGCCTGGCGCCTGAGCTCAACCGTTCCCCTTGAGCCACTTCACGTAGTCCGGCCGCATGACCAGCTCGCCGTTCTCGATGATCTCCCGGTCCCAGGGGAGGATGATGAGGTTCTCGGTTTCGAAGGCGTAGTAGTCCGGCTTGTAGGCGCCGGTCTTGAAGGAGACCGCGGTCTTTACTGCCTTGGGTTTGAGCGAGCGCACCTCGTTCAGGGCGAGCTTGAAGGTCGAGCCGGTATCGCAGGTCTCGTCTACCACCAGTACTCGCCGGCCCCGGATCGAGGTCGGCGGCCCGGCCACCAGGATGGGCTCGCTGCCCGCGTCCTTCCGGGTCACCGCCATCGAGGCGAACTCCACCTGGAGGATCGAGGCCACCACCACTCCGGGGATCACCCCGGCCTTGGCGATACCCAGAATGACCTCGGGATCGAAGTCGCGGGCGACCTTCAGTGCGAGCGCGCGGGTCAACTCGCCGAAGAACGGCCAGTCGACTTCGAGCACACCACGGGGCTGGGACGAGAGTGAAGAGCGTTTCATGTGGGGCTGTCGGCTGTTGAGCTATGGGCTGTGAGCTGTGGGCTGGTGTCATCCCGAGCTGCTCGGGACGACGTTGTGCTCATGGGTCATGGCCCGCCCTGCGACGCACCTAACCTACCCGGGCGAGCTTGCCCCTTCAACTGCGTTGCGGCCCCCCCGGGGCGGGACTATCTTAGGGTCAACCTACCTCCTTGACGCGCAAGGACCGTGCTACGTAATGGGTTTCTGGCGGCGGTTGTTCGGCGGCGACCAGGCTCGCAATCTGAAGCCGCAGCGGCTCGACTACCTCAATGAAGCGCTGGCGCTGGAACGTCAGGGAGACTACGAGTCAGCCCTGACTTCCTATCGTCTGGCCCTGCGCGACAACGCCAACGATCCGCGCATTCTCCAGAATATGGCGATCGCGTTCACCAAGACCGGCCAGGTGGACGAGGCGATTCGGCACTACCGCAAGGCGCTTGCGCTGGACGACACGCTGGTCGGCGCCCATTACGGGCTGGCCTTCCGGCTGAAGGAGAAGGGCGAACTGTCCGACGCGGCGCACCACCTGCGCTCGTTTCTGGCCCGGCCACCCCGTGGGCCCGACGCAGACCGCTGGATCCGGCATGCCGAAGCCACCCTGCGTGACCTGGAGGCGGACGGCGCGCCGGAGGCCGAGTGAGGATCTCATCCCTGGTGGCGCTGGCGGTGCCGCTCCTGGCGTGCAGCGACCTCAACAGCACCAGCGGTGGGGTAGTGGCACTCGAACTCCGGCTGCCGAACCCCGCAGTGGTGGAGCAGCACGATACCCTGGTGCTGGTGGCCCGGGCTCTCAACACCGCTGGCGACCCGGTCCCGGCCGAGATCTTCTGGCGCTCTCCGGATAGCGCCCTGATCGTCGACAGCACCGGCCTGGTCACCACCGACTCGTCCTCGGGCTCCGGCCGGATCCAAGCGCGCACCGGAAGCCTGCTCTCGGACCTGGTACCGCTGGAGATCCACCGGCGGTCCGACACCCTGGCCATTCAGGGGCCGACCGCGATCACGGTTCCGGCGGCCGACTCCGCGTCGGCAGCGCTCGTGGCAGCGGTCCTGTCGCTGACACCGGACACGGCGGGCATCAGCAACACCCGGATTCTCTACGAGGTCGTGGACACTGCCATCGCACAGGGGACCTTCCACTTCCAGGGTGGCGGGCTCTCCCTGCGCGCGGCAACGGGGCTGACCGGTCAGCCCCTGGTGCCGGTGACACTACGCAAGGCCACCGCCACTGCCGCCGCGGCCATTGTGCGGGTGCAGGTCTCCGCCACCCGGCCCAGCACGCTGGCGGTACCGGGGTCGAGACAGATCTTCACGATCAGTTTCCAGTAGAAAAGTTAAGAGTTCCGAGTTCCCAGTTCTGAGAGTTACCCCGCAGGAATCCCTGCCGGGTACCGCTTCGACACGGGACCTGCAACTCGGAACTCGCAACTCGGAATTCGGAACTCCAGCAGGAGGCTCGATGTCGGACCCCCGTACGCTGAACGATCTGTTCTTCGGCGCCATGGACCGCTTCGCCTCGCGCCCGGTCGCCATGCGGGCCAAACGGGACGGGCGCTGGCAGGACATTTCCTTCGCGGAGACCCGCGAACGGGTGCAGTGCCTGGCCGCCGGCCTCCGGGAGCTGGGGATCCAGCCGGGGAGCAATGTCGCCCTGTTGTCGGAGAACCGGCCGGAGTGGGCCCTGCTCGACTTCGCGTGTCTCACCATCCGCTGCGCCGATGTCCCGATCTACCCCACTCTGCCCGCGGGCCAGGTCTCCTACATCCTGCGGGATTCGGGTGCCGTCGCCATCCTGGTCTCCAGCAAGGCGCAGCTCGAGAAGATCCTCGCCATCCGGCATCCCGACGTCACGCCGGCCCTCAGGCACATCATTGCGCTGGATGATGACGCGGTGGGCCCCGGGGTCATGCCACTGGCCGACCTGTACCAGCGGGGCAAGGCCGCGGTGGCCAAGTACCCGCGCTGGCGGGAGGAGGCGCTCCAGGCGACGCCGTCGGACCTGGCCACCCTGATCTATACCTCGGGAACCACCGGCGACCCGAAGGGGGTGATGCTGACCCACGGCAATCTGACCTCCAACGTGGTGTGCGGACTCAAGGCGCTGGACCTCAAGAGCGACGACGAGTGTCTGTCGTTCCTGCCCCTGTCGCATGTGTTCGAGCGGATGGCGGGCCACTACTGCATGTGGCAGTCCGGCTGCATCGTCAACTACGCCCAGAGTATCGACACGGTCTCCGCCGATCTCATCGAGCGGAAGCCCACGGTGGTCCTCTCGGTGCCTAGGCTGTACGAGAAGATCTATGCCCGGATCCTCGAGGGCGCGGCGGGCTCCAGCATCAAGCGCAAGATCTTCGCCTGGTCCCGCGCATCGGGCGAGGCCTGGGCCGAGTACGTGCTGGCCAAGAAGCCGGTGCCGGGCGGGATCGCGTTCAAGCAGGCGATCGCCAACCGGCTGGTGTTCTCCAAGCTGCAGCAGCGCACCGGCGGGAGGCTTCGGTACTTCGTCTCGGGTGGCGCGCCGCTGTCGGCCGAGATCGCCAAGTTCTTCTTCGCCGCGGGACTGCCGATCTACGAGGGTTACGGCCTGACCGAGACCTCGCCGGTCATCACGGTCAACTCGGCCGAATACGTTCGGATGGGGACGGTGGGCCGCCCGATCCCGGGGGTGGAAGTGAAGATCGCCGGCGACGGCGAGATCCTGACCCGCGGGCCGCACGTCATGAAAGGGTACTACAACAAGCCCGAGGCGACCCGGGAGGCCATCGACGGCGAGGGGTGGTTCCACACCGGCGACATCGGGCTGATCGACCCCGACGGGTTCCTCAAGATCACCGACCGGAAGAAGGACATTATCGTCACCGCCGGCGGGAAGAATATCGCGCCCCAGCCCATCGAGAATCGGGTCAAGAGCAACAAGTTCATCCTCAATGCGGTGATGCTGGGCGACAGGCGGAAGTTCCCCATCATGCTGGTGGTGCCCAACATCCCCGAGCTCAGGAGCTGGGCCGAAGGCAAGAGCCTGTCGGCGCCCAGCGACGCCGCTCTGATCGCGCTCAAGGAATGCGGCGACAAGATCGAGCGGGAGGTCAAGAAGACCCTGCGCGACCTGGCCCAGTTCGAGATTCCCAAGAAGGTAGTGCTGATCGAGAAGGACTTCTCGATCGAGACCGGAGAGCTGACCCCCACGCTCAAGGTGAAGCGACGGGTGGTGGAGAAGAACTACCAGGGCCTGATCGAGTCGGTGTATTCCGAGCCCAAGGGCGGGGGGCACGATGTCTGAGGACGTGAGACGTGAGAAGTGGCTCGGCGTCGCTGGTCATTCCGAGCGCGCAGAGCGCCCGAGGAATCCCTCAGGGTAAGAGCGGTGCCAACCCGGAGGGATCCCTCGAGCGCTCCGCGCTCCCGGGATGACCAACCCCTCACCGCTCCTTGTTCGCTTCTCGCTTCTCGCTTCTCGCTTCTCGCTTCTCACTTCGCACTTCGCACCCGCACTTCTTGCTTCTTACTTCTCACTTCTCACTTCTCACTTCTTACCTCTCACGACGTCCGACCCACCACCCCTCGGCCTCCCCGAGCAGCTCAAATCCGGCCATGTCTGGCGCCGGACCGCGGCCCACCGCCCGAAGCCCGGGCAGCACTGCCTGGATCGCCTGCTCGGGCCATGGCGCCAGTTGCCCGAAGGGCGCTCCCAGCACGATGCCGCGCAGGGCGCGGGTCTTGATGGGGAGACGCGGCGCCAGGACGACACTGTGCAAATCAGCGGGTACCGTACCCGCCGGTGGATTCACCGCCACCAGGTGAATCCCCGGCCACAGCCGGTCAAGCTCGGCGACGAACCCCGCGGCGTCCCCCACCAGCGCCGCGTAGCCGCCGGGCCCCTCGAGCCCCAGAAACGCGGCGATGGCTCCGGCATCCACCACCCCCATCGCAGGCATCGGGGTCACCGGTCCCGGTCCCTCCCCGAAACGCACCACCCCGTCGGTGATCGGGTACTCCCGCCGGCATACCGGACAGCCGAGCAGCCCGCGACGCACCGTCCGCCCGTTCAGCTCCTCCGGAATGAGGACGAGAAAGGACTCGGGGTGATCCGCGGGACAGCGGAGGTGGTCGGTGAGCTCGATGAACATGACGTGAGGCGCGGCAGGTGAGGTGTGAGAAGTGAGAAGTGAGAAGTGAAAAGTGAGAAGTGAAAAGGAGAAGTACGACGTGGGAGGCCCTGGCACCGAGTAGCGGCGGAACCGGCACCCCTGTCATTCCGAGGGCGCAGAGCGCCCGAGGAATCCCTCGGGGTAAGAACGGTGCCAACCCGTAAGGATCCGACGCTTCACCGCCCGCTGTCCCCCCGCCCTCACATCTGACTTCTCACTTCTCACTTCTCACTCCTCACTCCTTACGCCTTACCGCGGTCAGGGCTTGAACACCACCCACGTCAGCTTTCCCGCCTCTACCGTCACCGACCGGGTGATCTTCTTGCCGCCGATCTCGGCGCCCAGGATGTAGTTGCCCGGTGGGACATCGCTCACGGCGAAGTTCTCGGCGTAGAGCGGATGGGGGTGCGCCTTGTCACCGTAGGTCTCCGCAAACGAGAAGGGTGTCTCCACCGGATCGGGCTTGGACAGGCCGTAGACCCGGGCCTGCTGCACCGGCTGGCCGGCGGCGTCCAGCACCTGGCCGGCCACGATACCGGTCCCGGCAAGGGGCTCGATCCACAGTTCCGGATTGGTGGTGTAGGGCGGGAACCGCTCCAGCGAATCCACGATCGACTTCACCTCGTCGACCGGAGAAGCGTGGACCTCGAGGTGCAGATGGTCGTTGGTGGCACGTCCGGTGTTGCCCACCAGCGAGATGACCTCCCCGGCGGAGACCTTCTGACCCACCTTCACCTTGAGCACGGAATTGTGGTAGTACACGCTGAAGATCCGCAGCGCGCCGTGGGGGCCGGCCACCGTCGTGTCGTGGCGGATCGCGACGGTGAGCGCTCCCTGCTCCGCGGGCCCGGCGTAGACCACCCGGCCCGCGCCGATGGCGGTGACAGTGGTGCCGTCCGGGTTGTTGAACTCGACCCCCTGGTGCTGCTGGAAGTTGCCGCCCATGGTCGAGCCGTACCGATAGGTCTGATCGATGTACGGATTGTCCGTCAGCGCAATCGGCCGGCGGAACCAGATGGTCCGGGGGGTCTCCGGAGACCTGGCGGCCGCGCCCGCGCGCCTGATGCACGGTAGGGTATCCTGCAGCGGCCGGAGGCCGCAGGGGGTTCCCCGCCAGGGCCGTCCACCGAGCAGGATCCGGTTCCGCGGAGAGAAGGCGGCCGAGGCCACCGGTTCGGTGCTCCAGCCGCCGGGCCCCGAGGCCAGCCGCACGTTGCCCTTGAGGGTGGTGATCAGGATGCCGCGCCGGTCGAGTCCGATGCGCCGCACGTACTCGCTGCCGAGGATGACGATGGCGGTATCGGCCGGGCCTCTGGAGGGCGGGCCGGTGCCGTCCACCAGGGCGGTCCAGTGCGCGCCATCGCTGGTGGTGAGCTGGAGGCCGTCGGCGGTGCCCACCCAGACGGTGTCACCGCGGGTCACGATCCCGTCGGGCGCCACGTACTGCCACTCGGGACCCAGCTGTGAGAAGGTCCAGTTCTTCCAGGTGGCGCCGCTGTCGGTCGACAGGCCCCAGCCGTTGCCCACGGTACCGTACCAGATTTCCCCCCGCTGCCCGAAGGCGAAGGCGTGCACGAAATCCCAGGAAATGCTGGTGCCGCTGGTATCGCGCCGGATCCGCTGCCAGGCGGTAGCGCCGGGAGAGAGCCGGAAGATCCCCTGGCCATAGCTCCCCACCCACACGGCACCCTGGGGGTCACGCGCGACAGCGAGCACATGCACCCCCCAGCCGGCCGAGTCCGGGAGTGGGGGGAGCGTCTGGGCCGTGAGAGGTGAGACGTAAGACGTGAGACGTGTGATCGTCATGACGCCGAGCAGGGCGCGAAGAATGTCGGGAATCCTCCCGGCGGCCGTCTCACGTCTCACGTCTCACGTCTCACTTTCTGTCGGACTGGGTGATAGACGCAGCCACTCGATCGTCATCCGCGGCGGCCGGGTGGCCGTGAAGAGCACGGCTTCGGCGACGTCCTCGGGGCGGAGCATCAGCGCCCGGCGGAGAAAGCCAGGCCGGGCATCGGGGTCAAACGGGTCCCAGATCTCGGTATCGGTGGCGCCCGGCGAAATCAGGGTGAAGCGGACGCCGGTGCCGCGGTACTCGACGGCCAGCGCCTCATGCAGGCCACGGACACCGAACTTGCTCGCGGTGTAGGCACTGTTGTCCGGGAAGCCCTGGTGATCGCAGACGCTTCCGATCGTAATGAAGAGTCCGTCTCCCCTGGCCCGCATGGCGGGCAGCAGGCCGCGCGCGAGCAGGAACGGAGCCCTGAGGTTGAGCGCCAGCTGGCGATCCAGCTCGGCCGGCTCGGTGGCCTCGAACGGCTTGAGCAGGAACACGCCCGCGCTCTGCACCACCACGGTGGGCGGGCCGTGCTGCTCCACGATCCGGAGCGATGCGCGCGCAATCTCCGCGGGATCCGACAGGTCGGCAGGGAGATCCCGGAACCCCGGGCCGGTCTCGGTGAAGCTGCGGGCAAGCCGCACCACCGTGGCTCCGGCCCCCGCGAGCGACTGCGCGACGGCGAGGCCGATGCCGCGCGATGCACCGGTCACCACCGCCAGCCGGCCCGCCAGCGGCGTCAATCCCCGTTTCTCCCGTGGACCAGCCGGAGGAACTCCTCGCGGGTGCGGATGTCACTGCGGAAATTTCCCCGGACCGCGCTGGTGACGGTCCGGGAATTCTGCTTCTCCACCCCGCGCATCGCCATGCACAGGTGCACCGCCTCGACGAGCACACCGACGCCATGCGGCTCCAGCACGTCCATGATGGCGTCGGCGATCTGGTCGGTGAGCCGCTCCTGCACCTGCAACCGCCGGGCGAAGATGTCCACGATGCGGGGCAGCTTGGAGAGCCCGACGATTTTGCCGTTGGGGACGTAGGCGACGTGGGCCCGGCCGAAGAATGGGAGGATGTGGTGCTCGCACAGGGAGTACAGCTCGATGTCGCGCACCAGGATCATGCTGTTGTGCTGCTCCTCGAACAGGGCGTCCCCCACGGCATCCATCACGGAGAGCTGGTAACCCCGGGTCAGCCAGCGCAGCGACTTCTCCACCCGCTCCGGCGTCTTGGCCAGGCCGGGGCGGTCCGGGTCCTCGCCCAGCGCGGCGAGCATGGTGCGAACCTCGGCCTGGAACGAGTCGGGGCGGGCCGGGCGCGGCTTAGCGTCCATCGTAGTCGACATAGATGCGGGGGGTCTCCCAGAGTCGTATCCGGACCAGGCGGCCGGCGGGAATGTGGCCGGCCAGCACGCGCCAGCAATAGGCTGCGAGGTTCTCGGACGTCGGGATCAGGTCCTGGAATGCGGGGACATCCAGATTGAGGTTCTTGTGGTCGAGCTGGCCGAGCAGCTTCTCCTCAACCACCCGTTTCAGTACGTTGATATCGATGACATAACCGGTCTCCAGGTCGATTTCGCCTTCGACCGTGACATCGAGCTCGTAGTTGTGGCCGTGGTAGTTCGGGTTGGCGCACACGCCGAACACCCTCGCGTTCCAGTCATCCGGCTTGGCGGGGTTGTACAAGCGGTGCGCCGCGTTGAAGTGCACCCGGCGCGTCACGGTGCAGATCGGCATGCCGGAAATCGGTCCCGGTTGAGGTGGCTTGGAAGATGCCCCTGACCGGGCCCCGGTTCAACCGGCCAATCCCTGAAGAAACGGGGGCACCGGCGACTGGCCGGAGCCCCCGGGGGATGCCAGGGCGACGCCGAAGAGGTTTATTGAAGCCCGACGAAGAAGTATGGCGCCCTCACCTATGCGTCTGTCTTCCCCCGGGGGGCGTGACATCGGCCTTGGTATCTGGGCCCTTCACCGGACCTGTTGGCTCAATAACGGAGTTCTCCGACGCCGCTTGGTTTCGAAGATAGGACCATGTACGCCGAGCGTCAACGCGGGAGGGCGTGGGCAGCGTTGGCCGTTAGCCATGAGCGTACCGTGCTCGGCCGTCGGCCAAACGCGGTGATCCAAGGCACACAGAACTCGGACCTCGGAACTGTTCCCGAACCCATCCCCTCGCCATGCCCCTGACTCTGCTGGGCGCCATCGCGGCGCTGATCGTGTGGATCGTGTTCACCTTCGTGCTGCCCCTCGGCCCCGCGGGCACCGTCATGCACCTGATGCTGGGCGTGGCGGGGGTGCTGTTTGTGCGGTGGGTTGCGGTGCGAGATTCCAAGTGAAGCGTTCCGCGTTCCGCGTTCCCCGTTCCACGTTTGGCCTTCGCCGCCGGGCACACCACGCCGCTGCCTCATCGGGTAACGCGGAACGCGGAACGCGGAACCCGGAACGGGGCCGCCCGTGACCGACACTCCGAGCCGGGACCTCCTGCCCGCCATCCTCGGCGGCCTGCTGTACATCCTGCTGCTCGTGTCGGTCCGGGAAATCCTGGCGCCGCCGGTGGTACTCCCGCTCGCCATTCTGGCGCTGTGGCCGCTTCGGGCCAGACCCGGGATGCAGGCCGCCCTGGGAATCGCCGTCGCCTTGACGGTGATCTGGGGGCTCAAACTGTACGGTGGGCTGCTCGGCCCGTTTCTCCTGGCGCTGGCGGTGGCATACCTGTTCGCTCCGCTGGTGGGGCGACTCGAGCGGCGGCGGGTAGGACGCGGCCTCGCCATTGGCCTGGTAGCGCTACCGCCGCTCCTGGGCGTGGTCCTGCTGGCGGCGTTTGCCGGCCCTCAGCTGTGGAACCAGGCTGCGACCCTGGTGAACGCCCTGCCCCGTTTCGCCACCACCCTGCTCGATTTCCTCTCTGGGCTCCGCGGGCGGATCGAGTCGCTCGCCTTCCTGACCGAGGCGCAACGGACCTGGGTACACGACCTCAACGCCCAGGAACTGGCCGGGCTGCTGCAGCAGAACGCCGACGCGATCCTGAGCGAGTTCGCCCAGTGGGGCCTGGCCTTCCTCAGGCAACTCGGCACCATCGTCGGGTTCCTGGGGTACGTGGTGGTGACCCCGGTGGTGGCATTCTACCTGTTACGCGACTGGCAGCCGCTGCTGACCTTCCTCGAAGAGTTGATCCCCCCCTCCAGGCGGCCCACGCTGGTGGCGTTCCTGGACGAGTACGACCGGTCGCTGGGACGGTTCTTCCGGGGTCAGCTGACCGAGGCGAGCCTGGTCGGCCTGCTGACTGGCATCGGCCTGGCCGTGCTGGGTGTGCCCAGCGCCCTGCTGCTGGGAGTGATCGCGGGCCTCTGCAACGTGATTCCCTACATCGGGCTCGCCATCTCCATCGTGCCCGCCCTGGTCGTGGCGCTGACGATGGATCCGCCACTGAGCGGGCTCTTGCGGGTGGGCAGCGTGTTCCTGGTGGTGCAGTTCATCGACGGATCGGTGACCGGCCCGAGGATCGTGGGTGGCTCGGTGGGATTGCATCCCGTGGTGATCATGCTGGCGCTGGCATTCGGCGGGGCGGTGCTGGGCTTCGCGGGACTGCTGCTGGCGATCCCGCTCGCCGTGCTGGTGAAAATGCTCGGGGTGAGGCTGCTGGAACGCTATCGGCGGTCTGCGGTGTATTCTCAATAGTTCCGGGTTCCGGGTAGGCGCGCACAGCTGTG
>JBGQJV010000092.1:0-16285 GCA_041499215.1 Gemmatimonadota bacterium | reverse complement strand
TGACGGACGATCGGTGCAGGCCGAAATCGAGGGGGTGTTGGAGCGACTCTGCGGCCGGAGGATCGTGGCCCATGGCGCGGGCCGGACGGACGCCGGGGTGCACGCCCTTGGACTGGGAGTGAGCTTCACGGTACCCGAGAAATGGCTGGCCGACCCGCTCCGGCGGGCCCTGAATGGCCTGTTGCCCCGGGACTGCTGGGTGGAGCGGTTGGCTCCGGTCGTGGTCGGATTCCATGCCAGGAAGAGCGCCACCGGACGCCGGTACCGCTACGAGGTAGGGACCGACGACCGGGCCCGCTCGCCCTTTCGCCGCCCCTTCGAGTGGGCCCTGAGCCGGCCGCTGAACCGAGAGATGATGGACCTGGCGGCCCTGCAGCTGCCCGGACGGCACCGGTTCCAGGCCTTCGCAGTGCGTCGCGCCGAGGCTGATGGTGACCGTCCGGCCAGGGCCGGCGAGGGGGCGCGAGTCCCGCTCGGTCCGTACGACTGCACCGTCCGCCGGGCCCACTGGGAGCCCAGAGCCGGCGGACAGGGATTGACCTTCCACATCGCCGCTGACCGGTTCCTGCATCACATGGTTCGATTCCTGGTGGGAACGATGGTCGACATCGGCCTGGGCCGACGCCCGCTCGACGACATGGCAACCCTGCTCACCGCCTCCGACAACCAGGCCACCAGTCCTCCCGCTCCTCCCCAGGGGCTGTATTTCGTGGCCGCGGAGTATCCGGCTGAGTGTTTTCTCGGGACGGACGGGACGGAGAAGACGGTCGAGATAGACGAGATGGTCGGGCCCTTGAACAGGCGGGTGAGGCCATGATCCGTCGCCGGGTCGCCGGGTCGCCTGGCCGCCTTGTCGCCTTGTCGCCCCGTCGCCTGGTGGCTGCGCTCCTCACGGGTGCCCTCGTCGCCGCCTGCAGCGGGGAGGGTCCCGCGCCGGAGCTGGTCGAGTCGCTCGCGGCCCAGCGCACGGCCCATCCGGAGGGCGATCCCCTCACCACCTCCCGCCGGACGGCGATCGTCGAGGCGTCGCAGCGAGTGTCGCCGGCGGTAGTGTCGATCACGGTAACCAGCCGGCGGCAAGCCACGCCGCAGACACCGTTCGACTTCTTCTTCCTGCCGCCTTCGCCCCGGGAACAGCAGAGCTTCGGCACTGGGTTCATCATCCGCAGCGATGGCGTCATCCTGACCAATCAGCACGTGGTAAGCGGGGCGGACCGGATCATCGTCACGCTGTCGGACGGCACCGACGTTCCGGCGAACCTGCTGGGCGAGGACGCGGTGACCGACATCGCCGTGATCCGGATTGAGCGGAAGAGCCTTCCGATCGTGGGAACCGGGAAGAGCACCGACCTCATGATCGGCGAATGGGTCGTCGCGCTGGGCAACCCGTTCGCCTACCTGCTGGGCAACGCCGAGCCTACGGTGACCGCCGGGGTGGTGAGCGCGGTGCATCGGAACATCCTCCCGGGCCGCGACCAGTCGGGGCTGTACCTGGACATGATCCAGACCGACGCCTCGATCAACCCGGGCAATTCCGGGGGCCCGCTGGCCAATGCCCTGGGCGAAGTCGTGGGAGTGAACTCCTCCATCCTCTCCTCCAGCGGCGGCTCGATCGGGCTCGGCTTCGCCATCCCGATCGAGCGCGCCCTGCGGGTCGCCGACGAGATCCTCACGCACGGGTCGGTGCGCCGGGCCTGGACCGGGCTGGACGTCGCGGGGGCGGAGAGCCTCAGGGACTGGAAGGCCCAGGGGGGCGTGCTGGTCTCCAACGTGGTGCCGCAGGGCCCGGGTGACGTGAGCGGACTGAAGCGGGGTGACGTGCTCACCCGGGCGAATGACCGGGTGCTGCGCAACTACCTGGACTGGGAGGCGGTGAAGCTGGATCTGCAGGTGGGCGACCCGGTGCGGCTAGTGGTCCGGCGGGACGGCCGCGACCGGCCGGTCACGCTCAAGACCGGCGATCTGCCCACCACCGCGGCCATGAAAGTCACGGTGCTCAAGGATCTCGAGCTGGTGACGCTCACCGCCCAGGTGCGGGCCGAACGCAACGTCCAGTCGGAGCAGGGAGCGCTGATCTTCAGCATCTCCAAGGCGCTGAGCCAGGCCACCGGCCTGACCGAAGGCGATGTGATCGTGGGGATGAACCGGAAGCGGATCACCAGTGCCGACGAGGTGCGCGAAGTGGTCGAGGGCCTGCGGAGCCAACAGCCGCTCCGGGTGTTCCTGGAACGCGCGGGCCAGATCGTCTACACCGACCTGGAACTCCGATGACCGACGATCGCTACCGTTCGCCGCTCGGTACGCGCTACGCCTCCCCGGCGATGCAGCTGCTGTGGGGCGAGCGCTACCGCATCGGGCTATGGCGCCGGGTCTGGCTGGCGCTGGCCGAGAGCGAGCGGGAGCTGGGGCTCGACATCCCCGAGGGAGCGGTGGCCGAGATGCGGGCGCACCTCGACGACGTCGACCTGAGCGCGGCGGCGGGGTACGAGAGGCGCTTCCGCCACGACGTCATGGCCCATGTGTACCACTTCGGGGACCAGGCGCCGCTGGCCAAGCCGATCATCCATCTCGGCGCCACCAGCGCCTTCATCACCGACAATGCCGACATCCTGGTGATCCGCGAGGGGCTCAGGATCCTGCTGGGACGGCTGCTCGCCACCCTCGCGAGCCTGGAGCAGTTCGCCCGGAAATACGCGGCGACCCCTTGCCTGGCCTACACCCATTTCCAGCCGGCCCAGCTCACCACCGTGGGCAAGCGGGCCACGCTGTGGATGCAGGACCTGGGGCTCGATGTCGAGGAATTGGTGCATCGGCTGGAGACGCTGCGGTTGCGCGGCTGCAAGGGCACCACGGGCACGCAGGCGAGTTTTCTCGACCTGTTCAAGGGCAACCACGTCAAGGTGCGCGAACTGGAGCGGCGGATCGCCAGCAAGCTGGGCGTCCCACGGGTCTATCCGGTCAGCGGCCAGACCTACAGCCGGAAGGGGGACAGCGTGGTGCTGGATGCGCTGTCCGGCATCGCTCAGTCCACCTCCAAGATGGCCACCGATCTCCGACTGCTGCAGCACGAGGGCGAGCTGCTGGAGCCGTTCGAGAAGGACCAGATCGGCTCGAGCGCCATGGCCTACAAGCGCAACCCCATGCGGTCGGAGCGGATCTGCGGGCTGGCGCGGTTCGTCATGAGCCTCACGGCCAACACCGCCAACACCGCCGCTACCCAGTGGCTGGAGCGGACCCTGGACGATTCGGCCAACCGGCGACTCACCCTGCCCGAGGGATTCCTCGCCACCGACGCGATCCTGATCCTCGCCGCCAACATCGCGGGCGGCCTGGAGGTGCGCGACGCGGTGATCCGGAGACATGTCGAGGAGCAGATGCCATTCATGGCCACCGAGCGGTGGCTGATGCTCGGGGTCGAGGCCGGCGGGGACCGGCAGGCCCTGCACGAGATCATCCGGCAGCACTCGCTCGCCACCGCCGAGGCGGTGAGCCGCGGCGAGCCGAACAATCTGCTGGAGCGGCTGGCGGCGGATCACACCTTTGCCCGGGTACCGACTGGCACGCTCCAGGCAGAGCTGGACCCGATCCGTTATACCGGCCGTTCGCGCGAGCAAGTGGCGGAGTTCATGGAAGAGTATCTTGCCCCGCTCATGGCCCGGGCGCTGCCGCTGGCGGCGGAGGTGGGAGCGGCGGAGATCGTGGTGTAGGGCGGACAGGCGGACAGGCGGACAGGCGGACAGGCGGACGGGCGGACGGGCGGACGGGCGGACGGGCGGACGGGCGGACGGGCGGACGGGCGGACGGGCGGACGGGCGGACGGGCGGACGGGCGGACGGGCGGACGGGCGGACGGGCGGACGGGCGGGCCGAAGCTAGCACAGCCCTGTCATTCCGACCCGAGCGGAGCGAGGGGAGGAATCCCTCAAGGTTGGCTCCGGCACTCAGGTTGAGGGATCCCTCGGGGCTGCGGGCCCTGGGGATGACACTCGGAACTGGGAACTCGGGAATGACGGTCGTGCCTTCGGGATGACAAGACCGGACTCAACTCGGAACGCGGAACTCACATGACTGTGTTGACTGAAAGCCGGTTGCCCCTGCCCCTCCTGCGTAAGGGGAAGGTCCGCGAGGTCTACGAGGCCGGGCCGGAGCACCTGCTGCTCGTGGCGAGTGACCGGGTGAGCGCCTTCGATGTGGTGATGCGCGAGGCGATCCCGCGGAAGGGCGCGGTCCTGACCCAGATCTCGGCGTTCTGGTTCGAACGGCTTGCCGGCGTGATGCCGAATCACTACGTGACGGCACGCACGGAGGAGATCATCGAGTTCCTGCACAAGGTGGCGGGCGTCGGGCGCCAGGCGTCAGGATTCCGGGAGCAGCTCGCCGGGCGGACCATGCTGGTGCGGCGCACGGAACCGGTGCCGTTCGAGTGCGTGGTCCGCGGCTATGTGGCGGGATCGGCGTGGAAGGAATACCAGGAGAGCGGCACGCTGGCGGGGGAGCCGCTTCCCGCGGACCTCAGCGAGAGCGCCCGGCTCGAGCAGCCGATCTTCTCTCCGGCAACAAAGGCGGAGTCGGGCCACGACATCAATGTGACGTTTGAGACGGTGGCCGGCGCCCTGGGAAGGGAGCAGGCCACCCGCCTGCGGGAGGCGAGCCTTGCGGTCTATCTGGCCGGGCGGGATCACGCCGCCAGCCGGGGCATCATCATCGCCGATACCAAGTTCGAATTCGGGGTGGACCAGGCCGGGAGCCTGCGGCTGATCGATGAGGTCCTGACGCCCGACTCCTCCCGCTTCTGGCCGGCCGAGCGGTATCAGCCAGGACGGAGCCAGCCGAGCTTCGACAAGCAGCCGCTCAGGGACTGGCTGGCAGGCCTCAAACGGGAAGGCCGGTGGAACGGCGAGGCCCCTCCCCCGACCTTGACCCCCGAGGTCATCGCCGAGACCAGCACCCGGTACCTCGAGGCGTTCCGCCGGATCACCGGCAGCGACCTCGCGGAGGGGGCGTGATCCGGGTGGCGCCCGAGGGGCGTCCCTTCATCCTCGGTGCGTGGCTGATCGCGGCGCTGCTCGCGGCCGTGGCCTCATGGTGGCTGATCGCGCTGTGGCTCCCGATCGCGATCTGGGTGATCGCCTTCTTCCGCGACCCGGTGCGCGAAGGCCAGCGGGGGGACAACGTGGTGATCGCACCGGCCGACGGCGTGGTGGTCAGCGTGGTCGACATCGACGAGCCGGCCTATCTGAAGGGGCGGAGCACCCGGATCTCCATCTTCATGAACGTGTTCAACGTGCATGTGAATCGGTATCCGGCGGGAGGAATGGTGGAGTACCGGCACTACAATAAGGGGAGCTTCGGGCACGCCGGCACGGAGAAGGCCAGCCTGGAGAACGAGCAGAGCACCGTCGGCATGATGACGCCGAAGGGCCGGATCACGGTACGGCAGATTGCGGGGCTGGTGGCGCGGCGGATCATCACCGACCATGGGCCCGGTACGCAGGTGCAACAGGCCGAGCGGATGGGGATCATCCGGTTCGGCTCGCGCGTGGACCTGTTCCTGCCCGTCACGGCACGGGTCCTGGTGCATTCGGGAGACAAGACCGTGGCGGGCACAACGGTGGTGGCCCAATGGGACTGATGCCTCACAGGCGGCTGCGTCCGCCCGACATGCGCCGGGCGGTGGTGGTGGTGCCGAGCGCGTTCACGCTGGGCAACCTGTTCTTCGGGATCTGGGCGATCGTGATGGCCTACCGCGGCAATTTCATGCAGGCGGCCTGGTTCGTCGTGTTCGCGGGGGTGCTGGACATGCTGGACGGCCGGGTGGCCCGGTTGTCGGGTACCGGCACGAAGTTCGGAGCGGAGCTGGACAGCCTGGTGGACGTGATCAGCTTCGGGGTAGCCCCCGCGCTGATCATGTTCTTCCTCGAATTCCAGTCGGCCGGAAAGTTCGGCTGGCTGGTGTGCTACATGTACGTGGTGGGCGTCGCCATCCGGCTGGCCCGGTACAACGTGCAGCATGGCACCGGCAAGCCGGGGTGGTTCACCGGTATGCCGTCGCCATCGGCAGGAATGACGCTGGCGGTCTATTATCCGTTCAGCCAGACGGACTGGTACCGGGAATCCCTCTCCTATCTGAACTTCCAGCGGGAGGGCCTCACCATCCTGATGGTGCTGCTCTCGCTGCTGATGGTGAGCACGGTCAAGTACCCGCGATTCCCGGCGATCGGATTCCGGACGATCAAGGGCCTGCTGGGCCTGCTGTTGCACCTGGTGATCCTGGTGTGCAGCCTGGCCTTCCCGAGCTATTTCCTGTTCCCGCTCGGGTTCACCTATCTGGCGTTCGGCCTGGCGCGGCACGCAGTGCTCGGCTTCGTGGAGCGGCACGACGGTTCGCTCGCGGTGGTCGAACCGGAGGAACCGGACGAGGGGCTGGAGGAGCTGCGGCGAACGACGCCGCGGGCTACAACGTTCAGAAGGGGTGGTGAGGAGTAGGCGGGAAAGGCGCGCAGGCGGACGGGCGGACGGGCGGACGGGCGGACGGGCGGACGGGCGGAGCGAAAGTAGGTCGAGGCCCGCGTGAAATCCAAAGGGATCCCTCGGGCGCTGAAGCGCCACTCGGGATGACGACGCTAACGGCCAACGGCCAGTAGCCAACGGCCAAAGGCCAACGGCCAACGGCCAGTAGCTTCAGGAGAACGTCGATGCACTACAAGGTCCACGTCCGTATCGTCCCGCGCGCCGGGTTGCTGGATCCGCAGGGCCAGGCGGTGGAGCACGCGCTGACCGCGCTGGGGTTCCGCGAAGCGGGCAATGTGCGGGTCGGTAAGGCCATCGAGCTGTCGATCGACGCCAGGTCGGAGGAGGACGCCCGGGGGCGGGCACGGGCGATGTGCGAGAAACTGCTCGCCAATCCAGTGACCGAGGACTACCTGGTAGAGGTGGAGGGCTGAATGCGCAAGGTTGCGGTGATCCGTTTCCCCGGCAGCAACTGCGATTTCGACACCCTGGCCAGCGCCCGGCGGGTGGGCACCGATGCCTACCTGGTCTGGCATCGCGATACCGATCTCCAGGGGGCGGATGCGGTGCTCCTCCCCGGCGGGTTCAGCTACGGCGACTATCTCCGCTCCGGCGCCATCGCCCGCTTCAGCCCGATCATGCAGGCGGTGCAGCGCTTTGCCCAGGAGGGCGGCCCGGTGCTCGGCATCTGCAACGGGTTCCAGATCCTGTGCGAGGCCGGCATGCTGCCGGGGGCGCTGATGCGGAACGCGCGACTCAGTTTCGTGGCCCGGCCGGTGGCGCTCCGGGTGGAGCAGACCGACACGGCGTTCACCAACCGGTACACCCAGGGTGATCTGTTGCGCATGCCGGTGGCCCACGGCGAAGGCCGCTTCGCCGCCGACGAGGCCACCCTCCGCAGGCTTGAGGCCGAGGGCCGGGTGGTGGTGCGCTACGTCGAGCTGGACGGCTCTCCGCTCAAGGATGGCGCGATCAACGGGTCGCTCAACGACATTGCCGGGATCGCCAATCCGGAAGGAAACGTGGTCGGCCTGATGCCGCACCCGGATCGCGCCGCCGACCCCGCGCTGGGCAATACCGATGGGCTCGGGTTCTTTTCCTCAATGTTGAGCTGGGCCCCACTGAAGGGAGCGACGCGATGAGGGTAGACAGGCGGTCAGACGGTCAGGCGGTCAGGCGGTCCGTGGCCTCACCGGAAGGGCTTCCACTCTTGCTGGCACGGATTCGGAGATCCCTCGCTTTGCTCGGGATGACATTGACTGCCGTCCTGGTGTTCTCGGCCTCCGCCGCCGCCCAGGAGATAAAGTCCATCAAGCCCGGCATGACCGAGGCCGAGGTGCGCGCGACGTGGGGCGACCCGCTGACCGCGCGCAAGGCCGGAAACATGACCTACCTCTACTACCGCAACGACTGCATGCGGTCCTGCGGCACCCACGACGTGGTCTTTCTGGAGAACGGCCAGGTGGTGGACGCGGTGGTGCGGGACAGTCATCGGGGGTACGACGGCGTGGCGTCGTCGCCTCGGGACCGGAAGCCGGAAGCGACGCTGAAGCCGTGAGAAGTGAGAAGTGAGAAGTGACAAGTGAGGAGTGAGAAGCGGCGCCAACACTAACTCCAGCGGCCGATGACGACCGAAAACAAGCCCAGCCGAAACGAGGAAGAGTACTTCGCCAAGCTCGAAGCCGAGCGCATCGAGCGCAGGCGGCAGGAGCAGACGCGGCTGGCCCAGGACGCCGAGCGGAAGTCACACTACATGCGCTGTCCCAAGTGTGGCGGCCGGCTGAAGACGGAGGAGTTCCATCGGATGCAGGTGGACCGTTGTCCCGACTGTCACGGGGCGTGGTTCGATGGCGGCGAAATCGAGGCCATGGCGCACGCCAGCGAGCGCGGGTTCCTGAGCCGGGCTCTGGGGGACATCATGGGCAGTCTGAGGAGGAAGGGGTAGTGGGCGGACAGGCGGACAGGCGGACAGGCGGACAGGCGGACAGGCGGACAGGCGGACAGGCGAAGGTCATGTGCGAAGAACAGCTGTCAAGTGATAACTCGACAGTTACGACCGTCCCGACCGTCTAAACAAAGGACCGAGCAAAGTTGACCAATTCAGGTACGATGCCGGCAACCGGCGAGCGCGCCCGCACTCACGCCAGCCCCTTTCCCGGAGAGCGTCCGGTAACACCGCAGGTGGCGCGGGAGCACAACCTGACCGCGTCCGAGTACGAACGGATTCTGGCGATACTCGGACGGGATCCCACGCTCACCGAGCTGGGAATCTTCAGCGCCCTGTGGTCCGAGCACTGTTCCTACAAGCACTCCAAGCCGATCCTCAAGCAGTTCCCCACCAAGGGCCCCCAGGTGGTGCAGGGGCCAGGCGAGAACGCCGGTGTGCTGCGGCTGCCGCAGGGCTGGGCGGTGGCCTTCAAGATCGAGTCGCACAATCACCCGTCGGCGGTGGAGCCGTACCAGGGCGCCGCTACCGGAGTCGGTGGCATCCTGCGCGACGTGTTCACCATGGGCGCCCGGCCGGTGGCGGTGCTCAACAGCCTCCGGTTCGGCCCGCTCGATTCACCCCGCAACCGCTATCTGTTCGCCGGGGTGGTGAAAGGGGTGGGCGACTACGGCAACTGCGTCGGTATCCCGACGCTGGGCGGCGAGGTGGACTTTGCCCCGGGCTACAGTGGCAACCCGCTGGTGAACGCGATGTGCGTGGGGCTGCTGCGAGAGGCGGACCTGATGCGGGCCGCCGCCCACGGGGTGGGCAACGTGCTCCTCGCGGTCGGTTCGCGCACCGGACGGGACGGCATTCACGGCGCCAGCTTCGCGTCGGAGGACCTGTCCGAGAAGAGCGAGGCCCGCCGGCCGCAGGTCCAGGTGGGCGACCCCTTCACCGAGAAGCTGCTGCTCGAGGCAACCCTGGAGCTGATCGAGCAGCGGATCATCGTCGCCATCCAGGACATGGGCGCCGCCGGCCTGACCTCCTCCTCCGCCGAGATGGCGGCCCGGGGCGGTGTGGGAGTGGAGCTGGAGACCGACAAGGTCCCGGTGCGGGAGCCCGGGATGACGCCGTACGAGATCATGTTGAGCGAATCGCAGGAACGGATGCTGGTGGTGGCCGAGCCCGAGCGGGTGGCCGAGGTGCAGGCGGTGTGCGCCAAGTGGGAGCTGGAGGCCGCGGTGGTGGGCCGGGTGACCGATGACGGTCTGTTCCGCATCCGGCATAACGGCGTCACGGTGGCGGAGATCCCGGGCCAGCAGCTGGTGGATGAGGCGCCGGTCTACTATCCCGAGGCAAGGGAGGATGACGGTCAGGCGGTCAGGCGGTCAGGCGGTCCGGTTGCCCCCGCAAAGGCCGACATTCTCGGTGCGCTGCCGCTGCTCTTGGATGAGCCCTCCATCGCCTCCAAACGCTGGGTCTACGAGCAGTACGACTCCACCGTGCAGGCCGCGACGCTCATCAGCCCGGGCGGCGATGCCGGCGTCTTCAAGGTGTACGACACCGGCTTTGGCATGGCGGTCACCGTGGACTGCAACAGCCGGCTGGTGGCGCTCGACCCCTACGAGGGCGGCAAGGCCACCGTGGCCGAGGCGGCCCGGAACATCGCCTGTACCGGCGCGGTGCCCCTGGGGATCACCGACTGCCTCAATTTCGGGAACCCGGAACGACCGGGCGTCTTCTACCAGTTCCGGGAGGCCTGCCGCGGGATCTCCGATGCCTGCCTGGCCTTCAACACCCCGGTAACCGGCGGCAACGTCAGCTTCTACAACCAGAGCCCCAGCGGGGCGATCGACCCCACCCCCACGGTGGGGATGGTGGGCTTGCTGGACAAACTACAATTCAGGGTGGGCAGCCACTTCCAGCAGGCGGGCGACCGGATCCTGGTCCTGGGCGAGACCTCCGGCCGGATGGGCGGATCGGCGTACTGGACCCATGTGCGGGACTTCGTCGGGGGGGAGCAGCCGCCGGTGGACCTCAAGGCCGAGTTGCGGCTGCAGCAGTTCCTGGTCGAGGCGGCACGTGGCAAGCTGCTGCGTTCGGCGCACGACTGCTCCACCGGGGGGCTGGCGGTCGCCGTGGCGGAAGCGACAATCGGGGGACCGTATGCCCTGCATGGGTTCGGCGCCGAGCTGGACCTGAGCCAGGTTGGGGGCCAGTGGGCCGATGCGTCGATGTTCCGGGGAGACTCCGAAGAGGTCCGCCTGCTCTATGCCGAGGACGGGGCTCGCGCCGTGGTGTCCGTGACGCCGGGACAGGAGGGGGAGGTCCTCGCGCTGGCCCGGGAACACGGAGTCCCTGCCGTGGCGGTGGGAACAGTCGGCCCCGCCCGGGGTGAGCTGGCCATCCGGCGCGGCGGCAACCGCTATGGCTGGCCGGTAGAGTCCTTGCGGGAGACGTACTATTCAGCGATTCCGCGGCGGATGGCCTCTGTAGGGGAAGATCGAGGGTAGGGATGGAAGACGGTCGAGACGGACGGGACGGTCAACTAATCGAGGGCGGGATTGTTGTAGGTCGCCCAGCCGACCGTCTCGACCGTCCTGACCGTCTCGACCGTCCCAACGGAGAGCGTTTCTAAGGAAGGATCGAGCAATGTGCGGAGTGTTCGGTGTCTCGGGCGTCCCCGACGCGGCCCGGCTGACCTATCTCGGACTCTACGCCCTGCAGCACCGGGGACAGGAGAGCGCCGGGATCGTCGCCGTGGACGAGCTGGGCCAGGCCCGAGCGCACCGCGGCATGGGACTGGTCTCGGAGAACTTCAACGAACCCGCGCTCTCCCGGCTGCAGGGCAATGTGGCGGTCGGCCACACTCGCTACTCCACCGCGGGGAGCTCGGTCCTGGCCAACGCCCAGCCGCTGCTCAACGATTATAAGAGCGGCCCGCTCACCATCTCCCACAACGGCAACCTGACCAACGCCCACGAGCTGCGCCGCGAGCTGGTGGACCAGGGCGCGCTGTTCCAGACCACGACCGACACCGAGGTGCTGCTGCATCTCATCGCCCGCTCCCGCAAGGCCACCCCGGACGAGCAGATCCGGGAGGCGCTGGAGCGGTGCGAGGGAGCGTTCACCCTGGTGCTCTCGGTGGGCAGGACAGTCTACGCGGCGGTGGACTCCCGCGGCTTCCGGCCGCTGGTGCTGGGCCGGATCGGCGGGGGCGTCGTGGTTGCCTCCGAGACCTGCGCGCTGGACCTGGTGGGTGCGCAGATGGTGTGCGAGCTGATGCCGGGGCAGTTCCTCAAGATCGAGGACGGCCACATCACGGAACTGCCGCGGCTCAAGCCCCGGCCGGTGAGCCGCTGCGTCTTCGAGCTGGTGTACTTCGCCCGGCCCGACAGCCGGGTGTTCGGCGAATCGGTGGACCGGGTGCGCCGGGAGCTGGGCCGGCAGCTGGCGCGGGAGCACCCCGCCCCGGGCGCCGAAGTGGTCTTCTCGGTGCCCGACAGCTCCAACGCGATGGCGCTGGGCTTCGCCGACGTGAGCGGGATCAAGCTGGAGCACGGCCTGATCCGGAACCACTACGTCGGCCGGACCTTCATCAATCCCAGCCACGCGCTCCGGGTGGCCAAGGTGAAGATCAAGTTCAACCCGGTCCGCGGCGTGATCGAGGGGAAGTCGGTGGTGATGGTGGATGACAGCCTGGTCCGAGGCACTACCAGCAAGGGGCTGGTGCAGATGATCCGCGCGGCGGGCGCGCGCGAAGTCCATCTCCGGCTGGCCTCTCCCCCGATCACGGGGCCGTGCCACTACGGGATCGACACCCCGACCCGGGAAGAGCTGATCGGCGCCAACCACTCGATCGAGGAAATCCGGGAATACCTCGCCGTGGACTCGCTGGGCTACCTGAGCCTCGAGGGCATGCTGCAGGCGGCGGGCGACCGCAACCGGTTCTGCCACGCCTGCTTCTCCGGCGAGTACCCGACCGATGTGACGGAGGACCTGGTCACCCTGCGGCACGCCGCCCCCTACATTGCGACTCCGGCATGAACGCACCGTACTCCCAGCCCGTCGTCTACTTCTTCGGCCAGGGCCGCGCCGACGGCACCGCAGCAATGAAGGATGTGCTGGGCGGCAAGGGGGCCGGCCTGGCGGAGATGACCAATCTCGGAATCCCGGTGCCTCCGGGCGTCACCATCGCCGCGTCGCTCTGCATCACGTATCTGGAGACCCGGCAGTTCCCGCCGTGGCTGCGCTCGCAGGTGGAGACCAGCCTGCAGCGACTGGAGGCGGCCGCCAACCGCCATTTCGGCGGCAAGGAACGCCCGCTGCTGGTGTCGGTGCGCTCCGGCGCCGCGGTCTCGATGCCCGGCATGATGGAGACGATCCTCAACCTGGGCCTCAACGACACGACGGTGGAGGGCCTGCGCAAGGAAAGCAACAACGCCCAGTTCGCCTGGGACTCCTACCGCCGCTTCGTCGCGATGTACGCCGCGGTGGTGTTCGACATGTCCAAGGCGGGCTTCGAGCAGCTGCTCGAAGCCCGGAAGCAGAAGGCGAAGGTGCAGCGCGACATCGACCTGCCGGCCGAGCAGATGCAGGCGCTGGTACAGGACTTCAAGGCCCATGTGCTCAAGGAGACGGGCAAGCCCTTCCCCGACGATCCGATCGAGCAGCTGTGGGGCGCGATCGCCGCGGTGTTCGAGAGCTGGAACACCCGCCGCGCCATCGACTACCGGAAGCTGCACGACATCCCCGATTCGATGGGCACCGCGGTCAACATCGTGACGATGGTGTTCGGCAACCTGGGCGAGGACTCCGGGACCGGGGTGGCGTTCACCCGCGACCCCTCGACCGGTGAGCGCAAGTTGTACGGCGAGTATCTGCTCAACGCGCAGGGCGAGGACGTGGTCTCCGGCAGCCGGAACGTGCACCCGATCTCCAAGCTCAAGGAGGAGATGCCCCAGGCCTACGCCGAGCTGGACCGGATCGCGCGGGTGCTGGAGCGGCACTTCCGGGACGTGCAGGACATGGAGTTCACCATCGAGCGGGGCAAGCTGTTCATGCTGCAGACCCGCCGGGGCCAGCGCTCGGGACATGCGGCGGTGCGGATCGCCTGCGAAATGGTGGACGAAGGCGCCATCAGCGAGGACGAGGCGGTCGCCCGGATTCCGCCCAACGACCTGAACCAGCTGCTGCACCCCACCATCGACCCGGACTCCAAAGTGGACCTGCTCACCACCGGTCTGCCGGCTTCACCGGGCGCGGCGGCGGGTGCGGCGGTGTTCGACGCCGACCTGGCCGAGCAGCTGTCCCGCAAGGGCCAGGAAGTGATCCTGGTCCGGCGGGAGACCTCCCCCGAGGACTTCCACGGCATGGTGGCGGCTCGCGGGATTCTCACCGCGCGAGGCGGCATGACCAGCCACGCGGCGGTGGTGGCCCGCGGGCTGGGCAAGCCCTGCGTGGCGAGCGCCCAGCAGCTCGATGTCAACGAGGAGCAGCACCTGTTCTCGGTGAACGGGCGCTCGATCAAGCAGGGCGAGTGGATCACCATCGACGGGGCCACCGGCCGGGTCTTCGCCGGCAAGGCGGAGCTCAAGCGGCCGGAGCTGTCGGGCAACTTCAACCGGCTGATGCAGTGGGCCGACAAGGTCCGCCACATCCGGGTCCGGGTGAACGCCGACACGCCCGCCGACGCCCACCGCGGGCGCGACTTCGGCGCCGAGGGCATCGGGCTGTGCCGCACCGAGCACATGTTCTTCGAGGGCGACCGGCTGCTGGCGATGCGCGAGATGATCCTGGCCCAGGACCCGGAGGGCCGGAAGAAGGCGCTGGCCAAGCTGCTGCCGATGCAGCGGGGAGACTTCGAAGCGATCTTCCGTGCCATGGAGGGCTTCCCGGTCACCATCCGGATGCTGGATCCGCCGCTGCACGAGTTCCTGCCGCACGAGGGCCCCGAGGTGGAGGCGCTGGCCAAATCGCTGGGCAAGCCGGCGGAAGAGGTGCAGCGGATCGTCGATGGTCTGCAGGAGACCAACCCGATGCTCGGGCTCCGCGGCTGCCGGCTGGGGATCGTCTACCCTGAAATTACCGCCATGCAGGCGCGGGCGATCTTCGAGGCGGCCTGTGCGGTGGCGCTACGCAAGGGACGGGTCCAGCCCGAAGTGATGATCCCGCTCACCGCCAACGTGGTGGAGTTTCGCAAGCAGGCACTGGTGGTGCGCCAGGTGGCGGAGGAGGTCTTCCGGGAGAAACAGATCACGGTGCCCTATCTGCTCGGCACCATGATCGAGCTGCCCCGCGCGGCGCTGACCGCCGACGAGATCGCCCGGGAGGCGCAGTTCTTCTCGTTCGGGACCAACGACCTCACCCAGACCACCTGGGGGCTCTCCCGCGACGACGCCGGCAGGTTCCTGCCGTACTACATCGAGCACGGAATCATCGATGACGACCCGTTCCAGGTGCTGGACCAGGCTGGCGTCGGCAAGCTGATTGAAATGGCCTGCCAGCTCGGACGGAAGACTCGGGCGGACCTCAAGCTCGGCATCTGCGGCGAGCACGGCGGGGAGCCGCGCTCCGTGGCCTTCTGCGACAGCCTGGGGATGAACTACGTGAGCTGCTCGCCCTACCGGGTGCCGATCGCCCGGCTGGCCGCGGCCCAGTCGGCGCTGTCGGAACGGGGCACGATCGACCGGACGCGAGCGACGGTGTAGGCGGGCGGGCCCTGAAGGACTCCCTCGCCCCGGGTCGCGCCAAGGTGCTCCCAAGGGGGCTCGGTCGCGGACAGGCGGACAGGCGGACAGGCGGACAGGCGGACAGGCGGACAGGCGGACAGGCGGACAGGCGGACCGAAGATAGCACAGCCCTGTCATTCCGACCCGAGCGCAGCGAGGAGAGGGATCCCTCAGGGTTGGTACCGGTGCCTCACCTCAAGGGATCCCTCGGGCCCTGCGGGCCCTCGGGATGACACCGGCGTCTTCCTCGTTCACTGTTCACCCTTCACCCTTCACCGTTCACCGTTCACCCGAGCCTAGTCCGTCCTCAGCGCCAGCGCCGGCGACGCGCGGCTGGCCCTGAGTGCCGGGAGCCAGCAGGCCGCCATCGCGCTGAGGACCAGTAGCACCGGCACCGAGACGAAGGTGATGGGGTCGAGTGGCTGGATCTGGAACAGCAGCGCGGTGATGCTCCGGCTCAACAGCAGTGCCGCGGTGAGACCGATGCCGAGTCCGGTGGCCACCAGTCTGAGCCCGTGGCGAACCACCAGCCACTGCACCTCCGCCGCCTGAGCGCCCAGAGCGATCCGGATGCCCATCTCGCGCACCCTGCTCCGGGCCAGCTGGGCCATGACGCCGTAGACCCCCACCACGGCCAGCACCAGGCCCACGAGCGAGAACGCGCCGAGCAGAGTGAGCATGAACCGCTGCCGCGCGAGGGAGCGGTCGCGGATCTCGTCCATGGTGGTGACGGACAGGATGGCCAGGTCGGGGTCCATGTCGGCGATCAGATCACGCGCCGTGGGTCCCAGACTGGCGGGGTCGCCCGAAGTCTTGAGCAGCAGGTACAGCCCTCGGCCACCGTCCTGAGCCACCGGCGCGATGAATTCGTTCCGTGGCTCGAGGGACAGCGCCTCCTGGCGCTCGTCCTGGACCACGCCGACAATAGTGCGCCAGACGGAGTTGGAGTCCGGCACCTTGTCGAACGCGACCCGCCGGCCAATGGGGTCCTCCCCCGGAAAGTAGCGGGCGGCGAACGACTGGTTGATGAGGACCACCCGCGGAGCGCTGTCCCGGTCTGCCAGGGTGAAGGCGCGGCCGCGCAGCACCGGTACGGTCATCGTCCGGAAATAGTC